>CAZCBW010000024.1:0-38569 GCA_964497065.1 uncultured Candidatus Brevefilum sp. | reverse complement strand
TTTTTATTGGATGCTGTCCGGGATTTTTTGACCACTTTCGCTGTTGATAACCGTGCGTTTAGTTTTTAAAGTGCTGGTTTTTACAGTAGAGTCATTAATGCACATTGAATATTTTGCTCAAATTGGTGAAATATATAAAGAAAACAGGATTTCCGGTGGAGGCGGTGGTGGAACATCAATAAAAGGTGCAGTTGCTGGGCAAGTTATCGCAGGTAGCGTGGGTGCAATAATTGGAAGCAGAAATAAAAATAAAGAAGTGAAATCAGAGTTAATCACACATGATACTAGAGAAACAATAATAAATTACTTTGATGAAAACAACATGAGATGTACATTGTATTTTGATACTAAGGCATTTCAAATATTTAAGGACCTAATACCAGAAAAAGAATACGCCATTGTGAATGCAATTAATTCTTCACAATTAGTTGCTGAACAAAAATCTAATTCTGAATACAAAAATATCGTTCAGCAAATTAGGGAATTAGCCAAATTAAAAGACGAAGGTATTATTACCGATGAAGAATTTTCAAGTAAAAAGAAGCTCCTTCTCGACAAAATCACCTAAAAAAACAATATTCATCTGAGAAATTACAACTCAATTAATCTGGTGACATAAATTGTACAATTAATATTTTTGTCAACAAGATGATGAAATTCCATATGCTTCTAGAGAGAGGGACTTATATTCAGCAATGGTGATCATCAGGATTATGGATTTCCCGGTGCGAAATTATCAACCGATCTCAGCACCACAAAATGAGGGGAGGCTGTCGAACACGAGCCGCACCCCCCGAAAGCTTATGCAGATTCAATTATGCTAAGAATGTAATCAAAGCGGAGGGGGGTGTGAGCGAGAGCCGAGCGGTTAAAAGCCGCCAGGGTTTGAACAAGGTTTGTCGGATTGGCGGTGGGCTTAACGGCAATCCGACAGTGAAAAGATTCTGGCGGCAGGAAGGTTGAGCGAGGCGATGTGAGTTTAGCCGACCGAAAAAGGTGCTGGGGAGCGTGCTGAAAAACGTGCTGGCAGTGGCAGGGCGTGCCTGAAAGGCACGGACCTGCTAACCAGCGGCTGAAGCCGGCGCGGTTTGTTGTCGGCAAAGCTGCTGGTAGCCAGCAAACATCCACGGCTTATTAAGTAAGCGCAGGATTGAGCGAGCGTGGTGTTATTTTGACCATGCGAGCGAATGACAAGCGAAGCTTTTAAGGCCGTGTTAAAAATAATTTTTACAATTGACGGATTGATAAACAAAAGTGATATTAGAAATTATTGACTCACATGAAAATAAGGTTTAGAATGGATTTAATAATGGTGGGTTTTTTGATGTTCTTTATTATTTGTGATTTGTTCTGTACAATATATTTTGTGCAGCATAATTGCAAAAATAAAGTTAGCATTAATTTGTACCTTAATAGCCAAATAGTAATATAAACGGATAATAAATATGCGCTTGCAGGGTTATTATTCTTGAAGTCGCCACACCTAAACTATCACTAAACTTTACTTTTGAGATTAAATAAAAAGTGGCGAAGGGCGGATTTGAACCGCCAACCAATGGCTTATGAGTCCACTGCTCTACCATTGAGCTACTTCGCCAATTCACACCTGAGTGTGTCGAATATATTACTATGGCTTCTTTGAAATGTCAACGAATTTTTATCAAATTTAAATTAATTCTGAGCCAACCCTGACTATTAATGATAAGCCATCTCATCCTGCATGGGGATATACTGTGGATCCGGATGGTTATTGCGTTTGGAAGCGGCCCGCGGCATAAAAGTAGCCTGCTGTGTGCGGGTTTGATCTTTATTCTGCTGGGCTACGAAACTTTGTGCCTGGCGAAATTCTCGTCGAGACATCGTGGACGGTACGCTTTGTTTATTTTTAGCCGATACCTGCTCACTTTTCTTCGATAAGGTCCCCACCAGCAAGATCCGGATCACCCAGACCAAAAGAGCGATCATGATTGGCAGCGTCGTGGTAACAAACTTTGGATCAACAAACCCGGTACTCATCATAGGATGGGTCTGGATTGCCAGCACAATCCCCCACCAGGTCAGGATTGCGTTCATGGTGGCAGCCAATACCCAGGCGCTGAACATAAACCATGTTGATATCACGGAGTCTTTCTGCTCATATTGCGGTGCTAACAGCCGGGTAATGCCGGCAAAATCAATGCCGCAAAAAGCTAAGGCTAGAAGAGTTGCCCAACGGATCCCCACAAATTGCAGGTCCCCCAATAAACCAGTAAGCGCAAAATCTGTTGTGCTGTAGTTAAATGCCTCAAAAGCAATCAGCGCAAGAATAAAAACAACCATGTAGAGCATACTTTTGCTGATCTTGATCCCAGCCAGTGATTTGGAAAATGACATTTTGAGCGATTGGCTGACGTTCATTGGAACCTCCTGGACTAATCATGGGTCGTTAATTCCAATAATAGATCATTTGTTCTATTTTGTCAAGTGACTAAAACCTTATTCAATTTCCCCTAAACATTTTTTAGATCCAAGATTAAATTTCATCTGATCATGGCCACAAACCCAATTGCCATAGAGATTTGCGCCAAATGATAGGTAATGCGTACAATTAATTGGCCATTATTGATGTGTTTCTTAAACCGATCATAGGCCAGCAAAAAATCAGAAGTGAGAAATAAGCTTGCACCAATGGGCAGCATCAGGCTTTGAACCGAAGTTATAAGCGAAATTCTAACCAAGAGAACTGAAAAAACAACCAAACCGCTCAAGATCAGCGCATAGAATTGGCATGCAACCCACAAAAACTTACTTGCAGGCGCAGCCATTCCTTCAAAATCCAAGATCTTGTAAAACCCCAACATTACAATCAGCCAAATCCCAAAACAAATTACCACAAAATACACATCAACCAGCGCAAATGTGTAATCAGCTATTGCCCGGGTTAATAATCGAACTAATAAAATCCCGTACAACACATGTCCGCATAAGAAGGCGATCAAGCCCCAAAAAAACCAACGCTGAGGAAATAGCAAAAATACGTCCCCCGCCAAACCCATCACTTGCGCTGACAAAAGCAATATGATGAATATTCCCGGCTGAAAACCGGTTGTTGAGAGTGTCCACCCGATAATCAAAGCCATTGCAAATGGTTTTGATAGATATTTTATCTGCCGCCAATTTAAGGCAATTGCAAACCAATCCAACACAAAGAAAGGCAGGATCACAATAGGATTCAACGATTGATTTCCCTTATTTCAATCATGGCTTAATCCATAACGCTGTAAGAATGCCGGGTTATTTCGCCAATTTTTTTCCACCTTAACTTGCAATTCAAGAAAAACTGATTCACCGCTCATGGATTCAATCGCATTTCGTGCTGTTGTACTGATCGTTTTTATCATACTGCCCCCCTTGCCGATCAGGATCCCCTTTTGAGTATCCCGTTCCACAAAGACCGTTGCGTGAATATACCGCTTGCCTTCCTCACGCAGTTTGTAATCATTAACTCTGACAAACAGAACATAGGGCAATTCTTCCTGTAAATTTTGCATGGCAGCCGCCCGGATCAGGTCTTCAGCGATCTCGCGCTCATTGGTGGCTGTGATCTGCTCTTCTGGGTAAAATTGCGGTCCACTTGGCAAAAGATTTGCAACATGTTCCAGTAAAGCTTCTCGGCCTTCTTCTGTCGTCGCTGATAGTTTTACTTGGTCGTCGAATACCAACAAGTTCTGGAAAGCAGTAACATGCTGATTTAAATCATCTGGATCCACCAAATCAACTTTATTTAGAACCAACAGCTTCGGAATATCCTTTCTCAATTGCTTAACCTGATCGGCAAGCTGAACGTCTTCACCGTCCGGCATCTGGCTGACATCTACAATGAACAGCAGCAAATCCGCATCCAGCATGGCAAAATGTGCTTCTTGGTTGATAAATTCACTGAGTTTAAAATCACCGCCATGCAAGCCTGGTGTATCCACAAATATGATTTGGGCTTCGGGCGTGGTCAGGATACCAAGCTGCCGCCGTTGGGTCGTTTGCGGCCTAAATGATACAGCAGCAATTGGCTGACCTAAATAATTATTTAGTAAAGTTGATTTGCCAACATTGGGCTTACCGATGAGAGCAACATATCCCGATTTGTATCCTTCGTAATCACCTAAGGAATTTTCCATAATAAACCTACTACTTTCTTTGAATGGGAAAACTGATTTACTTTGCAATCATCAAGCAACGATTGTTCACCTGGTGTCCTTCTAACGCTAACAAAAATGCCTTAATTTCAAGGCCGCCCAAATATCCATGTAGTTTGTGATCGGCGCTTACAACCCGGTGGCAAGGGATCATAATTGGCATCGGGTTTGTGGCCAACGCACGGCCAACGGCTCGAGCAGCTTTTGACTTGCCTAAAGTCGCTGCAACTTCACCATAAGTCATACATTCACCATAAGGAATAGTCGAAACAAGTTCTAATACTGAACGCTGGTATGACTCCATCACATCCCAATTAATTTCAATTGAAAATGAACGCAGGATGCCCTGCAGATAAGCGTTGACCTCTGTCAATAAAGTATTGATGGTTTCGAACCCTTTTAGAGAAGGGGCCCTGGTATCGCCTTCTAACGCGGCTTTTAGGCTGGATAATGGCAAAAATGCGACCTTTTCAAGCCCTTTTTCACCCGCCATAAAGCTGAGCGGCCCTATTGGGGTAGAAGTCAATTCACCGTAAGTTCTATCCAAATTTCACCTCGTTTTGTGAATAAGTGTTCCAAGTCAATCATACCTTAATTGCCTTCAGACATTACGACTTTAATTCACCTTTGAGTGAAGTCCAATTGTCGAGTTGTCGTAGGGCAATCGTAGGTTAAGCGTCAAGCAATCAGCACCGGTATCCTGTATGATTATTGACAAGTAAAGGCGACTTCTCTTCTTCTCCTCCTTAATGAACTTGCCAGGGTCGGCGTCCCTGGCAAGTTTAATTTAACATTTACTTATTCTTAGAAGATTTCCATCCAAGCTTAAATTAAATTCTCAATAACCTCGATTATAATTGGCCTGTCCTTATAATAGATAATATGGGAGAAACAAGCATGACCCAAGAACGCGAAATCTATCCAATTGAGATTGCCGGCATTCAACGTGACCTGGAGTTATTTGAAATTAAACCAGGACTGAAAATAGCCATCCTGAACATATTGGGCGATACAGAGCTTGTTGAAGCTTGTGCAAAAGCCCTGGCTAAAAAACTTGAAACGACAAAATTCCAGCTGCTGGTTACCGCAGAGGCAAAGAGCATCCCCATTGCTCATGCCCTGTCTGTCGCCACCGGAAAACCATATCTTGTCTTAAGGAAATCTTACAAACCCTATATGGGTGATGCTATAACATCTGAAACCCTTTCAATAACAACCGGAGAACCCCAAATGCTCTACCTGGATGAAAAGGATCGGGATTTGGTAATGGGCTCTGAAGTTGTAATTATCGATGACGTCATCAGCACCGGCTCTACCTTGCAAGGCATGCGGATGATATTAGAAAAAGCTGGCGCAAATATCACAGCTGAAGCTGCTATCCTGACAGAAGGTGAAAGGGCAAAGTGGTCCGACATAATTTCATTAGGTCACCTGCCTGTATTCACAGATTAAATAACATTCAGGATAAACACCTAACCAACCGGCCAGTATTTATTGGCCGGTTGGTTATTAATACCCAATCCTTAGGCAGATTATTAATATATTAATAACTGCTCAGTTTGCCCTGAAAAAGAAAGGTCAGGGGTGTGGTGTGGCGGCAAAGCCGCCACACCACACCCCTTATTTCCTCATCAACTGAGCAGTTACTATATTTAAATAAATTATCCTTTAACCGTCACCATTCAATAGTTTTGGTGTTGTTCATAGCAAAGCAGATTATTTTTAATCTGCATAAACAAACTTTTTTAAAAACGGAATTATCGTTATAGAAATAAAGAAAGGAAGATCTCCATGAGCGCTGTTGTATACCTGGTCGTTGGTTTATTTGGAATCTTATTCGCACTCATCAGCTTCACAGGTCTGGAGAAGGGTGACAATGATTGATTATCCAATCAATAAGACATTGAGCCTTCCAATGCCGGGAAGATCCCCCTGGTTGGTCAATATCATCCACAAACTTTGAAAAATCCGCCTGACACCGGCGGATTTTTTCGTTATCCTAAACATATTTTCGTTTACAATTGACCATATATTTTATTTCGGAGATAGTAATATGCATATCCGGATTGGCATAGAAAATAACAACGAAAACCGATGCGTTGCCTGGGCATTGGATTACCCCGGTTGTTTTGCTTACGGATTGGATGAGGCAGAGGCGTTATTGAATATGCCACGTTCATTGGTAGCCATTGAAACGTGGGTTGATGGCCACACACCAAATTCCTGGTTAAATTTTGTAGATATTGATCTTCAGGTTGTGGATCGCTATACAACCTTTTGCATGGGTGCTGATTATCGCCCAACACCGCCAGGGGAAGGCTATGAGATCAATGCCTGGTTTGTCGATGATTGGCGACCACTATCAAGTGATGAAATCAACACAGCCCTAACGATATTTGATTGGCAGCGGGATGAGTTGCTTGCCGGGTTATCCACATTGGATTCATCGATACTTGAACGGTCATACCCGGGTGAACGTTGGAATATATTAGGCATTGCGTCCCATATTGCAAATGCTGAATTATGGTATCTCTCACGCCTTTCGCTAACAAACTTAACACACAAAGAGCTGGAAAAAGATACTGAATCTAGACTGGCACAGACCGCCAAACTAATACATGAGAGCTTTCAAAATTTTGCTGATCTAGTTATTGTGACAGGCATTGAAGGTGAGTTTTGGTCATACCGCAAGATTGTCCGGAGAACACTCTGGCATCTGCGAGACCATATTGAACACATTAAATCTTTAACGTTTCAATAAAACTTAACGCTAATTAACGCACAAAGCAGGCGCCTCACCAAACGCCTGCTTTGTTTTGTTAACCTCACCTTATAGTGCTGTTGGGTTAAGTTCCCCAATCTGTTGGTTTTGGTCAAACTTGAAAGGAGAGAAATCAAATTTCCGAAACCAATTTTAGAATATCACAAGGCTATTAATGGAACTGCAAGGTTTTGTTATCGATTTGTTAACTAATTTTCAGAAGAGCTATTGACAAAAGAATTCTTATCAGCTTTTTTGGCAAAATATCCAAGGTGTGCTATCATTCTTGACACAGAGGATTTTCATCCATGAGAAATAAATCACCGTTGTTGTTCTATATATTAATTAATATTTTCATCTCAGCTGTGACAACACTGACGGTACTATGGATTTGGGACAGCAGACAACCTGAATTAAACCCGCTTGAATTTGAAACTCAACAAACCATCTCTAATCTGGTAACTCCCTCTGATCAAGTTATTCCTGATGAAGATGAAAACCCCACAACCCAAGAACTCACTTCAGAACTTTCATCGCGATCTTCTGATGTGCAAATCCGAGTAATTGTTGGGCCAGGAAATTTAGAGGTTGAATATGTTGAAATCATCAACCAAGGTGAAAAACCTGTAGACCTGACTGGCTGGCAGCTGGTGAATCATCGGGACCAAACTTTCACTATTCCCGCAATGATCCTCAACAGCAGTGGGGCGATAAAAATTCAATCAAAATCCGGTGTTAATTCTGTAATCGAGCTGTTCTGGCAGTCAGATTCACCAATTTGGGAATCTGGAGAAAATGCCCGGTTAATCAATGACGATGGTGAAATCGTTTCAACCTATTCAATACCGTAAAAAGAGCAACAAAAATATGGTTAAAGCACTCTATCGAAAGTGGCGGCCTCAAGATTGGGACGAAGTCGCAGCCCAGGAACATGTCATCCAGACATTACGTAATGCCGTACTGAATGACCGGGTAGCACATGCTTATCTTTTTGCCGGACCTCGCGGTACTGGCAAAACAACATGCGCCAGGTTGTTGGCAAAGGCAGTGAACTGCCTCGACATTGATTTGGCCAAACGTCCCTGCAATGCTTGTGAACACTGCCAATCATTGACCACAGGTCGGTTTATGGACTTGATCGAAATCGATGCCGCCTCAAACACCAGTGTGGATGATGTGCGAGATTTGCGTGACAAGATTAATTTTTCACCTTCACAAGGGCGCTATAAAGTTTACATTATTGATGAAGTCCATATGCTCTCCACAGCGGCATTTAATGCCCTCCTAAAAACACTGGAAGAACCGCCGCCGCATGCCATTTTTATTTTAGCAACAACTGAAATCCACAAGATTCCTGCAACTGTGCTTTCAAGATGCCAGCGGCATGAATTCAGGCGGATCCCACTGAATATCATCGTCGACCACCTGAAAAAGAAATGCGAGTCTGAAGGCATCCAGGTAGATGAGAAGGTGTTCACAGAAATTGCCAGGCAGGCAACTGGCAGTCTACGTGATGCAATTTCATTACTAGACCAGCTCACATCAACCAGCCAGACCATTACCCTTGAAATTGCCCAAACTGTCCTTGGCACAGCGACCAGCATGCGTGTGGTAGAAATTATCAGTGCGTTGATCGAAAAGGATTCTGCTAAGGGTTTAACCCAGATCAACCAGGCTTTGGACAGCGGTACCGATCCACGACAGTTGGCACGGCAAATCGTGACTTACTTACGCAATATTCTGCTGTATAAAATGGGAAATACAGGTCAAGTTGATGTCCTTGATGAAATTCGCACAATATTAGATGACCACGCCAGACAAATCTCCATACCAGCACTGCTGCCAGCAATTGAATCCTTTAACCAGGCCGCGATAAAAGAACAGGTGAATTGGCATCCGGGGCTGGGATTGGAACTGGCATTCACTTCTTTTTTAGCATCACCACCCCCAGATGAATCATCTGGACCACCCCAAAAGGTTGTTGAAAACAATCCACCAGCTAAAAAAATAAATGAACAGGTAAAAATACCTGAACCGAAAAGCACACCACAAAATGAAATTAATAAACCAGTTCAGGATAAGAAACAAGTACCGGTAATTTCAGAAAAGAAAAAGGAACATCCTGGAAATTCACCTAAGAAAGAACCAGCTCTAACACAACAAAAAGAAATCATCTCACCTGAAACCGAAGGTGATATCTCAATCAGCCTTATTCACACCAATTGGAACAAGATCAAATCACTGGTCGGAAAACACAGCCGGCACACAGAAGGATTGCTGAATTCAAGCAAAGTGGCTGGTTTGAAAAATAACAGCCTTATTTTAGGTTTTTCATCTCAAACCTTGAAAAATATGATGGATAAAGAAGGTAATCTCAACCTGATGATGGATATTCTGGAGGAGGTCATAGGTCAACCACTAAAGGTGCAGTGCATTGTCACTTCACAAGAAGGCAGTGCCCTGCCTGAAGACCTTGAAATCGATCAGGATGGAATGGTCAGCACTGCCACTCGCGATCTTGGCGGTAAAATCAGCAAAGCAGAAGAAATTTAATGAAAATTATCCCGTACAGGAAAGGATAGAAATATGGCCAAGGGTTATAACCGTCCTCGCGCAAGTAAAAGCGGCAGCGGCGGCATGATGGCACAAATTCAACAGATGCAAGAACAAATGGCACAGGCACAGGCTGAACTCGCTGATGAGACTGTGACCGCAACAGCCGGCGGAGGCGTCATCAGTATCACCATGACAGGCGACCAGGTCTGTAAATCTGTAGAAATCGCACCAGAATTATTAGATGATGCCGATGTCGACCTGCTGCAAGACCTGATCACCAGCGGCATCAATGCTGCGCTGGATCAGTCTCGAGAATTGGCTGCTAATAAAATGGCCCCCTTTTCAGAGATGCTGGGCGGCTTAGGTTTAGGGCTTTGATCTAATCCAATGCGCTCACTGCCTGTACCTGTACAGAACCTGATTGATGCCCTCTCGCGTTTGCCGGGGATTGGACCGAAAACAGCCTCAAGATTGACTTTTTATCTCTTGCGTGCACCAGAAGAACTGTCGAAAAGCCTTTCAGAAGCATTGGTTGGTATCAAACATTCTACAGGTCTATGCGAAACGTGCTTTAATATCACCCATAAAGACTTCCCAGTTTGTGAAATTTGCACCAACGAACAGCGCGATCGTCAAATTCTATGTATTGTCGAAGAGCCTTTAGATGTCCTGGCGATTGAAAAGACCGCCGGGTTCAATGGGCTTTATCATGTGCTGCATGGTGTGCTCTCACCGATTGAAGGCATTGGCGCTGAAGACCTGAAAATCCAACAACTTTATAATCGGCTAGAACATAATTCTTTTCAGGAAGTTATCCTGGCCACCAACCCCAGCATGGAAGGTGATGCGACTGCCATGTACCTGAATGAACGGATCAGCGCTTTAGTCCCACGAGTGACCCGCCTGGCCCGAGGTCTGCCAGTTGGCGGTGACCTAGAATATGCTGATCAGAACACATTACTGCGCGCATTGGCAGGCCGACACAACCTGGACTGACCTATAAGAATCTCACAAACCTAGTTGTCAACTTAATAACAAACCTGCATATTTATTCAGTATTCTTTTTAGAAAATTTTTAAGTTTAGCACTTATAATTAACCTCAAATCAATCATTATCCCTTAACATAAATTGGAGTTTAAAATGGCAGAAAAACTGGTTATATACGATTCGGTCTTTGGTAATACTGAAAAAATTTCAGAAGCAATTGGCGAAGCTCTAGGTCCTGAAACCATAGTTAAAAAAGTCAGTGAAGTCTCATCTGACGATATCCAAGATTTAAAAATCCTTTTTGTTGGATCCCCCACCCGCGCCTTCAGACCGACCCCGGCTATTACAAATTACTTAAAATCCCTGCCTGGCGATTCACTTACCGGTGTAAAATCAGCAGCTTTTGACACACGCATTCCCATTGATCAGACGGATTCTGGCTTCTTAAAATTTATGATCAAATTATTTGGTTATGCTGATGTAAAAATTGAGAAAGGATTGAAATCAGCCGGCGCAACGATTGCTTTACCCCGCGATGGTTTTGGTGTCAGCGGGACAGAAGGCCCTTTGAGTGAAGGCGAACTTGAGCGCGCCCAAGAGTGGGCAAAAGCCATATTTTAATCAATTTAATTCGCAGCTTTGCATTGGTATGGGAGAAAATAATTCCTGTACCAATTTTAAATTAACCGTAACTGCTCAGGCTGCCTTGCAAAAGAAAGGTCGGGGGTGTGGTGTGGCGGCTTTGCCGCCACACCACACCCCCTATTTTTTCATAAGCTAAGTAGTTACAATTAACCAATCAATAATCGGCCCAGTATCACCACGAGCATACCAATGATAACCGGGACAAACAGGCTCTTGGTTAAAATAGCTGCGCCAAGGGTTGGTAATGCGGCCCAAAGAAACAGGTTGTCCAAACCTACCGAAATTTCACCGGAAGGCATGAGGACTGATGGCAGTAACATCGCAGCCAGAACAGCTGCGGGAACCTGTTTAAGCCATGCAACAACAAGATCTGGCAGCTTTTTATCAGATAAAGCCAATAGAGGAAAAATCCTCGGCACATAGGTCACCAAGGCCATTCCAATAATGGTAATTAATATTAAGTCTTGATCCATTGCTCCACCATAACCCCAAAAGTTGCTCCGATGATCGTACCCAAGATCACATGCCACTGGCCAAAGCCCAACAGCAAGAGGACGACTGAAATACCTGCTGCAATCAGTGCTGAAAATATTTGTGATTTCGCCTTTATTTGCATCACCAACAAAGCAATAAACATGGCCGGCAGTGCATAATCCAACGCAAAGGGTTCGACATCAGCAATAAAGCTGCCTGCGGCCACACCTAGCCAGGTACCCGCAATCCAGGCTGCATGAGAAGTAAAATTGATCGCAAATGTTTCAACTTTTTGAGGCTCTTCTCTACTGAACCTGGCAGCGTGTATAGCAAAAGTCTCATCTGTCAGCTCGTAAGCAAACCCTGCCAAAGCAGACCTGCTCCATTGCTGCAAATAAGGGGAAAGTGCGGCTGACATCAACATATGGCGTAAATTGACCACGAATGTGGTCATAATAATTGATACAGGGGTGATACCCGCTGCCATTAACCCCACTACTATCAATTGAGACGATCCTGCAAAGACGATCAATGACATCAGCAAGGCATTAATAGTCGATATTCCGGCTTTTTCTGCCAGCACACCAAAGGCAAATCCAACTGGCAGGTAACCTAACACAATCGGAACTGCTTTAAGCATCCCTTGAAGGAATAATTGAGTATGTGATGGAAATAAATTTTTTCTGCCAATGGCCATGGTTAAGTTTGCCCAGATTGCTATAGTTTTTGCTTTAAAATATTGTTCAATTCTACTATAAGCTTCCAGCCTATCAGCGAATTTTTTTAAATTGTGCGACCATTAATAATTTTCAAACCAACTAAACGGGTAGACATTTTATGCCTATCTCCATCAAGTTGATAAAACAGCTTATTATTATTCATTTCATGGAGTAAAATAATGGAATAAATGAATTGATGGATTCCTTTAGCGGAGATTAAATTGTCAGGGGGTTGGCTTAACCAGCACCGCTAAAGCTTCACTCATAAAAATTTTTATGAATCAGCTTAGATATTCTTATCATAATGCAAATAATCTGTCGTAACTCGTAATAAAAAGGATTGAGAACATAATGGCATCAACAAAAACACTTCGGTTTAGGGTGGGTGATTGGGTCGTACATTATTCTCATGGTGTGGGCAAAGTTGTTGAAATTGTTAACAAAAGGCTTGAGGGTGAAGATGTGACATTTTTCAAAATCAAAGCAACAAATATTGAATATTGGCTTCCGGTGGACCTGGCAAATGCTGACCACATCGAACCTATCCGATCTGAAAAAGATTTTGAAAAAGCGTTGGATGTTATCAAACAAGCCCCAACGCCCATGACACTCCCCCATAATCAAACCAAACGCCAGATCTATGAACGCTGGTTAGATGGTTCTCTTTGTTCAAGAGCGTCACTTATGCGTGACCTCCAAGGCCGTGATCACCTAAAAGTGTTGAATTATGATGAAAAAGAGTTGTTGGCAAAAATTGAAGAATTTTTTATTCACGAGTGGACGATCATAAACCCGTCTCTAACCAAACAAAAAGCCAGGCAATTTTTAGATCACGCTTATGGAATAAGCGAACGAAAAATGAACCAACCAAAGAATTTGACAAAAAACGAGCAAAGTTTGCAAACGCCTGGATAAGGTTCCATCTTACATCACCAACCACATCATCTGGCAAAATAATTAAATAATCGTAACCGCTCAGTTTGTTCTGTAAAAGAAAGGTGGGGGTGTGGTGTGGCGGCGAAGCTGCCACACCACACCCCCTTTTTCCTCATCAGCTGAGCAGGTTCAAATAATCAATAAGATCAATCAAGATAACTGATCAGATCCTGAAAACATTTAATTGTTGGGATTTCAAAATCATCAAACCAGCCATATAAATCTAATAATACAGGCTGAAGGCCTGCATTTATCGCCCCTTTGCCATCCAGCCAGTAGTTATCACCAACATACAGTGTTTCCGCAGGTATGCCCCCAAAGACTTCCAAATACCTGAAAAATATTTCAGGGTCAGGTTTTTCCGCACCTAACTCACCTGAAGAATGAACAGCATCAAAATATTTACGCAGGCCATGTTCTTCTATCACCGGTGCGATCGGTCTGTGCCTGTTTGAAAGCACCCCCATCCGGTATCCTGAAGATTGTAGCCTGGACAGCACATCCAAAGCTCCATCCATGACCTGTTCTGCACCACGCTGTTCCTCAATCTTTACAGCGAGATCTTGGAACAGGCTGTCCAGAGAATGTTTTGGTAAGCTTAATATCTCAGTGTAATGATCTAAATAATCTAACCACAGGCGAACCCAAGGATTCTCACCACCTGAATTTTCATTAGGATCGTAGATTGTAATATTCTCCCAGAACTTATGCGACCACTGCCCTGCAGCTTTTTGCTGTTCATCATTCATCATGATCCCGTGATCTTCTAAATAATCCTGAATAAAGAAAACTCGGCGCGGGAGCCGATGAACCAAAGTGCCATCGAGATCAAAGATAATGTTTTTGATATTTAAGTTTATAGCATTACTCATAGTTTTTATTCCAAAATATTTACCTGGATGATTTTACCCCTGAGATAAAGGAAATCAAAATCAGTGATTAATGCGTTAGAAAATATCTAAAAAATTAAAATCATCAACAGAAATAATTCTGGAAACCACTATAAAAGTTGGCTGATCCCTGATAGATCATCTACCTTGCAGATTTCATTTTGTTCATACCAGCCATAAATATCCAGCAGCAGGACTTGCCATCCTGCGTTCTCAGCGCCCAGGTAATCTAACCAATAATTATCCCCCACATACAAACCCTTTTTCTGATAAAAAATAATTGCACCTTCTCTAATTTTTATATCGTATAATTGAAAAGTTAGATAATAATTTTAATACAGCAGGAGTACTCATGCCACTAAAACAAACCGGTGCGGCCATCCGCAAGCAGTTTATCGATTTTTTCGTAGAGCGTGGTCATACATTCGTGCCTTCATCACCACTTGTGCCGGGCGGTGATTCAACACTGTTGTTCACCAACGCTGGCATGGTGCAATTTAAAGATGTCTTTTTAGGTACTGATTCCAGGCCATATACTCGAGCCGTAAATTCTCAAAAATGTTTACGGGTTTCAGGAAAACATAATGACCTGGATCAGGTTGGGCGAGATAACACCCATCACACTTTTTTTGAAATGTTGGGTAACTGGTCGTTTGGTGATTATTATAAAAAAGAAGCCATTGCCTGGGCCTGGGAACTGCTGACCGAGGTCTGGAACTTGCCGCCAGACAGGCTGTGGGCAACTTATTTTCTCGATGAGTATAATGAAATTCCAGAAGATACTGAAGCTAAAGACATCTGGCTGCAGCAGCCAGGTTTCAACCCCAAACATCTGCTGCCTTTCGGCCGAAAAGAAAACTTTTGGGAAATGGCGGAAACTGGACCCTGTGGACCTGATTCTGAGATCCATTACGATCGCGGTCCTGAATTTTGTGAATGCTCTGACCAACCCGATCATGTCTGCCAGGTGAATGGCGACTGTGAAAGGTTTTTAGAGATTTGGAATAACGTTTTTATTCAATACAACCACTTGTCTTCCGGTGAACTTATACCCCTCGAGAAAAAACATGTGGATACCGGCATGGGGTTTGAGCGAATCGTGTCAATACTACAGGACTCCCCTTCCAATTATAAAACCGACCTCTTCATGCCATTGATCCGCCAGGTACAAAGCTTAACTGGCCATACTGACGAAGAGAGAGAAGCCAATCTGACCCCCTACCGCGTGACTGCTGACCACACCAGGGCAACAGCCTTCTTAATCGCTGATGGTGTCGTCCCAGGTAATATTGGACGCAACTATATCTGCCGGATGCTCATTCGACGGGCGGCCCGTTTCGGGATGAAGCTAGATTTACATGAACCATTCATGGCCAAGGTTGCACAAGTGGTCATTGATGAATACGGTGAGTTTTATGGTGAGCTCAAACGCAACGCATCTGCCATTCTTGATAACCTGACCCGGGAAGAGCATCAATTTCAAAAGACTGTCAAAGCAGGATTGGATCACCTGGATGAGTTATTGTCAGATCTAAAAGGCAACGGCAGCAAGATACTCGATGGTGAAAAAGCATTCGATCTCTATGCCACAATGGGTTTGCCTTTAGAAATAACCCGTGACATCGCTCAGGAGCAAGGTTTGGAAGTAGATACTGAGGGTTTTCAAACGGCTATGGAAACTCACAGATTAGCCTCTGGTGCAGGAAAGGAATTCGGCGATCTCGGGGGAGAAGATGTGGCTGTTTATTCTGAGCTCGTCATCAATCTGCAAAATGGTAACAAGCTTGATGATCGAGGCGTCACTTACAACCCCTACGTTACCATTGACGAGCCATTAGAAGTTCTGGCTTTAATCAATAATGGTGCGTCTGTGGATGAAGTCAATCCGGGTGATAAGGTTGCTGTCGTCTTGCCAAAAACCTGCTTTTATGTCGAATCAGGCGGGCAGGTATCAGACACGGGCAAAATTCAAAGTACCAATGATGAGCGATGGGAGATCAAGGTTACAGGCATGGCAAAACCAGCCGCTGGTGTGATCGTTCACCTGGGTGAGGTCACCGAAGGTCATCCCAAAGTTGGCCATCAGGCGAAACTTAAGGTCGATGGGGATCGACGACGACAGATCATGCGCAATCACACAGCAACCCACCTGCTCCACGCTGCCCTTCACCAGGTGCTTGGCGGTCATGCACGACAGGCAGGGTCGCTGGTTGCCCCTGACCGGTTGCGGTTTGACTTCAATCATCCAAAACCAATGACTCGGGATGAGATCCTTGCAGTCGAAGCTCACGTTAATCAGGCCATCCTTGCAGACCACAAATTGGATATTACTCATAAGCCATTAGAAGAAGCCATTGATGATGGGGCAACAGCCTTGTTCGGTGAAAAATATGAGTCCGTTGTCCGCACGATCAGTATTGGTGATTCAACCCGATTCTCCTATGAACTCTGCGGTGGAACTCATGTAGATGAAACCGGTGATATCGGCCTGTTTTTGATCACCTACGAGAGCAGTATTGCTGCAGGTGTACGACGAATCGAAGCTGTCACTGGATGGCAAGCGTACCAATTGGCCCGACAACGGATGAACACACTTGACGATATCAATCGGCAATTGGGCACTGCACCGGATGAAACAGCGTCAAAGATTAAACAAATGGAAGAAAATCTCAATTCCATTCAAAAAGAGATTGAAAAATTACGTTCAAATCTGGTCGCAAAGGACTTTGATGAAAAACTATCCAACATGGTTGAAATCAATGGTGTCCCGGTTTTAAAAACGATCCTGCCTGATGCCAGCGTGGACACCTTGCGGGATATGGCCGATAAATTCCGGGGCCAATACGCCAGCGGTGTTGCCGTACTAGCGTCAGATCAGGAAGGCAAACCAATCTTAATCGCTGCGGTGACAGATGATTTGGTAAAAAAAGGCCTGCATGCCGGAAATCTGGTCAAACAGGTAGCAGCTGTTGTGGGCGGCGGCGGCGGCGGTCGACCAACACTCGCCCAGGCTGGTGGCAAAGATTCAGCCAAATTAGCCGAGGCACTTGACCAGGTTGGTGTGTATCTTCAAGAAAATCTCAAGCAATAATTATGCAATCTAAAATTTGGCGGGATCGTGGATTTTAATGATCGATTAAATATATTCTGCACCCATCAAGAAAAAATTGCCTTTCTATCATGACCAAAATCACCCCGCTTCGACGCCAATATCTTGAAATCAAACGACAGCATCCGGATGCGATTGTCTTTTTTCGCCTGGGGGATTTTTATGAAACATTTGATGATGATGCAAAAATCACCTCACGGGAACTTGATATCGTTCTGACGTCGCGACCTGTTTCTAAAGGTATTCGGGTACCGATGGCTGGAATTCCACATCATGCAGCTGAAAATTATCTCGCCAGGCTGATCAATAAAGGCTATCATGTTGCCATCTGTGAACAGGTAGCGGATGAACCAGAGGACGGTTTGGTTCCCCGAGAGGTCGTCAGGGTGGTAACACCAGGTACGGTCGTCGAACCTGGTTTGCTGCAGAAACCAAATAATAACTTTCTTGTGTCAGCATTTTATGAAGATGACCGTGCAGGCATCGCCTATGTGGATATTTCAACGGGCGAATTTGCTGCAACAGAAATCAAAGATAAACATATCAAACCACAAATTAAAGCTGAACTTTTTCGTTTGAATCCTTCAGAAATACTTTGGCCAGATTCGCTCTCTCAGCCTGATAATTTACCGGGTTATATTACAACCTATGAAAACTGGCATTATGAATTAGGACGCTGTACAGACCAACTCCTTGAACACTTCTCAGTCACCACTCTGGATGGGTTCGGCCTCCGTGGGAAACATAATGCTATTCGGGCAGCCGGTGCAATCCTGGCCTATTTAACAGATACACAGCGTCAATCCTTGAAACTCCTTAAAGGCCTGCACGTTTACGATTTAGATGAGTTTATGGTTTTGGATGCGGAAACCCGACGCAACCTCGAACTGACCGAGACGATTCGAACAGGTAAAATCCAGGGTTCTCTTCTTGGAATTCTAGATAAGACACACACACCCATGGGCGGACGCCTGCTTTATCAATGGGTCAGCAAACCGCTGCTGGATGTTGAATTGATCCGCAGCCGGCAAGATGCCGTGGAATATTTCTTTAATCATGGGCTAAATCGCACGGAACTCATGGAAGCATTGAAGCATTTTGACGACCTGGAACGGCTTGCCAACCGGGTGATATCAGGCCATGCCATCCCCCGAGATCTGGTGGCAATCCGTGACAATCTCTCGTCCCTGCCTAAAATTAAAGAAATCCTGGTTGGTGATATCCCGGCGCTTAACAATACCCTGAAGAAGATTCGTACCTGTCAAATCCAGCTGGCACTGCTTAAAGATGCCATACAAGAAGACCCACCTGCCACGTTGGCATCCATTGGTGTGATTAAAAAGGGATTTTCGGCTGAATTAGACAACGTGCTTGATTCATCACAACATGCTCGTGAATGGATTGGTGAGCTTGAAGCAAAGGAGAAACAGCGCACCGGTATCAAGTCACTCAAAGTCAGCTACAACAAGGTCTATGGGTATTACATCGAAGTTACCAAATCTCATACCGATGAAGTTCCTGAAGAATATATCCGAAAACAAACTCTGGTCAATGCTGAACGTTATGTCACCCCCGAATTAAAAGAATACGAAACACTGGTTCTTAATGCTGAAGATCAGATCCGCGACATAGAAAGTCGAGTTTTCTCCCAGGTCTGCAGCGAGCTGGCTGAAGGTTCCAATGATCTGACCGAAACAGCCAAAGGACTGGCTGAGCTGGATGTCTTTGCATCATTGGCAGAAGTCGCTGCGTTGAATAATTATTCCTGCCCAGAGGTTGTTGATAAAAAATATCTTGCAATAAAAGCAGGCCGTCACCCGGTTGTAGAAAAACTGATCACATCCGATCAATTTGTCCCGAATGATGCCTTATTAGAAGATGATGAAATCATCAGGGTCATAACCGGCCCAAATATGAGCGGCAAGTCAACCTTTCTCAGGCAGATTGCCTTAATCGTTCTTATGGCGCAAATGGGGTCATTTGTACCTGCTGACTCAGCAAAAATTGGTCTGATCGACCGGATCTTCACCCGAATCGGCGCACAGGATGAAATTCATGCCGGCCAATCAACCTTCATGGTTGAAATGATCGAGGCAGCAAATATTTTGCATAATGCCAGCCCCCGCAGCCTGCTGATCCTGGATGAGATCGGCCGAGGCACCAGTACTTATGACGGGGTATCCATTGCCTGGGCAATGATTGAATACATCCACAATCACCCTGAATTGAAATCATTTACGCTGTTTGCTACCCATTACCATGAACTCACCGAGCTTGCTGATCTTCTGCCAGGAGTCCGAAATTATAATGTAGCGGTTTCTGAATCGGATAACCGGGTCATCTTTTTGCACAAGATCATACCAGGCGGGGCTGACCGATCGTATGGTATTCATGTCGCCCAAATTGCCGGACTGCCAAAACCTGTTATCATGCGAGCCAATGAAATCCTGAAACAACTGGAAGACTCATCCGGTACGACGTTAACACAAGAAAAGGCTCAAAAGCAGCAGTTAACGCTATTTCCTGAAACCAATCTGCTGCTTGATGCCATTAAAGAGATCGATATCAATACCCTTTCACCCATCGAAGCATTGAATTTGCTTTACGACTGGAAACGACGTTTTTCTGATAATTCGGATTAAATCAGAACTTATCCCAAACCAATTCATTATCAAGATTCAAATTAATTTAAAGTAAGGTATTAAGAAGCCTGCTGGTTTTTGCAATACAGCTAATCTTCAGACTTTTAAAATATCCAAACAACGCTGCCTGTTTCGATCCCTCAATTAAGGCGCTATTGAATTGTTAAGTAATTTATTGGTGTCAAAGTTGGAATTTTAAATTGAGGCATGTATATAAACACCTTCAAGTGATTTGATAATCTTATTCCCATCAGGTAAATTAATATTTAGATAGGTTACTACTCAGCTAATGGAGAAATAGGGGGTGTTGTGTGGCGGCTTTGCCGCCACACAACACCCCCGACCTTTCAGTTGCAGTGCAGCCTGAGCAGTTACTTAGAAAGTAAAATTTTAAAAAGACAATATTAAGGAGTTATGGTGACAAAATTAGCACAAGAAAAATGTATTCCCTGCAAAAGTGATGTACCCCCATTATCACAAAAAGAAATTAATTCTTTTCTTGAAGATGTGCCCGAATGGCAGCTGGTTGAAATCGACAACATACCAAGGCTCAAACGAAACTTTAAATTTAAGAATTTCGTCACCGCCCTCGAGTTTACCAATGCTGTAGGTGAAATTGCCGAAGAAGAGGGACACCATCCTTTGATAGAATTAACCTGGGGCATCGTGAGCGTTCAATGGTGGACTCATAACATTGAAGGTCTGCATAAGAACGACTTCATCATGGCTACAAAAACAGATGAACTATATCAGTGATCAAGTGATTAAATTAAAGATCTGAGTAACTACTCAGCTCATAAAGAAATGCGGGGGGGGGGTGGTGTGACGGCTTTTTTCCATCCGGCATATTTTCCTGCCCTGAGATTTTCAGGCATCGTCGAAGACCAACGCTGATTCTCGTGCCAGTTTTTACTCTATGAGTCAACTTTATTCCAAAATCCGACTGCCAAACCTGCTGCATATGCAGCCCCAAGGCTGGTGGTTTCAGAAATGACCGGCCGCAGTACAGGAACGCCAAGGATGTCCGCCTGGAATTGCATTAACAGTTCATTGCCAACCATTCCCCCATCAACTTTCAAATCCTTAAGTTTAACCCCAGAATCAGCCTCCATGGCATCCAAGACTTCTTTTGTCTGGTAGGCTCTAGCCTCTAAAACAGCCCTTGCCAAATGACCTCATTTAATAAAACGGGTCATGCTCAACCCAGCCCGGCCGGGGATAATGCTGCTCGTGTTCCCGCTGCTTACTGCCGACAATTTCACCAGCATGGCTAAATAATATTGCCCGGGTGCTTGTTGTCCCCTGATCAATGGCCAGAACAAATTTATCCATGTGGTCTTCTCCTATATTTCAACCCAATTATTCACCCCACGCAGAAAAGCTCTACCGCCAATTCTGTTTTTACCAGCAATTTGAACTTCATTTAAGACCAACATCCCATCAGATGTGCCTATGGCCGGCCATCCTTGATAAACAAGTCTTTCCCCAGGTTTGGTGTTGTATTCTTTGATGGATGACACCTTGAAGATTTTTAACCTGGTTTGGTCAAAAAACGTAAATGTCCCCGGCCATGGATGATAAGCCCTCACCATTCTGGCTAAATAAGCAGCTGGTTGAGAAAAATCCAACTGTCCATCCTGTTTTTTTAGGCTGGGGGCAAAAGTCGCTTTTTCGTCGTCCTGTGGAATGGGGTCAATTTTTCCCTGGATATATTGTGGTAATGTTGATATTAATAATTCTGCACCAAGATTTGCCAAGCGATCAGACAATGCACCAGCAGTCATATCCTCTTGAATTATTACACTTTCCTGGCTCAAGATTGCGCCTGTATCTAAACCCTGATCCATTTTCATGATGGTCACACCGGTTTTTTCGTCATTGAGAATTGCAGCCTGAATTGGTGCAGCACCTCTCCATCGCGGCAATAATGAGGCATGCACATTGATACAACCATATTTCGGAAAATACAATATCACAGAAGGTAAAATCTGCCCAAATGCTGCCACCACAATTACATCTGGCGACCAAATACTGAGCTGATCCATGACTGGATCAGCTTTCAATGTTGCTGGTTGCATGACAGGAATTTGCAATTCTTCAGCAAATAGCTTCACCTCTGGCGATGCCAGCAGTCTGCCTCGACCTGCCGGGCGATCGGGCTGAGTCACCACACCAACCACCTCAAACAATTTATTCAGTGCTCGTAAAGTCGGAAGCGCTAAATCAGGTGAGCCCATGAACACAATTCGAATATCCATAAACCCCATTTTAGCATAACCTATATTTTAAAATTTTTAAAAATTTCTGTTTTACAACTTTTTATGATAGAATTAATCCACAGTAGGACTTACCATGAAAATTACTTTTAGACTATCGGAGGTATTAATGACTGAAGAAAGAGTTGTAGACCCTAACATCACTAGTGAAGATAAGACCTGGGCATTATTATCATACATTTTCACCCCCATTGTGCCGGTGATTTTAATGCTTATCGAAGATAAGAAAAATCGCCCATTTTTGAAAGCCCATTACCCACAGGCCCTGGCCTTCGGTATCGTTGCTTGGGCTCTCTCCGCACTCCTCTCACCTGTTATAGGCTTGGGATGCATCATTTGGGTGGTGACATTGGTCGTCCAAATCATTTGGGGTATGAAAGCCTATAAAGGCGAATATGTTGAGATCCCAATTCTGACAGATTTTGTCAAGAAACAGGGTTGGGCATAAAATCAGCCCAGGTAAAATCGAATACTAAAAGAGGTTGTTCCAAACGCTTGGAACAACCTCTTTTCATTTGCAACTATTTTTTCTAAGAAACGTATATTGAAATGAAAAGAAGACATGAATAATTTAGTTTGTGAAAGGTAATAGTGATGAATAAAAGTGAAAAAAATAATCCCAATAACACAAATGGGTTTCAAAAAGAAAACAAATCACAAAACCTTCCTAACCCCTCACCACTATTTGAGCAGGATGAAAAATCCACAGTTGGGATGAACACATCAGAAACTGATAACAACGATACAGGCAACTCTCCACATATACCTGTGAATGATCAACCATTATCCCCCTATGAAGAACGAACCTGGGCAATGTTAGCTCATTTTAGTGTTCTTTTAAATCTCATCACTGGTTTTTTAGGTGGTATTGCTGCAATCATTATTTATTTTATTTATAAGGACAGATCAAAATTGGTTGCTTACCACGCCATGCAAGCTTTTATTTTTCAATCCATCACCTGGTTTGGTGCAGGTTTCCTGTCTGGGTTATTGATTGGGTTTGGGTCGGCATTTGCATTCCTGATCCTTCCCCTGTTATGCTTGATTCCAGGATTGATAATTCTGTTAGCCATTCCTGCATCTCTGATCTATGGACTCGTCGGAGGGGTGAAAGTCTATAATGGTGAAGATTTCCGCTACTGGCAGATAGGTGATTGGGTGCGCAACATACTTGAACCAAAAAAGGTTAACTAATTTATCCGACAATTAAGTCGATCTGCTGGTAAAATCTTCTGGAGATTAATTTAGAAATTTAGAAAAAACCATAAGCAGACATGAAAGGACAATCGATGGAAAAAATCATCCTGTATGGAACAAATTGGTGCGGTGGTTCCAAACGCGCACAAAGGATACTGGATCAACGGCAGTTCGAATATGAATTCATTGATATTGATCAGGACAAGGAGGGAGAGGCATTTGTTAAGGAAACCAATCGAGGATTTCGAAGTGTTCCAACCATAGTTTTTCCCGATAAGAGCATCCTCACCGAACCCAGTAGTTCAGAACTTGAAGCAAAGTTAGATTCCATCGGCGATTAACCCAACAATCATCTTATAACTAAAAGGCCGTTCTGCACCATTGACCGGCTCTTTTCATTTACTTCATCCTTGGCGAGTGAATCTGAGAAACTGCTTGCCAACCAAAAAGATGGTTAAGCCTATAACCAATCCTCCAGCTATCATTAAAAAGGTTGCAGCTTTTAAACGTCTTTGCTGATAAGTTGGTGATTCCTGTAACCGCCTATGTAAAGTACCAACAAAATCTTGATCAGGCGCTACTGGAAATAACTGTGATTTTAAAGATTTTTCAAGGGTTTTTAATCGACTTTCCATTACTTTGTCATTTTCCATTAAGATCACATCCTATAGGTCTTCTGGTATTGCTACGATCCCAACAGTTTTTGGACCCAAATTTGCTGCCACAGAAATAGACAAATCCGTAATTATCGTCTCTGTGGTATCCATTAATTCCTCCAGCATATTTTTAAGTTTTTCAGCAGTAACATGATCCTGAGAATGCACAATTGCTGTTTTAATTTTTTGGTCACCAAAAGTTTCTTTGACTTTGTTAACCAATAGTTCCAATGATTTATGCCTGGTCCGAACCATATCAGAAACACTTAACTTGCCATCCTTCAGGCTGATAACCGGTTTAATTTTTAATATTGCCGTTACCGCTGCTTTCAAGGCACCGACCCGGCCTGATCGATAGGCAAAATCAAGGCTATCCAATGTCAATACAACAACCACTTTTTCTTTAATGGCGATCAGCCTATCGATGATTTCGTTTAGAGATTTTCCAGCCTGATCTAATAAACGAGCCTCGCGGCCCATAAAACCCAGTACAGCAGAACCTGCCCCCGAATCAAAAACTGTCATTTGCAATTTATCGCTCAAGTCACTGGCTGCTTTCTGAACCATGTCAACGGTGGCTGACATCTGAGAGGAAACATTGATCGATAAAATCGTGTCGCCTGATGAGCAAACTTTTTCAATAAATGCCTTGATCCTTGAAGGAGATGGTGCTGCTGTTTGTGGTTTTTGATTCTGATCAATGACAAGGTGATAAAATAAATCGGGTGTGATATCTACACCTTGGTAATAGGTTTTTTCGCCAATCTGAATTGGCATTGGCAAGATGTTAAATTGGTATTTTTCTGCCCACCCATCAGGCATGTCTGCTGACCCGTCAACAATTATTTTAAGCATTTTTTCCCTTCTACTCCTCAGAATCCATTCTTTCCCGTAATTCAAGCAAAGTGCGATGGTAAAGACTTTTAATCGCTCCTTCGCTTTTACGCATAATTCTCCCGATCTCAGCATTTGACAACTGATCTACGAATTTAAGGATCAATAATTCCTGCCGGTTTGGTGCTAAATCTCGAATTGTGATCAATAATCGCTCGACCTCCTGGCTTTGAACAACCTTAGTTTCAGGCTGCATGCCTTTTTGCGGCAGAGTTTGTCCAGGTACACTATCGAGGGAGATTTCTTGCTTGCGTGATCTATCTCTGTGATAGTTCGCTACTAAGTTATGGGCAATTCGGTACAACCAGGCTGAAAAAGGCAATCCCATATGCTTATACCCATTAATGTGTTTCATCGCTTTAAAAAACACCTTGCCAGTCAAATCTTCAGCGTCTTTGGCGCTGCCAGTCCGATAAAAAATGTAGTTATAAATTCGATCAACATAGACCTTATAAAGTTCACCAAATGCTTTCGGATCTTTTTTTGCTGCATTTATAAGGGCAATTTCGTCCTTTTTTTTGTCCAATTGAACTACCTTTAACCAGCTATTCTAATTAACCAATAAAATCACAAAAAGTCACACACTACAGTTAAATCTAACATATAAAATCAGGTTAGCCAAGATTTTGGGAAATAATTCATTTGAACAAATAACCAATTTATTAGATGCTTTTATTTTAATTATTGCCTTTTCGTAACTGCTCAGTTTGCCCTGTAAAAGAAAGGTTGGGGGTGTGGTGTGGCGGCTTCGCCGCCACACCACACCCCCTATTTCCTCATCATCTGAGTAGTTACGCCTTTTCTATCTCAACCGATCCATTAAGACTTTTTTACACTGTTATCATAGGTTTGCTATTTTTAATAAAGGGTGAAATTTTATATGTAACACTTCAAATTCTTACATGATGAAAATCATAACTTAAACCTTTTATCATTGAAAAGACTTTATTCATTGTATAATTGATCCTGGTAAGCCTCCGATCTTAACAGGGAAATTCATCAAAAAGGAAAATATCACCACATGAACCTCACCACGTTTTCATTTACAAGCAGCGATGGTTTAGCGTTATTTGGAAGACTCTGGCTTTCACAATCAGCACAGTCAAAAGGAACTCTGTATCTTGTGCACGGCCTTGGTGAACACTCCGGAAGATATGCTCACCTGGCAAAAGTAGTCAACAATGTCGGATATCACCTATCTAGCTTTGATCTGCGCGGCCACGGCCTGTCAAAAGGAAAACGCGGCCACAGCCAGGGGTTAGACCAATATTTAGACGACATTGAATCATTTATTCAAGTCACCTCGGAAAAAATCAACAGTAACATACCACAATTCTTATATGGGCACAGTCTCGGTGCAAATTTTGTGCTTTATTATGGACTTGAGAGAATAATAAAATTAAATGGTATTATCGCAACAAGTCCAGCATTCGCCACCACATCACCACCACCGAAGATTAAAGTTGCTTTAGCAAAACTTATGGCAAAAACAATGCCAGGCTTCACACTCAAAAACGGCTTAGAAACAAAAGCTCTTTCCAGGAATACTGCAGTTGTTAAAGCCTATCGAGATGATGTTTATGTTCATGACTTTATTTCTGCCCAACTAGGCATGGACCTGCTTAATAGCGGGCAATACTTATTAGATAACGCTGCCAATTGGCACCTGCCCCTATTGCTCGTGCACGGTGATGCCGACCGTATCACCTCACCCCAGGCAAGTCAGAAATTTGCACAATTTGCAAATGGAAATGTAACTTTCTTCCTCATGCCCGATTATTATCATGAGATTCACAACGATTTTGGTGCAGACCGGTATTTCGAAATACTTATCAATTGGCTAGATCAACACACTGGTTCTATTGATTAATTTTCTTGACCGGTATTACATACCGGAATAGAATTAGATTAATCAGAAAAAAAATAATGTGTCTACTCGGCTCAAGAGGTAGGGCAGCCTTCGTAGATACAAAATAAATTTATAAACTTCACCCAATTCAAAAAGGAGAGACTATATGTATGAGTTTGAACATCAAGAAGGCCTTGAATCACTAGATCCAGGCCTTTTTGAATTAATCCAGCTGGAAGATGAACGACAGGTCAGAAGGTTGATTATGATCCCCAGTGAAAGTACAGCACCTGCTGCAGTTCGTGACACGTTGGGATCCTCATTCACCAATATCTATGCGGAAGGTTATCCCCGTCCCGAGACAAGGACCCAATCAGAGGATGAGATTCTGAATTATGCTGATTCCTTGGGAACATACCGCCGTTACAGCGATCCACGCTATTACAAAGGTGTCGAGTATGTCGATATTGTAGAAGCCTTAGCAAAACGGCGCTGTGCTGAAGTCTTTGCTGCGAATGGGCTAACAGCAGATGATCTCTTCGTCAATGTCCAACCACTCTCTGGTGCACCAGCCAATAATGCCGTCTATACTGCCTTTCTCGAACCTGGTGACACAATTTTAGGCATGAATCTCCTTTATGGCGGGCATCTCACTCATGGTTCATCAGTCAACCGCTCAGGCATACTCTATAATGCCCATCACTACACAATTGACCCTGAAACTGAGAAAATTGATTACGATGCTGTCATGGCTCAAGCGTTAGAAGTCCAGCCAAAGATCATTGTGGCTGGCTATTCCAGCTATCCCTACGTGCCTGACTGGCAAAAATTCCGCGAAATCGCAGATGCAGTCGGTGCGATCTTGTTAGCAGATGCCTCACATATAGCTGGCTTAATAGCCGCCGGTCAAATTCCATCGCCTGTTGGCTTTGCCCATGTGATTACTTTCACCACCCATAAAACTTTGATTGGCCCTCGCGGTGCATGCATTATCACCGATAAGGCATCCTATGCAAAGAAAATTGACAAAGCAGTATTTCCTGGTGAACAGGGCGGACCACACATAAACACAATTGCAGCTTTAGCTTTAACCTTCAAACTGGCTCAATCTGATGCATTCAAGGAGCTGCAAGCCCAGACCATCAAGAATGCTGTTGCCTTTGCTGATCAACTGCAGAAGCGGGGCTTACGAGTCCCCCACAAAGGCACCGATACCCATATCACTTTATTAGATTGCAAATCTGTCAGAGCCGAGGACGGTGCTTACCTGACTGGTGATATCGGGGCACGCATCCTGGATGCTACCGGCATCGTCGCCAACCGTAATACCATCCCGGGTGACCGCTCCGCATTTTCGGCAACTGGGATACGTTTTGGCAGCACCTGGCTCACACAACGCGGATTTAAAGAAGAGGAATTTAAACAAATTGCTGATGTCATTGCCGATATTTTCGGTGCAATCACCCCATACAACTTGCCGGGGCGACGCTCACCACAACGGCGGGCAAAAGTGGTCTTCAAAGTTCTGGAAGAAGCAAAACTCAAGATCAAGAATTTGGCTGAAAAAGCTGATGATTTGAACACATCAATTAAAGGGCATGGCTATCCCCACTACTTCGATATTTCAGATAATGTAGAAGCAGAATGGGCTAATTACAAAATTTCTGGCGATCAGGTACGACTGTTTTTAACTTATGCTCTCTCCAGTGATATTGAAATGCTTGAATCTGGCGAAAGCCAACCGACCAAAATTCACACATCGGATGGCAATGTCGAAGGTGTGATTAAATGCGAAGATCCCTTTAACTTTGTGCTGTCTATCCCAGGTAAGCAAGCAGGACTGGCAAGTGCCTGGTTGAGAGATCTCTCCGACGCATATATCAAATTCGATGAAGACCTGGCCATGCGAGTGCCTGGACCAATGCGGATTGAAAATATTGATGCCAGCAAACCAGATAAAGTTGAGGATTCGCCAACAGGGACACAAAAACCTTATTACATTGGCATTCAAAAGGAGCAACCTTCCGGTAATTCTCTGCCACCATTCACTTGGGAAGAAAAAGAACCTGACGATCTTCTCAAAACGCCATTAAATGACATCCATCGAGAGATGGGTGCAAAAATGGTTCCTTTTGCAGGCTGGGATATGCCCGTTTGGTATTCATCTGTTCTTGAAGAACACATGGCTGTTCGTGAAGCCGCCGGCTTATTTGATGTCACCCATATGGGCGTTTACCAGGCAGAAGGGCCGGATGCAGGAATGTTTTTAGACAGTGTCTGCGGAAATGATATCAGCAGCCTGGATATAGGCAAATCTAGCTATACTCATTTCCTTGACCCAGAAGCCAAAGTGATTGACGACCTTCTTGTTTATCGGCGGGAAAAAGAAAAATTCCTTGTTGTGGTCAATGCATCAAATGACGATAAAGACTGGGCCTGGCTAAATGCAGTTCGTGAAGGCAAAGTGCTGGTCGATAAACAATATCCTTGGGCAGTTGCCTTTGGTAGAAATGTCAACCTGCGCAATCTTCGTGATTCCAAAGCTGGCGATGATATGCTCCTTGATGTTGCCATTCAGGGTCCAAAATCGCGCGATATTTTACTCAACACCCGCTGTTCATTAACGGACAGAGAGGCAATTTTGGGGCTCAAATGGGCTGAGTTGTGCGAGGTAACAATAAGTGATATCCCACTCATAGTGTCACGCACAGGCTACACTGGTGAAAGAATGGGCTTTGAGCTATTTGTCCATCCTGATAACACTGTGAAGTTATGGCAGCTATTAATTGAGATTGGTGAAGAAATGGGGCTCAAACCCTGTGGTTTAGGCGCTAGAGATTCTTTACGCACAGAAGCAGGCTTGCCCTTATACGGGCATGAGATGGGCGGCCTTCTAGATCTCAATCCTGGTCAGGCAGGTTTTGGTTCCTTTATAAAACAATACAAACCCTGGTTCATCGGCCGCCAGTCCTTCTTCGAACAACAGGCTGAACAAGAGAACATCGTGGTACGTTTTAAATTTGATGATAAACGAACCCGAATGGCCCATCTGGGCGATCCCGTTCTGGATGAGCGCGGTAAAGTCATCGGTACAGTAACCAGCTGTGCAATTGATTCGGAAGGAACACTCACCGGTCAAGCCTATGTCCCATTGAAATATAAAGAGGAAGGATCAGGGATCTTCATTTTCCAGGGTGCTCCTTCAAAAGCCAACAAAACACCGGCAGAACTCACCGTCGGTGATCGTGTCACCTTGCCCAGCCGGGCTACTGTCATCAGCCGTTTCCCTAAATAAGGAGAGCTAATTTTATGCACACACTTTGGGATGATCGATTTGCTTTACGGACCGACCAGATGGGCAGCTCTGCAATTCGTGAGCTGTTGAAACTCACTGCTTTACCAGATGTGATTTCTTTTGCCGGCGGACTCCCTGCATCAGAACTCTTCCCAATAGAAAAATTCAATGAAGCTGCAGATATCGTATTAACCGAGATGGGAGGAAGAGCACTGCAGTACGGCACCACAGAGGGATACCAACCGCTGCGTGAGATGATCGCAAAAAATGCTTCAAAATATGGCATACAAATCTCTGCGGACAATGTCATGATCACTTCTGGTTCACAGCAAGCCCTCGACCTATTAGGCAGGATATTCATTAACCGTGGTGACAGGGTGCTTGTCGAATCCCCTACTTATCTCGGTGCAATCCAGGCCTGGAATGCTTATGGTGTCAAATACGTAACCATTCCCTTTGATGATGACGGTATGCAAACAGATTTGCTTGAATCTCGGCTTCGCACCGGATTAAAATTCATCTATGTTTTGCCAAATTTTCAAAACCCAACCGGTGTGACACTTTCTCGCGAACGCAGGAAGGCACTGGTCGAAATGGCAAACAGCTATGGCGTCCCGATCGTCGAAGATGACCCCTACGGCCAGCTCAGGTACGAGGGTGAACACCTCCCACCAGTCGTTGTATTAGATGATGAAATCCGTGCAAAGGAAGTTCCGATCTACAGCGGCAATGTCATCTATACCAGTACATTTTCCAAAATCCTGGCACCTGGGCTAAGGTTGGCGTGGGTGGTAGCACCAGAGGAAGTAATAAAAAAATTAGTTCAGGCCAAACAAGGGTGCGACCTGCATACCTCAACCTTTAACCAGTATATCGCTTATGAAGTTGCTAAAAGCGATTGGATGAAAACCCATATCCAAGAAATTCGCAAAACCTATAAAGAACGACGGGATGTGATGATCAGTGCCTTAGAAAAATTTATGCCCGATGGAGTCCAATGGACTCGACCGAGCGGCGGCCTGTTCCTCTGGGCGACGCTGCCTGATTCAATTAACACCGGTTCGATTTTTAAATTGGCAGTGGATGCAAAAGTTGCCTTTGTGCCAGGTGGGCCGTTCCATCCCAGGGGTGGTGGAGAAAACACGATGCGATTAAATTTTTCAAATTCCAAACCAGAATTGATCATGGAAGGCATCAAACGGCTTGCAAAGGTAATTAAAAACAATCTATAGCCATGTATTAAAAACAAAAAAAGGCGTGTATTGGTTTCATCAGTACATGCCTTTAATTTAATCGATGCATCAGCAGCTTTAACTTCTCAGTCTGCCTGCAACTGAAAGCCCGTGGGTATACCCTCTATTTTCTCATCCGCTGAGTAGTTACCACCAGCTTAATAATAAAATGGATTGTGATGGGTCCAGATCATAAAATCCTGTAAAATTGAATCACCAATGAACTCACGCAGAATAGAATTGTCAGGGATCAAGCCCTGATCAATCGGCAAGAACCACTCTAAAAATTTCAATAAACGTTTGGCTTCGATATATTCTCTTGACCCATAAGACACTTGTCTGAGCAAGGGTTCTACCAATGGTTTTATGGCTGTTAATTCATAAGCCAGGGCTGAATTGAACATAATGTCTGCGTTTTCCTGATAAGGGAAAATATGTCTTTTCTCTCCACGGCGGACCATTTCCCATTGCTGAAGTGTTTGCTGGGCAGTATATCCCCTGTCCCTTGAATCTCGCAGCAGCCGTCTAAGCAACCTAGTATCAGTGGTTGAAATCCGGTTATGCCGGTCTAAGTTGAGCTGGGTCAGGCATGAAACATAGATTCTGAATGTTTGCTGTGTCGAAATGAGTTCAAGTAATTTGGGATTTAAACCATGGATACCTTCCAGAATGATGATTTGTCCTGGGTCAAGCTGCACTTCTTCTCCCGGTTCATTAATCCCGGTTCTAAAGTTATAATGCCGCAGCTGAACTTTATTTCCAGCAATCAGGCTGTTGATGTGATCATTCAATAAAACCCTGTCAACTGCATCAAGATGTTCAAAATCGAATTTTCCTTTTGCATCTCTCGGTGTTTTTTCCCGATCCACAAAATAATTGTCCATTTCCAGGACGAATGGAGAGATGCCTTCAGTTAAAAGTTGAATAGTCAAGCGTTTGGAAAAAGTCGTTTTTCCAGAAGAACTGGGGCCTGCAATCAAAATTACCCTGAGCGTGCCTTTTTTCTTGCGGATATCATTAGCAATTCGAGAAATTTGCTGCGCATGCAAAGCCTCAGATACAAGGATGATTTCATTAACTCGTCCATTTTTAATGCCGTCATTTAACGCCCCTACACTTTGAATGCCAAGGGTTTGCAGCCAATTACTGTATTGTCGAAATGACACCAGCAGCTGCGGATAGCTTGTCATCGGTAGTAATTCATCTGGTGCATGGCGGCGTGGAAACCGGATGACAAAACCATTATCTACCAGCTTTAAATCAAACCACTTTAAATAACCAGTAGAAGGCACCATATAACCATGATGATAATCACGAGTATCGTGCAGTGAATATAAAACCAGGTCATCACTCTGCCGATAATTCAACAGCCTTAATTTATCTTCCTGGCCATGTTCTCGAAAGAAAGCCTTTGCTTCTTCTAAGCTGACTTTCGCTTTTATAAACGGCTCATCCTGTTCAACCAGTGTGCGCATCCTTTTTTCTAATGCGTCCAGACTCTCTTGTTCAAAAGGTTCTTTCTCAGGGATATGGCAAAAATATGCCCCTGATGAAACAGAGTGGTCAATTGTTAAGGTCCATTTTGGAAATAATTCAATAAAAGCAGCTTCCAAGAGGAAGGTCAACGAGCGTCGGTAGATCCTGGCGCCGTCTGAATCAGACATATCAACCGGAATAACCTGTGCATCAGTAGAAACAGAATAAGTTAATTCACGAAGATCATTATTGACAATTGCACCAACAATATTTGGCTTATTCGGGTCTTGATAGACGCGTAAAAATTCACCAACAGGTGTATGTCGGGGGCCGCACATTACGGTACCATCTTCGAGAACCACTTCAATCGTGTCTCGTATTTTTTCCTTGATTTCGATTTTATTTGCCATTTCTCAGCCTTTCCTTGCAGTGAAACATGAAGATTTTTACGACAACCGGAATCTCTAAAAAGTTCGCTTTAATTGATTTACTTCAACGATCGGAGAGATATAATTTTACTTTAAATACTCGGCAGATGCCCTTTTCAACTTGAATTACGATCATATCCTTAAAAATTAATTGAGGGATTATCAAACACATCCCTCAAATAAATATAACATTGATTTAATCTAACTGCTCAGGCTGACCTTCAACCACAAGGTTGGGTGTGTGCTGTGGCGGCTGCGCTGCCACAGCACACACCCGTTTCCTCATGAGCTGAGTAGATACGATTTAATTTATTCTTCTATGTGTGCACCTTTAGCAAAATCACTGATCGGTTTGGCTAAATTTAGCAGCTCAGTTGGGATAATGAATTTGGTTGATTCACCTTCACCAAGCTTTTTCAGTGCTTCGAGGTATTGCAGTGTGAGTGTTTTGCTGTCCACATCTTTTGCTATTTCAAAGATCTTGCCCAGCGCTAATGCAAAACCTTCAGCCTCAAGAATGGCACCTTGCCTGGTACCCTCAGCGTTAAGGATTGTCGCCTCACGGCTGCCCTCTGCCTCCAAAATCGTCGCTTGCTTTTTACCGGTAGCGATTTTAATCTGAGCCTCACGCTGCCCATCAGCTTCCATCACTGTTGCACGACGGGTTCGCTCTGCTGCCATCTGGCGGGTCATCGCTTCTTCTACAGCCCTTGGTGGCACAACTTCGCGAATTTCAACAGCCATCACCCGGATACCCCATCGATCAGTGACCTCATCAAGTTTTTCATGCAATATGCGGTTGATTTCATCCCGTTTTGAGAGAACATCATCTAAGTCCATAGCACCAACAACTGCACGAAGTGTGGTAATTGCCAACCCGCGAGCTGCACCTGTGAAGTCTTCAACTTCCAATACACTGCGTTCAGGATCGATAACCTTATCATAGACGAGGAAATCAATGCTCACAGATGCATTGTCAGCTGTAATACAAGTCTGTGGCGGCACATCAAAGAATACCTCTCGTAAATCAACTGGGACAGGCCGGTCTACAAATGGGATCAGGAAAATAATGCCTGGTCCTTGGGCACCGATTGAACGGCCTAATCTGAAAATAACCAGCCGTTTATACTCCGGGATGATGCGAACAGTCATCGCAATTAGAATTACCAAGAATAACGCCAGCAGGGTAATTAATGAAAAATCTAAAAAGCTTTCTAGCATGAACAACCTCCTTATTTATTGGGTAGACCTGACAAATTATTTTTCTTCATTTTTGATCGGTGACACTGATAACCGGACACCGGTTACAGAAATTATCTGAACGGCCTCTCCTTTCTTAACATTCCCACTTATGCTGGTGGCACTCCAGGTCTGGTTTTCTATTAAAACCTGGCCTGCAGGCGTAAGATCTGTTTCTGCGATTGCGTTTTTCCCAATCAATCTTTGAGCACCCATCCGAGGCGGTAGTTTGCTGGCTTTCAAGATTGCCCTAAGGACGATCAAACTGAAAAACACAATCAATAAAGCCATCAAAATCACCAGCCACAGACTGACTCGAAGCTCAGGCACTGCCGGTGATTCTGGCTGGAATGGTGTGAATAGTAATAATGAACCCAAGATGAACGGAACCAGCCCAGCTACAGTGACAATTACCTCTGTATCAGTCAGTAAAGCGACGACAAACATAATCAGTGAAACCACCAGAAGCCCAACGGCAGCCCAGTTGACTGGCAGGCTGCCTAAAGCCATAAATCCGATGATGAAACATAGTACTGCACCGATACCAGCAACGCTTAAACCAGGATCAGAAAGTTCTGCCAACAAAAACAATGTACCTATGGACAAAAGCAAATAAGCGATATTAGGTTCGGTAATGGTATGGTAGAACCTCTCTACCCAATTCATGTTTTCAACCTGCAGATATGTGTCTGCCAAATTAAATTGAAAACCGACAACCTCTTGACCATCCAATTGATTGAGAAGATCGTTCAAGTCTAACGCCACATAATCGATCACGTTGTCTTCTAGTGCCTCGCTTGCAGTCAGAGAAAGACTCTGAAGAACTGCTGATTCTACCCAAGCCACATTTCGGTTATGACGCTCGGCCAAACCGCGAATTAGGGCAGCGGCATCGCTGAGGGCTTTTTCGCTCATAACTTCGTCCATTTCACCCCCCATCGCAACAGGCGTTGCTGCCCCAAGGTTGGTTGCTGGTGACATAGCGGCAATATCACCAGCCATCAGGATGAATAAGCCGGCAGATGTCGCCCTGGCCCCTTCTGGTGTGACAAACACAGCCACAGGTACAGGTGACTGCAAGATGAGTTGAACCATATCTCGCATCGAGGATTCTAACCCGCCGGGTGTGTTCAATTTTAAAATTAATAACACAGCGTCCTGTTGCCGCGCAATCGATAAGCCGCGCTCAAGATAACGAGAAGTAAAGGGATTAATCACCCCTTCAACATCCAGCACAATAACGGGTTGGTCAGCATTCTGACCCGAGACAGGATTGACCCATGTTAAGGTCACCAATAAAATGATTGCGAAGGACAAAAAAATATTGTATTTACGCATAATCGTCTTTCACCCTGTCTCCATAGCGTTCTAATATGGTCATAATATTAGTGAGTATGAGCTGCACCTTTATTATCAAACATACCACAGCTTAATTCAAGTGCAAAAGGAAGATAGTCAATAAAAACCATATTCTAGTAACCCGATTTGCTCCATTTTTTTATTTTGGAGAGAAAAACAAAACAGAACCCATATTTAAAAATAAAAAGCAACGTAACTGCTCAGGCTGCCCGGCAACTGAAAGGTCGGTGGTATTGTGTGGCGGCTGCGCCGCCACACAATACCACCTATTTCCTCGTAAGCTGAGTAGTTACGTTTTATGATATATTTTCTATGAGTAGGTGAATTTTTCTAAACAATAATTATGAATATCATCAGTGTTGACTTAGGAACCAGCAGTGTGCGGGCAGCGATCGTCAACGATTCGCTCGAAATCCTTTACCAGGAGTCGTTGACAGTATCACTGGTGACAGATTCTGAGGGCAAAGCAGAACAGGATGCTGATGAAATCCTATCATCAGCTGTCATTTGTATTCAAAAAGTTCTAAGCTGGTCACAAGAAAATCAGCACAGTATTGATGGACTTAGCTTCTCCAATGCTGTTGCAAGCCTGGTGTGCCTTGATGCTGATTTCACACCAAGCTGCACTGTGTTTACTTATGCTGATTTGAGATCTTTTAAAGAATCAAAATACCTAATCAATTCTTATGGAAAAGATTTTTTCATTCATACTGCTACCCCCATGCACGCAAGCTATTGGTTGCCGAAACTTTTGTGGTTGAAGAATTCTGGATATGATTTTTCTAATTTCCTCTATTTTTGCACGTTAAAGGACTTATTGGTTTACAAAATCACCGGCCAGTTCATCACAGACTATTCAAATGCAGTGGCTACCGGGCTATGCAATATAAAAAACGGGAGATGGGACGGAAAGTTATTAGAAATTGCAGGTATAAAAATCGGACAATTACCTGAAATCCTTCCCACAACAGCTGTCATTAAAATAAAAAATAGTCACTCAGAGTCCATCACACTTCCAGAAGGTATAAGTGTCACCCTTGGTGCAATTGACGGTGTTTTATCTTCATTAGGAGCAGGTGCTTATAAGCCAGGGCAGGTCACAACCATGCTTGGCTCCAGTGGTGCTTGCCGGGTTGCGTCCAAATCACCATTGACCAACCCCGAGTCCTATGGGATCTGGTCCTACCCACTGGAAGAGGAAATCTGGATCTGCGGCGGCGCAATGAACAGCGGTGGACTGGTGACAAAGTGGCTGGTGGATAATTTTTCCAATTCACAAACCGCTGACGAAAAATCTTTTGACACCCTATTCGAGCAAGCACAAGATGTCAGTATCGGCGCAGATAACCTACTTTTTCTGCCATTTCTTTTTGGTGAACGAGCACCGATCTATAATGAAAATGCACGGGGTGTGTATTTTGGGCTTCACAGCAAGCACACAATTCACCATATGGCCCGGGCAGGGCTGGAAGGCATTCTTTTTGTCCTTTATTCAATCTTTAAGCAACTTCAAATTAATCAGACAAAAGAGATTGAAATACGTGCCACAGGCGGATATATCAGGTCAGAACTGATGCTGCAAATCCAGGCAGACATGTTTGGCTTGCCAATATTGGTTCCCGCAAATTATGAAGGTTCAATCATTGGAGCAGCAGCCTTAGCTTTAAAATCATTGAGCCACATCAATGATTATGACCATTTTTTCACCCATAAAACCATCGAGACTGAGTACCTGCCTAATCCTATTAACCATAAGCAATATCAGAAAGAATTCTTAAGATTTCAGAAGCTATATTCAGCTTTAGATCCACTGTTTTATACTTTGTTCTAGAGATGATTTATTTACTTGAACAAAAAAATAATTTGTCTTATTAATTTTGGCGCCAAATGACAAGATCAGGCCATCAGCTTGACGCCATAGGCCATTACGGATAGAATACATCGTCGCCGGTTAATAATCGGCTTATATCCCAATTTTATTAGAGCGAGGGTAACCCAGAACATAGGGTGAGAGGCGCTCGAAGGATGGAAATATGTCAACAGATCAAATTCATTTAGAAGCACAAAAACGTACTGTAAAGGGCAAGCAAGTAAGCGCTTTGCGCCGACAGGGAATTTTGCCAGGAATCATCTACGGCCGCATCGGCAAAGAACAAATCGAACCGATTGCTATCCAGCTCAATTTGCATGAGGCATCGAAGATCATCAATAAACTGACTGTTTCAAGCCTTGTCAGACTTGACGTCGAAGGTGAGGAATACCCGGCAATTTTACGGGAAGCCCAAAAAGATGTCATTTACCGCACCCTGCTGCATGTGGATTTTATGGCAGTTTCTTTAACTGAAAAATTACAAACTGCTGTCCCCATCGAGTTAATTGGCCAGGCTCCTGCTGAAGTCAATATGGCAGCAGTCGTTGTCACCGGGATTACAGAATTAGAAATCGAGTGTTTACCGCAGGACATGCCTGAACGGATTGAGGTAGATGCGACAGTCTTAGTTGATATTGACAGTGCGATTTATGTCAAAGACCTTGATTTACCTGACACCTATGAAGTCCTCTCCGATCCTGAAGAACTCATCGCCAGTGTCACTTATGTGACAATCGAAGAAGAAGAGGAAGAGGAAGTAGAAGGCGAATTGGCTGAATTACTGGATGAGGATGTAGAACCTGAGGTCATCGAAAAAGGCAAGAAAGAAGAGGATGACTTCGAGGCTGAAACAGAAGAATAATTTCTTAAAGCTTTATTTACCATCAAACACAAAAGAGAGGCTGA
>CAZCBW010000023.1:0-38860 GCA_964497065.1 uncultured Candidatus Brevefilum sp. | reverse complement strand
AGTAAGATCGCAGGTAGACCACCTGCTTGATAGGCAGTATGTGTAAGCGCAGCAATGCGTTTAGCTAAACTGTACTAATGATCGAGGGCTTCACCACGTGATGTGGAGAACTCGCTGCTTTTTCGAAAGCCTCAATTTTCTTGTCATGACTATTCATTGGTATTTTTAATAATTTATTTATTCAGTCCTTTGGTGATTGGAGCGGTGAGGAAACACCCGGTAACATCCCGAACCCGGTCGTTAAGCTCGCCAGCGCCGATGGTACTTGGGGGGCGACCCCCTGGGAGAGTAGGTCATTGCCAAAGGACTTTTTTATTTAATCCTGTGCCGTGCGCGGCTCGTTGCTGGTATTGGTTTTTCCCTGTATTAATTCTATTTTTCTAGTATAATACCTACCGGTGCGGCCTTAGTTTTACAGGCACGCATTTGATTCGAATATCCCCTGGTTATATTTTTGACCAACGGATATTTACTTAATCACCTTTGTGGAAGGAGGTGAGGGTTTTGGCTCGTGTAGAATTGCGACCGAATGAATCGCAGGAACAACTGCTCAGGCGTTTCCGCAAGCAGGTTGTCAAAAGCGGAGTGTTAAGCACCATCCGCCGAAAACGCTGGTTTATCTCGAAGAGTGAACTCAGGCGGATTGAGAAGAAGAAAGCTATCCGACGTTCTTATCAGCGGGACTAATCATTTGGATGGTTGAAGAAAATGTGAGGAGGTTTTATGGCAAAAGAAGATGATAAAATAACGGTGGAAGGTACCGTGATAGAAGCTTTGCCCGCCACCCAGTTCAAAGTGGAACTGGAGAATGGATCAGAGATATTGGCTTATCTCGCAGGGAAAATGCGGCGGCATTACATCCGCATTTTGTTGGGCGATAAGGTACGGTTGGAAATCTCACCCTATGACCTGACTCGCGGTCGGATTGTCTATCGTTATCGCCGTCATTCTGCTTCACCTGAATCATAACCACATTTTCTCAATAAATTTCATTAGAAAACTAATCCTGCTTCGGCAGGATTTTTTGTAGTCTGGGTATAATTTGGGCATGATTCCCATTCCTCTCTCAACACAGTCTTCACTTTCCGCAATCCGCAGGGTAGATCTGGCGCGAGACCTGTCGGCCATTGCCAGCTTGATCGAGACTTGCTTCCCGATTCACCTCGATCATGACGGCCAGACCTATGTAGCCGAAATGCGTAAATCTGCCCGCGAGATGCGCCTGTGGCAGTGGCTGCCCAACGCAATGATGATGGAGGGTGGTCGGGCACCTGGGTTTGTGTGGGAAGAAAATGGCTGCATCATCGGCAACCTTAGTCTGATCCCGCTGCAGGAAAGCGGTAGGCGGGTACACCTGATCGCCAACGTGGCGGTAGCCCCGCAACACCGCCAGAGAGGGATCGGACGCGCACTGACCGAACATGCCCTGTCATACCTGCGTGAAAAGAAAGAGAAAAGGGTTTGGCTGCAGGTGCGTGATGACAACCCACCGGCGCTGAATCTCTACCGTTCTTTGGGTCTTGTTGAGCAGTCAGCACGCAGTACCTGGCGTGTACGACCTGTGGACCTTGACCGATCGTCTGGTAAATCTTCAGGTGGCGTGACCATCCGACGGCGAAAACCAGAAGATTGGCTGCAGCAGAAAGCCTGGCTGGATGAAGCCTACCCGGATGTTATCCGCTGGAACCTGCCATTGGATATACAGAATTTAGACCCCGGTCTCTTTCAGCGTACGGTCAACTTGATTGAAGGACGGTCTTTTAAGCACTGGGCGGTTGCTGAAGGTGAACAACTGCAAGGGGTGATCACATGGCAGAAAACAACCAGCCACGCACATAACCTGTGGCTGGCCTTCCCTGAAGATATTGAAAAAGACTATCTGTCGGATGCTTTGGCGGATGTGTGTCGTAGGCTGGCCAGGCACCATCCCCTCTCGGTGGATTATCCCAAAGGGCGGTTTACAGAGGGGTTTAGAGCATTGGGGTTTGAGCACTTCCGCACGCTGGTGTGGATGCTGTGTAAGCTGGGGAAGGTATCCCGGGACTGATGGAATATTGAGGCCGATCAAATAGCCGTCATTGCAGGCAATGAGGAATATTCCCTGAAAGTCCTTGCTCAGATAGCATCCTTAGGAAGGGTCATTCCTGGGATGGTTGAATGTTTGGTTAAGTTATTAAAAATCAAGCTTCAGGCAAGTCTCGGCTGGCAATGATGTTGACTCCAGTTCCCAGCACATTTTCAATCACGATGGCATTATGCTTGATGGGCGCTTCTACTTCAACTTTCCTAATTTCTTTCAGAATGTCAGAAATCATCGGTTTTGGTATGAGCTTTTCCGTATAAACCGGCACCAGGGGATGATAGCCATTAATCACCTTGACTGTTGATGCTACCATTCGCTGAGGATTGAATATCTCTTGTTCAGCAAATTCAATACCAAGCTTACAGGCATTATCCATAACTTCAATAATTTTTTCCTCATCTAAAATCACTGTCAGTTCACAGCCAACCGGACAACTGATACAAATGAGTTTTCTCTTTTCTATCATAGCATAACACTCCTATTGCGGATTAACCTCTACCGTTAAGCTGGATGCTTTCAGGACATCCTTGAAACTTTCTGGTTTTAGTTTTATGGTGTTCATTTCTCCCGGACGCGCATAACGTGCGGCTCTGCGAGCAATCTGATTTTCTCCATCGTGCACTTCAATCATGACACGTTCCTCAATAGGTTTTGTGACGCGTAATTGCAGTTCAATTTCATTTTCTTCAAGACTCAGAGTGTCAATTGATTGCGGAACAACATGATGAACATTATTACCGGCGTTGATCGGGATATGTGCTTTTTCGCTAGCCCGTAATACCATGGCAAATTTTGCCGCGCTTTTCCCGGCTTCATAGCCAGCCAGGGTTACCCAATCGGCTAAGTCGTATACATGCACCACATTGCCTGCTGCAAAAATACCCGGGACATTAGTTTGGCGGCTTTCATCCACAAAGGGTCCGCCGGTGATTGGGTCTAGCTTAACACCGGCCTGGCGAGAGAGCTCATTTTCGGGAATCAGGCCAACGGATAATAACAGAGTATCACAGGGGATCGTTTCTTCGGTACCGTTAATGAAATTCCAGTTTTCATCGACGGCAGCAATTTCAACGGCTTCAACCCGGTCCTTGCCATGGATAAACTTGATTGTATGTTCTAACTGCAATGGAATATCAAAATCTTGCAAGCATTGAACATAATTTCGTGTTAATCCGGATAGATAGGGCAAGATTTCCACTACACGCTCCACTTTTGCCCCCTCGAAGGTCAGTCGGCGGGCCATAATCAAGCCAATATCTCCAGAGCCAAGAATAACAAACCTTTCTCCTGGTATGAAGCCCTCTATGTTGACAAAACGCTGAGCAGTGCCGGCTGTATAAACGCCGGCTGGGCGCATGCCGGGAATTCTGATCATTGCCCGAGTGCGCTCACGGCAACCCATTGCCAACACGATTGCGCGCGCATTGATTTCTACAAATCCAAACTGACTGCTAGACGCAAAAATCTTGCGACCTGATGTTACTTCGAGGACGATTGTGTCCAGCAAGGTCTCAACACCCAAAGCTAGGCACTCGTAAATGTAACGTTGGGCATAACTAGGGCCTGGCAAGTCCTCTTTAAAAATTTCCAAGCCAAAACCATTATGAATGCACTGGAGCAAAATGCCGCCCAGTTCAGTATCGCGTTCGATTATGAGGACGTCTTCAGCGCCTTCTTTTTTCGCCTCAATAGCCGCAGCTAACCCCCCGGGGCCGCTGCCAATTATAACAACATCATAGGTTTCTTTTAACAACATTTCAATTCTCCACATTCTTTGTTGGCCTATAAAGGAATTTTGAGTCTTCACCCTGTTTGGAAATCTCGAGGGGTGAGACCCCTAACTCTCTTGCCAGTATTTCCACAACGCGAGGTGTATCAAAGCCACCCTGGCACCGGCCTGTTCCCAGCCATGTACGGCGTTTAATGGCATCATAAGTTGTGGCTGGGATTGGGGCGTGGATCTCAGCAATGATTTCGCCTTCAGTGACATATTCACAACGGCAAATGATGCGTCCAAATCTCGGGTCCATTTCAACAAGCAATTTTCGATCTTTTTGTGACATTTCTCGAAAACGCGGTCGAGAGGGTCGGATGGGGTCCCAATCCTTTTTAACCCGAAGATCCTCGCCAGCATCTGTTAAAAGGTCAACGACCTCCTGGGCGATCGCCGGAGAAGACGCCAATCCGGGTGATTCAATTCCTCCCAGGTTTACAAACCCCTTCACTTCTTCAGGGATTTCAATGATGTAGTCAGCATTGTAATTCACCCCCGGTGTTTTGCAGGGTGCATTCCCCATGGGGCGTAAACCTGCGAAAGTAGCGATGATATATTTTCTGCTCAGTGAGGGGATCAGTTTTCGGGCGCCGGCCCAAATCTCATCCATCCCTTGGGTTGTTGTTGAGGTGTCTTGTTTGTCATCAATGATGTTGGCATTTGGTCCAAGGATGGTATTCCCATGAACCGTTGTGGTTACCAGGACTCCCTTCCCTTTATCCGAGGGCACCGGAAAGAGCACATTGTCGATCTGAACATCCGCCTGGTCGAATACGAAATACTCGCCTTTCCGGGGTTTGATGATGAATTCTGGCCGAACACCGGCTTTATGCATTACAACATCAGAAAACAGTCCGGCAGCGTTGATTACCCAGCGAGACAAAAAATCACCGTTATTGGTCTTAATACCTATGATCCGGTCCCCATCCATGATAAAGTCTTCAAACTTGGTATTCAGTTTGACCACCGCACCGTTCATGACGGCATTTTCTGCAGCTGCAAATGTGACCGCAAAGGGATCACAAATTCCGCCTGTGGATGCCCATAATGCACCGCTGGTTTCAGGGGTAATATTTTTCTCTCGCCGGCGAACTTCAGGTCCGTCCAGTATCTTGCAGCCTGGAACCCCGTTTTCCTTAGCATGTTCCATCAAAACGTCAAGCGCCGGCATTTCATCTTCGCCAACAGCAACAACAAAGTCGCCGTGCCGTTCGAAGGCGAAATTCAGTTCTCCGGCAAGTTGATCCCACATGGCATTGCCCTTTACATTCATGCGCGCTTTGAGGGTATTAGGTAAAGGATCGTATCCTGCATGTACAATTGCTGTGTTGGCAGCAGTTGTGCCCATGCAGAGATCAGCTTCTTTTTCAATTAACAGGATACTGCCTTCAAAGCGTGAGAGCGTACGGGCGATGATGCACCCTACTACTCCTCCCCCTATGATGATGAAATCATATTTATCTTGCACTTCCACTTCCACCTCCAATTTTTGTAGTGGTCAGATATATCCTATCATGTTGTTAATTCATCAAAGTGAGTATCAATTTTAAAAACTATTCTGTTTTTCTCCAATATCCCTGTTATTACAAAAAATTTTATTTAAAGATCAATCTTTCATCTAAGGTCGAAGCTAGGCTTATTATCTGGCCATCTCAGCGTATTTGCAGTGTTGATAGGTTAGTGGTTCTTATTAGAAAGAAAGTGACCTTTGCTTATTATAATGGAATTTTTCGATTTTAAAACCTTAAGCAAATAGAGATTCTGCAGAGATGAAAAATATATTGTACCCGGATTTTACGTCGCCGAATCAGTGAAGGAACAGCGCTTTTAGAAAAAAGCCTCTTTTTACCAAAAAAAGGGCTGTTTTGGGCGATATTTCATCCTTTTTGAACAAGAACCGACACTTTTTTGCATTTACGAGTTGAATCCAAGCCGATTTTTAAGATGTTCAAACAAGTATTTTTAGGTTTGTACTTTCACCCGTCGACCAACAAAACCAAGCTGAGCCACATTAAGACGATGCTCTGTGGCCTCTTCATTGGGATCGATAGACTGGAAAGAATCAAACTTCTGCAAGGAGGCCCGCTGGTTGGAGCGTTTTGAATTTTGGTTATAAAGATTGCAAGGACCTTGTACTATGTGACAATTGATATTCTCGCACATAAAAAACGGATGGCCGGAGAGTTTCTGTTTTCAATAATCTCGGAAATGCTATTGTAATTTATAGAATTATGTGTTATATATATTATCGTTCGAATATAATCCGAAAAATGAAATATAAAATTTAATTATTACTGGTAAATATTCTCTTAACACCACAAAGTACATGAGTGGGAAGAATGTAATGGAGTTTATAAGGTTTAAAGCTCAGCCAGTTTCACCAGCCAATAAATGGTATTATAAGGTATTGCCCCATTTTCGAAGTGGGGTTTTTTATTTAACAAGCGTATTTTTTCAAATTGGCGAGTGGGGCGACTGATGAAAGAAAGGCATCATATCATTTCCTTTGGGAAATGGTATTAACTCACGATTGAAAGGAGGTGGCTATAGAGATAAGCTAAGAGGATCTTCAAAGTTGGCGTATCTAAAATGTATCTATTTATACGAATAAGGAGAGAACTTAATCATGAAAGATAGAACTGCGAAAGAATTTATTGGCGAAGTCTTTGGGACTTTTGTGCTCCTATTGTTGGGTGATGGCGTTGTTGCTCATGTAGGTTTAGCACCACGTCTGGCTGCTCCAGCCTATGACTGGAACACTATCGTGTTTGGTTGGTGTTTTGCAGTTATCATAGCGGTCTACGTCTCAGGTGGAGTGTCCGGTGCGCATATCAACCCAGCGGTTACATTAGCCTTGGCTGTCAAGCGTGACTTCCCCTGGAAGAAAGTACTGCCCTATATCGTTGCTCAAATGATCGGCGCTTTCTTGGGCGCGGCAGCCGTCTTTTTGATTTATCGTGACGGTTTGGTGGCTGCTGGCATGCCGAATGTGTGGTCAACTGGACCGGGTGCTGTCTTCAGTTCCTCGTTCTGGGGCGGCGAAGGTGCAGCCGCTGTGGGTTCATACAACATGCTCACGGCGAGCATTGCAGAATTCTTTGGTACGATGGTACTGCTCTGGGGTGTGATGGCAGCTTTTGATTCTAAAAACCTGGGTCTCAAGAACAATCTCGGGCCAATGCTGGTTGGATTCACAGTCCTGGCAGTTGGTCTCTCCTTGGGTGGACCTTCAGGCTATTCGATTAACCCTGCTCGTGACCTTGGTCCCCGCATCTTTGGCGCGCTGGTCGGCACACAGGGTCTCTTTGATGGCTTGTACTGGCTGATCCCACCCGTCTTGATCCCCGCCATTGCAGGCCCAATTGGGGTTGTCCTTTATGACATCTTCATCACAAAGCAACTTCCTGAAGGTGAACCAGAACCAGGCAAAGCTGGATTAGATGAGTAAGTTAGTTGGAATGGAGGAAATTCATCATGAAAAAATTGATTAATATACCAGAAGAGGTTGTGCTTGAGGAATTGAAAGGCATTGAACTCGCGCACCCCGATCTGGTTAAGGTCTATTACGATCCTAACTACATTGTAAGAGCTGATGCACCGGTAAAGGGCAAGGTTGGTATCGTCTCGGGTGGCGGCAGTGGTCATGAACCCATGCATGGCGGATTCGTCGGCATGGGTATGCTGGATGCTGCCTGCCCGGGTGCGGTGTTTACCAGCCCGACCCCTGACCAGATGCTTGAAGCGACCAAGGCTGTAGATGGCGGTGCTGGTGTCTTGCACCTTGTCAAGAACTACACTGGTGATGTCATGAACTTTGAAATGGCTGCAGATCTTGCCAAAGCTGAAGGTATTGATGTCAAAGCCGTAGTAATTGATGACGATGTTGCTGTAAAAGACAGCCTATGGACTGCCGGACGGCGGGGTGTCGGCCTGACCGTGCTGATGGAGAAAATCGTCGGCGCGGCAGCAGAAGAAGGCCAATCACTGCAAGATCTGGCTGACCTGGCACGTAAGATTAACGGGCAAGGCCGCAGTATGGGTATGGCGCTGACTTCCTGTGTGGTTCCACATGCGGGTAAGCCGACCTTTGACCTGCCAGAAGATGAAATGGAAATCGGAATTGGTATTCACGGTGAGCCAGGACGCACTCGGATGAAGATCAAACCTGCAGACGAGGTTACTGAGATGCTCCTGACCCCGATAGTTGAAGACCTGCCTTTCGAGTCCGGTGATGAAGTGCTGTTGTTTGTCAACAGCATGGGTGGCACACCCCTGATCGAGCTTTATATCGTTTATCGTAAAGCAGTTGAGATACTCGAAGCAAAGGGCATAAAAGTTATCCGAAATTTAATCGGTCCATACATCACAAGTTTAGAGATGGCTGGCGCTTCCATCACTTTATTAAAGATGGACGATGACCTGGTTAAGCTCTGGGATGCGCCGGTTAAGACAACTGGTTTGCGCTGGGGTGTCTAATCCATAAATTGTTGATTTTAGAGTCTGGAGAATTTTCTCCAGACTCTAATCTAGTGAGGTTTATGTGGCTGTTACAAGAGATGATGTTCTAAAGTGGATTATTTCCTACGCTGAGGTCATTGCGGAAAATAAAGAATATTTAACTGATCTCGATGCACAAATTGGCGACGCAGACCATGGCGCGAACATGAATAGAGGCTTTCAAGCTGTCCTGCAAAAATTGCCTGATAATGAGGAAAAGGACATTGGTGGAATATTGTTGGCTGTTGGCATGGCTTTGCTTTCAAAAGTTGGCGGAGCTAGCGGGCCTTTGTATTCGACCTTGTTCATTCAGGTTGGAAAATCTATCGACGGAAAGATGGAATTTGGTCTTGAGGACTGGGCGAAAGCACTTGAAGCGGCTACCACCGGTATTGTTAACCTGGGCAAAGCCTCTCTGGGGGATAAGACAATGGTTGATGCGTTAACTCCGGCTTTTAAGGCCTTGGAAGAAGCATCTCAACAAGGTCTTTCACTGGAGGAGGGATTGGTCAAGTCTGCAAAAGCGGCAGAAGAAGGTATGATAGCGACAATCCCACTTGTCGCCCGCAAGGGACGCGCCAGCTATCTTGGCGAAAGAAGCGCCGGACATCAAGACCCGGGTGCAACTTCCACCTTCATGCTGCTGGATACTGCCGCAAAAGTTTGGGCAAAGGAACGTTGAATCAAGATGGAATTTAGTTAAACATTAAAGGAGTTAAAAATGGCAAAGTACGCAGTTGCAATAGATCAAGGTACAACCAGCACTCGCTTTATGATCTTTGATTATAACGGTAATGTGGTTGGTTCGGACCAAAAAGAACACGAGCAAATTTATCCAAAACCAGGTTGGGTTGAACATGACCCCTTGGAAATTATGAAAGCCACTCAAGATGTGATCGCAGGTGCTATAGCAAAACATAAGATTGACGTGAAAGATATTGCGGCCTGTGGTATTACCAATCAACGTGAAACAACTGTGATCTGGGAAAAGGCAACCGGCAAACCGGTTTATAATGCCATCGTTTGGCAGGACACCCGCACCGACCAGATCTGCAACGAACTGGCCAAGAAAGGCGGTCAGGATCGCTTCCGCGAAAAAGTCGGTTTGCCCCTGGCAACCTATTTCTCCGGCCCTAAGATCAAGTGGATCCTCGATAATGTGGACGGTGTCCGTGAGAAAGCTGAAAAGGGTGAGGTTCTCTTTGGCAACATCGATACCTGGGTGATCTGGAATATCACCGGCGGTCCCAAAGGCGGTGTGCATACGACGGATGTGACCAATGCCTCACGCACGATGTTGATGAACCTGGAAACACTGGATTGGGACCCCGAAATGTTAGAGGTCATGGGCATCCCACGTGCCATGCTGCCGGCAATCAAAGCTTCAAGTGAAGTGTATGGTTATTGCAAAGGCGGCGTATTGGATGGGATCCCGATGGCCGGCGACCTGGGCGACCAGCAAGGCGCTTTGTTCGGACAGACTTGTTTCGATCCTGGTGAAGCTAAGAACACCTATGGCACGGGCTGCTTCATGCTGCTCAACACCGGCACCGAGCCGATCCAGTCCAAGAACGGCTTGCTGACCACACTTGGTTATAAGATTGGTGATCAACCGGCTGTTTACGCATTGGAGGGTTCGATTGCCATCACCGGTGCTCTGGTGCAGTGGTTGCGTGACAACTTGAAGATGATAGAAAAATCAACCGACATAGAAATGCTGGCCCAATCCGTTGAGGATAGCGGCGGCATTTACTTTGTGCCAGCCTTTTCCGGCCTATATGCTCCCTACTGGAAGAGTGATGCACGCGGTGTGATTGTTGGCCTGACCCGCTACATCAACGCTGGTCACATCGGCCGCGCTGTCCTTGAGGCCACAGCTTACCAGACCCGTGAGGTCTTGGATGCGATGAACCTGGACTCGGGTGTTGATCTCACCGCCCTTAAGGTTGATGGTGGTATGGTCTTCAATGAGCTCTTGATGCAATTCCAGTCCGATATCCTCGGCGTCCCTGTTATTCGACCGACGGTTGCTGAGACAACTGCTTTGGGTTCTGCCTATGCGGCCGGCCTGGCGGTTGGCTTCTGGAAGAAGGTTGATGACCTGCGTGCTAATTGGGGTATCGATAAGGAATGGAAACCCAAGATGGGTGTGGAAGAACGCGAGAAACTCTATAAAGGCTGGAAGAAAGCTGTAACCCGTACATTCGACTGGGTTGAAAACGGATAGAGGTAACACGATTATCAGAAAAGGGCGACGTGTAACCGTCGCCCTTTGTTAAATTATTGGATGGCATTTCTCCCCTTATTTATTAATTGGAGTTTACATTGGCAAAAAAAATAAAGGATGAACAATCGCAATTAATGGAAAGAAAACCTTGGATTAAAAAGACCAAGGGATTAAGAATAATCGCGGTTGTCAGTCTCAGTTTGGCTTTCTGGGTTGGTTACCAGATCATGCGCTCTGAAAATGATTGGGGCAGTGCTATACTGTGGGGTGTAATTTTTGGCGCGAGCACATTCTTAGTATACATAGGAATGAATGCTTTTCATTCATTATTTAATAAAAAACAGTGACTGCTCTGCTTATGGAGAAATCGGGGGTGTGGTGGGGTGGCAAAACCGCCCCACCACACCCCCGACCTTTCAGTTGCAGGGCAGCCTGAGCAGTTGATAAAAATATTAAAGGTGAGTTGACAGGTTGTAGGTAATGGCTTTCAGCACACCATCCAGGAATTATCATCGTCAGTTCGCTGGAAGGAATCGGCGCGATTTAAATATTTAATGAAAAATAGAATGGATTAGGGGTTAGTTGTAGGTTAAAGGATATCTTCATGGTCAATTTGCTTCTCGTGTCTCATAGTAAGAAACTGGTCGAGGGTCTTGCTGAAATGGTTCAACAAATGGTGTCCTCTAAGAACGTTAAAATTGCGACGGCTGCGGGTGTGGGGGAGAATCATCAAGAACTGGGCACTAATGCGATGGATATCTTGGAAAAAATCGAAGAGATTTATTCAGAGGATGGAATTTTAATATTAATGGACCTAGGAAGTGCATTATTAAGCACAGAAATGGCGCTTGATCTTCTCCATCCGGAGATGAGAGCGAATATCAAAGTCTGCCCGGCTCCTTTTGTTGAAGGCTCCGTCTCTGCAGGTGTACAGGCAGATTTGGGTGCAGACCTTGAGACAGTATATCGTGAGGCTATGCAGTCATTAAGAGCAAAAAATGATCAATTGGCTGAGGAGGAATTAGAACCAGCAGTAAAAGAATCCCCGTGTGAAGCAGTGCCAGCATCTGAAGGTGATCTTCGCAGTGTAACCTTGATCGTCCCCAACGAGCAAGGTCTGCATGCAAGGCCCGCAGTTCTTTTCGTTAAAACCGTCAATAATTATGATGCCACGGTGAGGATTAAAAACCTCACTAAGAACAAAGGTCCGGAAGGGGCTGACAGTCTTATTTCTGTGATGCTGATTGCTGCTAATAAAGGGGATCTGGTCGAGATCAACGCAGAAGGACCACAAAAAGATGAGGTCATTGCGGCATTGGAGGATTTGTTCGACAGAAATTTTGATGAATAGGAAACAGCAGCAACCAATTTCATGAATGGCGAGTTTTTAGATATTGGGCGGTTGACCAGGGCACCCTTCTGCCGGGCGTGATAACCAGGCTGAAGACAACTATTTATGCCCACAACCTGTGACTGGCCTTTCCGGAAAAACGTGAAGATGCCTATCTGCCTGGTACATTGGGGGTATGTTGTAAGCTGGTCAGGCACCATCCCCTCTCGGTGGATTATCCCAATGGGCGGTTTACAGAGGGGTTTAGAGCATTGGGGTTTGAGCACTTCCGCACGCTGGTGTGGATGCTGTGTAAGCTGAATTAGTGGGATAGACTACGGTTCTCTCCCCTGAGACGCTGCACTTGAGAGTGAAATAGCCAATTGTTTTAGTCGGGCAGGAAAGAATAAGGGCACTGTTTTTGTAAATTGTGAATATTTCCAACAAATTATGCGTGAAGATGCCAAACGTGATAAAGAACAAAGTTTTCTTTATTACCAGCAATGGATGGCAACCCGCACAGCAGATATTAACTTAGTGATAGATACAATCCTGACAAAGGCTTATGATGGTAACGGAGGCGTATATGGGCTCGTTGACAGTTCACGGATCGGTGTGATGGGCCATTCCCTGGGAGGCTCAGCAGCCTTGGCAATTCCTCGTCAAAGAGATGATATTGCTGCTGTGATTGCACTTGAATCCCCATTCCTTTTTGATATCGTCGGTTTTGAAGACAATGCGTTTCTCTGGAACGAAGATCAGTATCCTGTACCCGTCTTAAACATCTACTCAGACAGCTCCTGGGAGAATCTCTCCACCTGGTCGCAGAATGCCCTCAATGCAGCTTTGCTTACAAATGCCCCGGAATCTGCCGTCAGCCTGCATCTGCCAGGGGGCGGTCACTTTTCCCTGACTGACCTGTCGCTGGACAGTCTGCTGCTGACAAGGCTGCTGGAAGGGGGGCAGACAAATCGAGACCGGGTGGGTTACTTGCAAGAGGTCAATCAGGCCTGTCTCGATTTTTTCAACCACTATTTGAAAGACCCCAATTAAATTAATTGAGATAAGATAATGAATATCAAAGACTGTCAACGTGAAATGCGTTCAGCTTTTTTGGGTGGTTTTGCCGGGCAATTTGTTTCTGGCATCATATGGCTGATTGCTGCAGCCCTGGGAACATGGGTTTCTCGTTCAGCAGGCATGGCTGCGCTCTTTTTTGGCTAGTGGGCGCAGCAATGCTGTATCGTGAAACCTGGTTCTTCCCGGCTGCGATGGTCGTGGTGGGTTCTCATTATCTGCCTTTCATCACCTTATATGGTATGAAAATGTTTGGCATTTTGGCCGGCATTCTGGTTATTGTTGGCGCAGTATTGGGGTTGTACGGACCAGATATTTTCAGCCTGGGGGGTTGGCTGACCGGGATCGTTTTGATTACTTTTGCATTTATTGGCCGACAGATTGTGTTATCTGAAGAGAAAAATATTTGGGGCGAACTTTGGGTTTGGGATCGCCAAATAAAATGGTGCACAGAAATCCAATGTAAATTTATTCCATCAATGCGAGTCGTAGGATGAGTTGGCTTGCATGTCAGCAAAGAAAAAATATCCCTTTTGTGAATTGGATTGAAAAATTAACTAATACCATGACAACCCACCAATGGTCCAGCGGACTGAAGTCCGCACTCCAAATTAATGGTGCGCAGGCAAAAACTGCGCACCCTACGAACATATGGTTTTTTTTGTAGGGCGGGCTCCGTTTTTGAGTCCGCCGGATAATCAGTGCGCAGGAAAAAACTACCCACTTTACGGAAGAATTGTAATTTTTATAAGGCGTTTTCCGTATTTGAGTCTGCCAAAATGAATGGTACGCAGGAAAACACTGCACACCTTACGCGAATATTTGCATATGATGAAGGATAAACTTCGCTCTTGAGTTCCCCGAAAACTTTACAAGAACTTCCACAGTAATAATGTGCCAATTAAAAACGCAATCAGTAAATACCCATACACAAAACCCCCGGTCTGGCTGGTCAGCATCAGGCCAATAGCGGCGCTGGCATTGATCGAGGCATGGAAGAACACTGCCAGGGGTGTGCTGTTTGTTCGGTGAAATAACCATGTCAGGAACAGGCTGAAAACCAATCCCTGGAGCATGAAGGGTAATAACTCATAAGTAGTGCCCGGAATGAAAAAGGCAGGCAGATGCCATAACCCCCAGATCACCCCGATGATGATTGCCAGCGGCAGGGGAGCATATCTGTCTTTAAGCCGCTCCTGCAGGATGCCGCGCCAGCCAACTTCCTCCAGCCCGCCAAATAAGATCGAAGAGAAAAAGAAGGGGATGAACAAAAGTGGATTCTGCACCTGTCCCCATAAGGTTTGATCGGTGATTAAAGCGGTGATCATGAACAAGAGGCCAAGAAAAACCGGCCCCAATACTGCGAATAAATACCATTTCAACGGATGTTTAAAGTTTATCAGCGCACGATAAAAGGCTGTTCGTTCTGGTTTTGAATAATATCTATGCGCGATCACAAAGGCGAAGATCGTCGGGCTGCTGCCGCCCAATATGAATAGAACCTGCCCCCAAAATTCGGTTGGCTGAATCAGACCCCTGTGACTGAGGAAGGCTAATGTACCGTGGCAAAGGCAGGTTAATAGAAAGGTGAAGATTAAAAATTTAAACCCGTGATGTTTTATAAATGATCTTTCAAGATGTTGTGGGTGTGGTTTCTGATATTAAATTCGTCAATATCCCATTGTAACATATGGATTTTTCCTGTCATATAACAGGATGGTTTACATACAAAAAAGACTGAACAGCATTGTTCAGTCTTTTTAAAGAAGAGAAGATTTTGGATTATACCGGCGCAAGCGTCCCGGAGAAGATCATCCACGCCAGGGTAGTTTTTGCCAGTAAACTGAGCACGATGTAAGCACGTTCACCGAACAAATAATCTGCCCATTTGGCCACTTTTTTATACTGCAGCCACATATTGAGGGCGAAGATATTGAAGAACACGAAGATCGTGGGGATGATGGCATACACAAATCCGGGGGGCTGCGCATCAGCGGAGCTGACGGCACTAAGGAAGGAGACCATGATCACAATCCATGGGACGATCCCAGCAAAGCTGCCAAAAATAAATGAAATCCAGTTAGTTTTTTCGATGTACTGGTTGTGGTATTCCATCATGATCCCGAACAGGTTCATGGTCGCATTGACAGCGAAGATCAGAATGATGGCACCCAGGTCCCAGATGCCCACCAACATGCCGATCAGCACGATCATCAGGGATGAGCTGAGGGCATATTCATAAAAACGGGCCGGGTTCATGCCTTTTTTAAGGTTGCGCACATACCACTTATAACCGTAGGAGGCCAGTGAGAAGTGGGCAAAAGCAGATAGCAGCAAGAAAACAGCTACAGCCGGGCCAAAGGGCAGCTCATACAACAGCTGCGGGTCAGGAACCAGCGAGAAAGTGCTGATGTCAAAGGTCAAAAAGTTTGTGAAGATTGGATAGGTCGTGTCGTTGCTGATAACGATCATAAAAATACCCTGGATCAGGTGTAAAAAACCCATTACAAGGTTGAAACGACGCAGCTTAGGAAATCTTGCGTCTAACTGAGTTGAATTATTTTCGGTCATTGTGCATCTCTTTCGTTTTATTGGTATTTGTTTAAGATGATTATAAACCTTAGAAATGTTAAATCGACGGTTTGTATATCCTTTAACTGATAGCCTGACGATTATTTAAATCGTTACTGCTCAGCTTATGGAGAAATAGGGGTGTTGTGTGGCGGCGGAGCCGCCACACAACACCCCCGACCTTTCAGTTGCAGTGCAACCTGACCAGTTACTTTAAATCAATGATTATAAAATTTTTATAACCTGTAAATTTATTAACCTATAAACAATACAGCAACCTTTTCTGGTTGCTGTATGTGCTCGGATGATTAATTTGTGACTTTTAAGATTGATAAACCTTAGACCTCTTCATCCAAAACGAGGTCGATAAGGTCTAGAAATTCCTGCCATTCCTCCTTGAAGAAATGGAGTGTGACGTTGTTCAGTTCAAGGTGGTAGGTTGTTTCTCCATCCGGTTCATCAGCCTTCCATGCCAGATAGGAATCGGTCTCGGCAATCGTGGTGGTGGTGGGTTCGTGTGAGTCTTCCATAAAATTTTGCTCCTTATATTTTTTGATAATTTCAGTTGTATTTATATCATATTTGGCCGATTTTCAGCCAATATTTTAATAAGCAGGCTATCTTTGCTGCCGGATGGTCATCAATTGCTGGCTTTATCCTCAGCACCGGATGGTTCAGTACCCTGTTTCTTGAACTTGTTTTTTATCCAGTTTTTAATTTTTTTCCACCAGGTTAACATCCACTTTATCCCACCTGTGATCTTGACAGGCTCTTGCAGGTCAAGCTCCTCCCAGGGGTCTTGGTCTTGCAGTTTTTTGATGGTGTAATTGAGAAGGAGTTTCAGCGTCGCCATGATCGGTGCTGCGATGACGATGCCGATGAAACCCAGCAGCTGCACACCAATAAAAGCGCCGATCAGCACCAGCGCCGGGTGTACTTTGAGGCTGTCTGCCATCACTTTTGTGCGGATGATCTGATCAATAATGCTGTTAGCCAGCAATGACACAGCCAGCACAATCACCATATAGATACCTGGGGGCAGGTTAAAGGGGATGTTGGTCTGGAAGACGGCCACCAATCCAAACGAGATCCAGGTGATCCATGCGCCAAGGTATGGGATCAGCTGACCGATGGCTGCGATTGTGGCCAGTCCAAAGAAGAACTGCACCCCCAAAGCAGCAAGCATGACCGTGTAGATGATCTGGGCGAAGATTACGACCAAAATCTCACCGCGAATGAACCCCTGCCAGATGCGGGTGATCTCAGTGCCAAAGCGGTCAAGGTCTTTTTGATAGCCTGGGATATTGATGTTCAGTACCCGGCTGGGAATGCCTTCGGATTCTGCCAGCAAGAAGTATGCAACGAGAATGATCAGGATGCCCCATGAAATGATCGAGGCAGCACCGGCGGCTAACGAACTGGCAAGAGTCCCTAACCTGCCGAGCATCGGTTGGATCAGGCGGACGATTTCATTGGTGAGCTCATCCCAGTTGAATCCAAAAGGCGTCAGCTCAAATGGGCCGATTTGATAGGTCTGATTGGTAATATCGGCTACCAGGTCGGGCAGCTGGTCAAGGTTACGGTCAATAAAGCGGATCAAGGTCTGGATTTGTTCCACCAGCGCTAACCCGCCCCAGGTGAGCAGCCCGGCCAGAATTATTACGATTAGCAGGAAAATAATCGTGACCGAGAGACGCCAGGGCAGTTTGATCTTTTCTTCCAGGAACCTGGCCAGCGGCTGGATCAGAAACGCCAGGATAAAGGCTGTGATCAGCGGGCCAAGAAAATTTTGGAACTGCACCAGCAGCCATAACCCGATAGCTGCTAACGAAAGCCCAACGACAAGTTTTGTCGTCAAGCCCCACTCAGGGGATTCAGGATGCGTTTTTTTGTTCTCACTCATGGTGATGATTGCTCACAGATCGGCCGTCATTAATTGGTATTCTTTGTAACTACTCAGGTTGCACTACAACTGAAAGGTCGGGGGTGTTGTGTGGCGGCGGAGCCGCCACACAACACCCCCTATTTCTCCATAAGCTGAGTAGTAACTATTTTTTTTAGGCAGTTTTTTCCTGCTTGCATATATTATACTAGATTGCAGGTGTGATTTATGGTTGGGCTTTTGTTATATTCCTGATTAACTGGTATTACCAGTTCGGAGTCTGGATCTGCCCCTTCGCGTGATAAAATAACGTTGTCGTACTAAATCAACAAGGAGAAAAGCAATGGCAAACAAAAAAACCATCATTACCTGGCAAATTTACCTGGGGTTGGTGTTGGTGGTCACCGGGGGTTTGTTTTTAGCTGATCAACTGCTGGCATTAAACCTATTGCGTTTTTTCTGGCCGCTGTTGATCATCCTGTTTGGGCTGACCTTTTTTGTGGGTATGCTTGTGGCGGGGAAAAAAGCCTCCGGTCTGGCTGTTCCCGGCACATTACTGACGGTGATCGGGCTGATCTTGTTTGTGCAAAACACCTTTGATCTGTGGGTCACCTGGGCTTATGCCTGGGCGTTATTGATCACTGCCACCGGTGTGGGGCTGCTGATCATGAATGCTTATCACAAACGTGAGGGTCTCAGGCGTACAGGCGGGCTGATCATGGGGTTGGGATTAATTTTGTTTGTCATGTTTGGCGTGCTTTTTGAGGTCATCCTCAACATCGCTGGCACGAGCAGCCAGAGCGGCTTGTTTCTGGGGGGCGGCCTGGTATTATTGGGAGTTTTTGTCCTCTTCAGCCGCGCCATATTTGCCCATAAACCATCGACCAACAAAAGGCAGGAAGAAGACCCTGAAGTCATTGAAGGGTCATATACTGCTGCTGAAACCCAACCTGAACCGGGTGAAGCATCCGTCCAGCCGCTGGCAGGCGATGAGGAATTCACCACATTTGATTTCAAAAGCCTGGGGCAGGTTTTTGTCACCCAGGGCGATCACTGTGGGTTAAAGATTGAGGGCAGCCCGGATATCATCCAGCATGTGACAGCCGAGGTCAATGATGGTGTTTTGATGGTCCATTACGAGTTGAATGTGGTTGATTGGACAGGATTGCAGTGGATCAATGAGAAGGATCGTATTCGCTATTTTGTGACGGTGAAGAGCCTGGAGCAGATCATCCTGGGCGGCGCAGGCAGCATCTCAGCTGATGCGCTGGTGGGCCAAAACCTGGGGATAGTCCATGCAGGGATCGGGGTGCTCAAGCTGACAGGGCTGCAATTTGAAGAAGTGGATGTCGATTTGAGCGGTTTGGGTGAGGTCATGTTAGCGGGGAAAGTAGAATCACAAAATCTTGACCTGAGCGGGGCTGGCAGCTACCAGGCTGTGAGACTGCAAAGCCAGCACGCAAACCTCTCACTCAGCGGGGCGGGGTCTGCCAAAGTGTGGGCCGAGGCCACCTTGAACGGCCGAATTTCGGGCGCGGGCAGCATTCAATACAAAGGCAGTCCGCAGATTGAAGAATCCCTGAGTGGATTAGGAAAAATCAAACCAATCTAACCATCTAAACTAATTGCCATGATTTTTACCATCACCCCCAACCCCAGCATTGACCGCTCACTGTCGCTGCCAGAAATCCGCTTTAACAGCGTGCTGCGCAGCAATAAGGTGCGCCTGGATTGGGGTGGCAAGGGCTTTAATGTCTCCAGGGCGCTGCAGATTTTCGGGATCGAATCCCTGGCGATTGGGTGGGTCGGCGGTGGAACAGGCAAGATGTTGGCAGACGGTCTGACCCAGATGGGCATTCAGACGGATTTTGTGTGGGTTGACCAGGATACCCGCACGAACACAACCATCATCGAAGAAGAAGGTGACTGGCATATCAAGGTTAATGAACCGGGGTCAGCTATCACACAGGAAGATGTAGACCAGCTTTTCTTAAAAGTAGAGGGCTATGCCAAAAAAGGCGACATCTGGGTGCTTTCAGGCAGCCTGCCTCCCGAAGTGGATGAAGAACTTTATGCAAACCTGATCAAACTGCTGCATGACCGGGGTGTCCGGGTTTACCTCGATGCCAGCGGGCAGCCGATGCGGTACGGCTGCCAGGCAGCACCATTCCTGGCCAAGCCGAATATCGCCGAAGCATCGCAAATTCTAGATTTTGAGATCGCTGACCAGGAGGATGCCAAACGGGCTGCGCTGCCGTTCTTGCGCATGGGGATTTCTTATTTCGGGCTGACCATGGGGGCTGCCGGCTTTCTATTGGCGTCACAAACAGAGATGGTCTTCGCCTCACCGCCAAAGATCACGGTGAAGAATGCGGTCGGGTCTGGCGATGCATTGATGGCGGGGTTGATCTATGCACAAATGCAAGACCTGCCGTTGACGGAAGTAGCCTGCTGGGCAGTTGCCGCCGGGTCAGCTTCGGTGGAGACGGAAGGTGTCAGTGATTTTGAGATCAGCCGGGTGCGCGAGCTTTTCGGTGAAGTTGATTCGCGGGTGATCAATGTGATGTAGTTGGGGGAAGATTAAAATATTGGTGCCAGGTCAGCGCGGTCTTTAATTAACTGCTCTTGATCTTTCGGCGCCATTTGACTGAAATTCTCACAGGCAGCAATAAATGTGTTGAATAAGCGGTAGTCGCCTGGTGTGCATAGGTGCGTGTTTGGATACATAAATGCAAAATTAACATTGGCCTGGATGGACTCCGCACCCTCAAAGGGTTCGTACCAGGTGTGAAAACGGCGTTCCTGTTCACCCCAGGGTTGTTTGGCGGCGGTCTTGATGATCATCACCTCCACACCCCCTATTTCCTCATCAGCTGAGTAGTTACTCGAATAATTTACATGGGTGAAAAGCCGACATGTGTGAGAATTTCTTCAACTACCTGATCGAGGGGCATCGTTGTGATGATTTCGTGAGTCGCCCCGCGCCGCAGCAGCAGTTCGACGGTTTCAAGATAGGTGAGTACCTCTTCCAATTCACCCGGCTGCTTGCCGAAGGGGTTATTCGTTCGGATACGTAAGCGTTCACTGATAACTTCTGCCGGTGCGCTCAAGAGGAAGATATCGGTGAATTGGGGATAGAACCTGACCTGGTTTTCTTCACAACCGCTGATAAAAAGCGGTGTATCGCCGGCAGCATCGAACGCCTTTTGCAGCCTTAACTCATCCCAAAGTTGATTACCATCGGCGTCGAAGTAAGACCAGCCGGGTTCATCCATGTCGATCGCCGTATACCCGCGCTGGCGAGAAGTTCATTGACCACACTGGATTTCCCCGTGCCGGACATGCCGGTGAGCAAGATGATTTTCATTATTTTCTCTAATTTAAGGTATCTCATAATCAGTATTTGTTATTACAGAAAATATTGTTGATCAAGGGTTATTATAAAAAACCTCCCCGGTTGTTTGTGCCGGGGAGTTATTGTTGCAGTTTTTATTACGATAAACCTAATATCTTGCCGGTATCCAGCTCGATATCGATATCGTAATAAGCAGGCCGAGTGGGCAGGCCGGGCATCGTGCTCATCGTGCCCAGCAGCGGGTACAGGAACCCGGCGCCGACAGAGGCATTCACCGCCCGGATGGGGATGCGGTAACCCTTTGGGCGTCCTTTGAGCTTGGGGTCATGGCTCAGGCTGAGGTGGGTTTTGGCCATGCAGATCGGCAGGTTGTCGTAACCAAGCCGGGTATATTCCTCAATTTGCTGTTCTGCCTTTTCTGAGTAATCGACCCCATCTGCGCCGTAGACCTTTTTGGCGATCGTCTCGATCTTCTCTTTGATGGGCATATCCAGCGGATAGAGGAACTTGAATTCAGAGGTGCCTTCGGCTGCCTTGATCACAGCTTTGCCCAGCTCAACAGCGCCTTCGCCGCCCTCTTCCCAATGGTTGGTGACAACGACATCGGTGACTTTACCGCTTTCCAGGCATAACTCACGGACGAGTTCAAGCTCGGTGTCTGTATCGGTGTAGAAGCGGTTGATCGCCACGACGATTGAAATGCCGTAATGATTGGCAATATCAATGTGTCCCATCAGGTTATCCATGCCTTTCCGCACCAGGTCCAGGTTCTCCTTGACGTATTCCGGTGCCAGGGGTGAGCCGGCGGTGACTTTCGGGCCGCCGCCGTGCATCTTGAGGGCCCGGATGGTTGCCACCAGCACGACCACATCAGGGATGTTGCCTGAGTAGCGGCACTTGATATCGAAGAATTTCTCCATCCCCATATCTGAACCAAAGCCAGACTCCGTGATCACGTAGTCAGCCAGTTTGAGGCCGATCTTATCTGCCATGATGGAGCTGTTGCCGTGGGCAATATTGGCAAAGGGGCCGGCGTGCACGAATACCGGTGAGCCTTCGAGCGTCTGCATCAAGGTGGGTTTGATCGTTTCTTTCATCAATACGGTGGCTGCGCCTGCCACACCAACATCTTCAACTGTGACGGGGTTGCCGTCAGTATCCAGTGCGAGGACGATTTTCCCGATGCGCTCGCGCATATCCTGGAGGCTGGTTGCCAGTGCCAGCACAGCCATCAACTCACTGGCCACGGTGATATAGAACGCGGTTTCTAAATTGAAATCTTTTTCCGATGGTCCCTGGCCGACCGTGATGCCGCGCAGCATGCGGTCGTTGGTATCCGTTGCCCTGCGCCATGTATAGGTTGAGCGGTCAATATTTAAGCGGACAAAACGCTGCCGTTCTTCATCGGTGAGATCGTTGGGGTCGGTTTTATCAATCCCCAGATTCTTCAACCGCCTGAACATAGTGATGCCAAATTCCCGGCTGCCGTCTTTATCAGGCGGGCATAGGCGGTCGAACAGGGCTTCGTCGCTCTGGTAGGATTCGTGGTACATCCGGGTTTCAACAGCAGCGGCGATCAGGTTGTTGGCTGCGGTGATGGCGTGGATGTCACCCGTCAGGTGCAGGTTGAAATCTTCCATGGGGATCACCTGGCTGTACCCGCCGCCTGCTGCGCCGCCCTTGATTCCAAAGGTTGGTCCCTGGCTGGGCTGGCGGATGGCGGTCAGCACACGTTTACCGAGATGGGCACCCAGCGCCTGGCTGAGACCGACTGTCGTGGTTGTTTTGCCTTCACCTAAAGGAGTCGGCGTAATGGCTGTGACATCAATGTACTTGCCATCCGGTACATCCCCTAATCGATCTAAAACGGAGGGGCTGACTTTGGCGATGTACTTCCCGTAGGGGTCAAATTCATCAGGCTGCAGCCCGAGTTCTTCTGCAACCTTTGTAATAGGTTTAAGCTCAGCCTCCTGGGCGATGTCGATATCTGACGGAACAGGGGTCCTTCGCTTCAGTTTAGTGGGGGTATAAGGGGTATCGGGTTTCTTTGACATGCAGTGATCATCCTTTCATCGTTGGTGAGATTTAAATAATCAAATATGATAAAAAATTTGTAACTGCTCATGCTGCCCTGCAATTGAAATGTCGGGTGTATGGTGTGGCGGCGAAGCCGCCACACCATACACCCTATTTCCTCACAAGCTGAGTAGTCTCAAAAATTTTTGCATTCTTCCTCTAGCTAATTATGCCGATAAAGGTTAAAAAAATCAAGAAAAGTCAGCTGTCAGACAAGTATTTTAAGCTAATGGTCTATTCAAGTTAAATGAAACCCACCCCTGTTCATTTTGGCCGCGGTGGGTTTGACTATTATTAAGAGATGGTCAGGATTGTTTTGGGATTAATACAGCCCTCGGTAACGCACCAGCCAAAGTCCGGTGCCTTCTTCAGGCACCATTGGGTTGAAGGGGGCATCCCGTAGGGCAGACTCGAGATAGTTGCTGGCTGGTGATACCAGGTGGATCCAGGACTGCCCATGTTTAAGGGGCACCGGGTTGCCTTCTGCATCAACAAAGCGGATCGGCCGCAGCAAACCGGTTGTCTGTTCAAAATCACCGTACCGGGTCGTCCAGAAAATCTCATGCATTTCCCCATCCCTGAAGAGGATTGCTTTCGTAGGTGGTTTATTCGTCAGGTCAATGTCAATCAACGTGGGTGCCTGGTAGTCATGCTCGGCAAAAAGGACGATCACATTTTCACGGGTCAGCGGCTCACCGGTGAGCCGGTCGGTTGCCATGGTGAATTCGCCGCTGCCGTCCGTGCTGATATCGTAGCGGATATACGCACCAAGTTCAGGATCAAATCGCCATTGGATCTGGTTGAGCTTGCTGTAAAAGACCCAGGCCTGGTCAGCAGTGAAGCCGTTTTCTGGTGGTGTTTGTGAAAACAACATCCCTTCCAGGCTGAAGTTTTGTCCGGCATAAGACTCTGATCGTGATTGTGCGATCTGGGCGAGTTTGGTGACGTCAACCATGGCGCTGTTGATATCATCCTCATCAGACCCAAATACAGAAGTTGTCTGGCTGAGCGTCTCCCCCACGGCGCTGTAGGCTGAAGCCATCACCAAGAATCCCGAATAGATTTTACGGATATCCTCATAGGGCAGTCGGCCTGAACGGATTGGCCCGATACTGGCTGGTTCGCCTTCAGTCTGTCCGCTGGCCTGTTCAGGGTAAGCGCCATAAAACATCACCAAAAATCTCGTCATCCCCTGCCCGACTGTCAGCTCAATCACGATGGGGCTTGAATTCAAGCCAGCTTGTGGGCGGCCTGATGCTGGGAAATTAGAAACTGAGATCAATGCAGGCGGCAGCTTGAGCAGATCTGAGTTCTTCACCGGCAACCCGGTTAAGGGGTTGATCCCTTCCGGGAAGTTATCAGGGCCAACGGTTTGAAGAAGGGTCTCTTCTGGTCCTTCTTCAGGACTTTCATCATCGGGTGAATTTCCATTTTGGTCTGTTGGCACCGTCGCCTGGTTGTTTTCGGTCTCACCTGCTTCGTTGAGAAGGTCAAATGATTCTGCCGTGCTGGTTGGGGAAGCCTCAGATTGACCTTCTGGGTCTGTCACAGTGCTGCCCTGGTTGGAGGATTGGTTAAGACTGGATTGCGCTGTGATGAGGGGGTCGCAGGCCGTGAGAATCATTGCCCCCAGCAGTATGAAGGTAATTATCCAGACAGATTGGGATTGTTTTTTCATTTAAAACCTTTCAATAATTAATATGAAAATCTATTAACAGATTTCACCTTCATTATACGAATTAGGGGGTTAAAGATAGACTATTATCTGTCGGTATGCTATCATTTAATCTGGTTTACCTGAAATTTTCACCCATAATGCATAATTCTTGACCAATGTCAGAGCATACAAAGCCTAATCCTAGCCTGAATTTCACAGATGGCCTGCTTAAAGGTCAAAAACTGCTGGTTAAACCTCCAGGATTTGTGATTGGTAGAGATCCAGAACTGCCTGCACAGCTGGATTCCCCCTACGTGTCGCGCCGGCATGCTGAGATCAGGTATGAGCGAGGGCAGTGTACGATCACAGATCTGGACAGTAAGAACGGGGTTTTTGTCAATACCATCCGAATCAAGCCCAAAGTACCATGCCAGCTCAGGCATGGTGACCGGGTTCAAATTGGCAGTGTGAGCTCTTTCCACTTTTATGACCCTGAAGCGACCATTCATGAATCTGAACTGCCGTTAAAATCTTCCGGTTTGTGGGTCGATGAATCCAATCATGATGTTTACCTTTATGATCGGCGATTAAACCCGCCCTTATCAAAACAACAATTCCGGTTGCTGGCAGCCCTGATGGGAAGGCGGGGGGATGTAATGCGTTATGAGGAAATCGAGGCGGTTTTGTGGCCGGGGGCCAGTGAGGGGGTAGAGCAGGCTGCCATTGATAATACCATCAGCAGGATCCGTTCGCGTTTGGTTGAGCTTGATGCCGGGCATGATTTTATTGAAACAGTGCGCGGGGTGGGGCGCAGGTTTCAGCAAAAAAACCGTTGAATCCCGATTATTCTTCCAGCAAGCCTTAAAACTAAAGATATAAAATTTTCCATCTGCCCCTTCAATAGTATAATGGTGCGGTGTTAGTAAAGGAAACCGGCTTATTCATGCATCGAAAACAATACGCGCTCATAATATTGGCAGTTCTTTGCCTGTTCTTTTTAAGCGGGTGTGTCGACCTGGTACAGGAAATTACTGTAGATGAAGATGGTGCCGGGTCATTGCGTTTTGCACTTGGCGTTGATTCCTCAGTCTATCCACAATTTCAAAAGGCCAGGCCGGAAGGATTCACCTTTGAAAACCTTCTCTCGAGCTTGTTGCTGGATGAAAATGTCACAGATGTGATTCAAAACCAGTACGAAGAAAACGGGAAAATTTGGGAAACAATTCAAATTTCATTCAGTGACATCACCGCAGCATTTAACGGCGGCAGGCGGCTTGGCCCAGGGTTGATCACGATTGCTGAACGCAATGGCGGTTATTTGTTCACACAATTTTTAGACCTGGGAAGTTCTAATGTCATGTTACCCGGGGTCAATTTGCTGGATCTGACCGGTGCATCTTATTCTGTGCGCCTGGTCACCCCGCAGATTGTGGATACGAATGGCTTGCATCGGGCTGCCGGAATCAGCACCTGGGAAGTGCCCTTGAGTGAATTATTACAGGGTGGCAGCAGCGTCAACCTGCGCTCAGATTATCTTTTGGAGCCTTTCGAAGGAACCTTCATCCCCTGGGAGGTCTTTTTTCCTTATCTTGTGATTGGATTCCTTGGGTTAGGCAGCCTTACTATTTTGTTGGTGATTCTGATCAATACAGCTAAAAAACGCGATAAAAAATTGCAGTTGAAGTTATAAATACCGCAAATGTAACTACTCAGCTTATGAAGAAATAAGGGGTGTGGTGTGGCGGCTTTGCCGCCACACCACACCCCCGACCTTTCATTTGCAAGGCAGCTTGAGCAGTTACTCGCAAATAATGAATTATTGGAGAATATGTGAACACAGAACTATTAATTGAGGCAGAAGAATTTCAAGCAAACCGAGTTGTCCAAATTTCACTTGCACATCTGGTTCATGATTCGTATATCGCTTTCTTGCCGGCAATGCTGCCGGTCTTGATCCAGAAGTTTACTTTAACAAATTCAGCTGCCGGGTTATTAACGGTTTTCATGCAGTTCCCTTCATTTTTGCAGCCATTGATCGGACGCCTGGGTGACCGGGTGAATTTGCGAAAATTTGTTATTTTCACGCCAGCCATCACAGGAGTCGTAATGAGCCTGATCGGCATTGCTCCAAGTTATGCCTTCCTGGCCTTTCTGATGGTTTTGGCAGGCATCAGTTCAGCCTCCTTTCATGCTGTCGGGCCGGTACTGAGCAGTTCTCTGGCTGGGCGAAAATTAGGCAGGGGGATGAGCTTCTGGATGGTCGGTGGTGAACTCGGCCGGGCGTTAGGCCCGATCATCACGGTGACAGCAATAGCTTATCTAACGGTGGAAGGTCTCCCCTGGTTGATGCTGGCAGGTTTATTGACCTCAATTTACCTGTCAACGAAATTAAATTCTCTCTCAACACTGCCAAAAATTTCAGGGGATTCAATTAACTGGCTGACTGCTTTAAGAAAGATGCGCAAACTTATGCTGCCGATGGTTATGGTCGTCTTTTTCCGGTCAATGATCGTGGCCACTTTAACCACCTTTTTGCCGACTTATCTCACCACGCAAGGTTCAACATTGTGGATTGCCGGGGTCTCTCTGACGATTTTACAGATCTCAGCCATGGTCGGCACTCTGTTTGTTGGCAGTCTCAGCGATAGGTTTGGTAGGCGTCGGATGCTGGTGATCTCTTTCTGTGTCACACCGGTATTGATGTATTTCTTTGTCCACTCTGAGGGGTTAGCCCAGATCCCTTTGTTGATCTTGCTGGGGATGGCTGCCATTTCTGTTGTCCCCGTGTTGATGGCGATTGTGCTGGAAAATTCAATTGAAAATCGGTCTTTTGCCAATGGGATTTACATGGCAACTAGTTTTATCCTCACATCGGTTGCCGTGTTTTTGGTGGGGTTCCTGTCTGATATTTTCGACCTCCGGCTTACCTTCCTGATCAGTGCCGGAGTCTTGCCTTTAGGGCTGCCCTTTATTATGCTGTTGCCAAAATCTAAAAAAAGCCAGATAACCACCTCTGGTTGATCCAGATACTATAGTCGAAGCGAATATTTTAAATTGATTTTGTTGCCTGTTGTCAGACTTCGTTCAAAAAAGGAGCTGTCCTTTCGGCGGCTCCTTAATCAGAATTCTAAAAGTTTTTCAATGCGGTTGCAAGGACTAATAACAACCAGCCTATGACAACAAACCAGAATTGATATTCAGTGACAAGGGGAATAGCGGTGAGAGAACCCAACACACCTAATACTCCGAGGACCAATGCAATAACCCATACGATTTTTTTGGGGGCATTTAATTTCATTTGGACGCTTTCTTAGAAAACAAAATTTCCTAAATTGTGATAAATCTTGATTATATCAATATTTTACCATAATTTTTAATTAATTGCAAATATTGACAATAGATAGAAGTGATAACTTATTAATATTGATGGCAGGCTGCAAGGTTTATTACACACTTTTTAACTGGTCAGTACTTGGTTGCTTATTTATGGGTGTCAAGTAAAATTAATTAATCAGACAAACTAAAAACTTTAATCCGAGAATTAGGAAGGAAAAGTCATGCCACAAAATAATGAAGAAATAAAATCAGAAATGTCAGCACCTGACGATTTTGAAAAATCTCAATCATTTGGCCAAGGCGCAAATGACAATGATATTACGGATAGAATTGAAAAAGCACCTCCCAGTAAATTTAAAATATTCTTAAAAAAAGCATTGGTCTGGGTGGTTGTTGTACTAATTGCCTTTGCGGCCGGATTCCTTTTAAATTACTTTTTGCTGTATCAGCCGATCAATGCGGAACGGATCGCCTTAGAAGGTCAGCTGGAGGAAACCACCGAGACCGTCAGCCAGCTGGAAACAGAAAACTCAAGGTTAAGTACTCAGCTTGATCAGACGAGAGAAGCACTGGAATCCGCAACAGCCAATGCCTTATACTACCAATTACTGGTTGATGTCAATCAAGCCCGGGTCAAACTTTTTATGGACGACATTGAAGGTGCGCAGGAAAGCCTGGTTACAACCCAGGACACACTGCTGGACTTGCTGCCGGTGATTGAATCGATTGACGCTGACCTGGCATTAAGCCTGCCCCGTCGTTTGGACTTGATCGTTTCAGGCATTGCCAGGGACCCGGAAACGGGGATGATAGATCTTGAATTATTTACCCTGGATCTGCTTGCATTAGAGCCACTTTTGCTCTCTGATTAAAAATTAGCAAAAACACTGCTTAATTTCGATCACCCAAACGGGCTTTGAAACCAAAGCCCGTTGTATGTTTAACTGCTGGCACGATCAAAGAATTTACCAACATACCTCTTTCGTGCTAAACTTAAAGGTCGTGTATTGTGGTCCTTTCTATAAGATTAGGTCATAATTAGCGCGTCTGTTTGGAACAAAATTTACCTATTTTTACAGGATAGATTTAGATGAGGAACTTTTTTTTTAGAAAAAAACAATCCCAGGATGATGAGCGTTCACCTTATTTGATCGCTGGTTTGGGCAACCCGGGTGCCAAGTACCGCCAAAACCGGCATAATATTGGCTTCATGGTGGTCGACTCTCTGGCAGAAGGTATGGGCATCAGCTTAAGCCGTGTTGAGCATCATGCCCTGATCGGCAAGGGACGCTTACAAGATGATCAATTGATCCTGGTTAAACCACAAACCTACATGAATGATTCTGGTCGTTCCATTGCACCCTTGATTCGTTATTACAAAATTCCATTATCCCAGTTCATCGTGATCCATGATGACCTGGACTTGCCCTTTGGCACCATCCGGTTAAGGCCGGGCGGCGGGTCAGGAGGGCAGCGGGGGATTGAATCGATCGCCGATAAATTGGGGACCAAAGACTTCAACCGTTTGAGGGTTGGTATCGGCCGGCCCCCAGGGCGGATGGATCCGAAGGATTATGTCCTGCATGATTTTGACCTCAAAGATGTAGAGATTTTGCCGGAAGTGCTTGCAAGGTGTGCAGAGGCAATTCATCGTTTTTTACATGACGGCATCGAAAAGGCGATGAACGATTTCAACGGCAGTGTGTTAGACGAGGATTGATGGGTTTATTGGATCAGTTCAGGGATCTTCCCGGTTATCAAGACCTGGTATCCCGGATTAAGAATAACCTCGAGACGATCGAATCGGTGCAGGGGCTCGGTTTGCCGCGGGCTGCCAGGCTGCCTGTGTTGGCTAAGCTGCAGCAGGATTTGGGTCAAACTGTTCTGTTGATCTCAAACCGTGCCGATCGTGCCCTGGCATTATTTGATGAACTTCAATTTTGGGCTGAATCATCCACAGTCCGATACTTTCCTGAACCTAACCCGTTGTTTTTCGAAAAATCCGGCTGGGGGCAGGGCACCCGGCGGGATCGTCTGAGTGTACTAACCATCCTGGCTCAGTCTTTGCTCCCTGGGGCAAATTCACCGGATAGTCCATTGATCCTGGTTGCGCCAATCCGGGCGGTCATGACCAAAACATTACCTCGCCGGGATTTTTTGAAACATACCCAGGTATTACAGCGCGGCCAGCAGGCTTTTCCGGATAAGTTGACCCGGGCATGGGTCGATACAGGCTATACCTATGCCAACATCGTGGTAGAGCCCGGTCAATTTTCAAAGCGCGGCGGGATATTGGATGTCTGGCCACCTGGGGAAGGTCAACCTGTCAGAATTGAATTTTTCGGGGATGAAATTGACACCATGCGGGTGTTTGAACCGGCTACACAGCGTACAGTGGCCCAAATTCAATCACTGACGGTCACGCCGGCTCGTGAGATCCTCCCTGCAGCAGCTTCCAGTTTGGGTGTTGAATTCAATCAGCTTGATGAGTTTTACCTCCCATTAGCTAACCCATTTGCGGGGAGTTTAATGGATTATTTACCCGATAATGCTGTGGTTGCACTGGATGGACGGGAGTTTTTATCAGCAGCTGTGGCGGATATCGAAGAAGAAGCCCAGTCTCGCCGTGAGGACGCCATCGAAGCAGGGGAACTGGACCCGTCCTTCCCGCCGCCTTTCTTTTCATGGTCAGAAATTGAAGACCGGGTAGGGAAGCGGCCGGTGATTGAGCTGGGATATGCCAATGCACCAGAGGCACCATCCTTGGCAGCTGCTTTTGAACCCGGCCCACGGTTTGCAGGCAAACTGCGCGATTTTAACCAATTTCTTTATGATCTGGATGCGCATCAAGAGCCCTGGATGATCGTCTCGCGTCAATCCCCACGCTTGAAGAACCTGTGGATGGAAGGCAAAGACCCTTCGCTGACCATTTCTGAAGCCCAGGCTGACCAGAGGTTCATTGACGGCACCCTGGCTGGCGGCTGGCGGCTTACTCTTCCGGATAAAAAAAGCTTTCACCTTTTAACCGATGGCGAGATTTTCGGCTGGTCTCGGCCGCAGCCCAGGCGTCGCTACCGACCGACAGCCGAAGCACCTGAGTCTGTTTATGCAGATTTACAGCCAGGCGATTGGGTAGTTCATGTGGATCATGGCATCGGCAAATTTGCCGGGTTAGTATCCCGATCTCAAGAAGAGATTGAACAGGAATACCTGTGTGTGGAATATGCGGATCAGGATCAGCTTTTTGTACCGATCCACCATGCTGACCGGTTGACGCGCTATGTCGGCGCAGACGGGCATTCACCGGCTATTTCACGGTTGGGTGGTTCGGGTTGGGAAAACACCAAACAAAAAGCACGTGAAGCAGTTCAGGAAATTGCTGGCGAGCTGCTTGATCTATATGCCCGGCGCCAGGTAGCTGAAGGATATACTTTCAGCCCGGATTCGACCTGGCAGCGAGAGCTGGAAGCCAGTTTCCCCTATATTGAAACGGAAGATCAGTTAACAGCCCTGGCGGAGATCAAGGCGGATATGGAGGCTTCCCGTCCGATGGACCGCCTGTTATGTGGTGACGTCGGGTACGGAAAGACCGAGGTCACACTGCGGGCAGCTTTTAAAGCTGTCATGGATGGTAAGCAGGTAGCCGTTTTGGTGCCCACCACCGTTCTGGCTCAGCAGCATTATGAAACCTTTCGCTCCCGATTGGCGACATTTCCTGTAGAAGTTGAAATGCTTTCACGCTTTAGGACCCAGCAGCAGCAAAACCGGATCGTGAAGGATATCCGCTCGGGCAAGGTGGATATTGTGATCGGCACCCATCGGTTATTGTCAGACGATGTTTCATTTAAAGACCTGAGGTTGGTGGTGATTGATGAAGAGCAGCGCTTTGGTGTGGCACATAAAGAACACCTGAAAAAATTGCGTACCTCTGTGGATGTTTTGACGTTAACCGCAACACCTATTCCCCGGACTCTGTATATGGCATTAACCGGCGTGCGTGATATATCAACGATCACCTCGCCCCCAGAAGAGCGGTTGCCGATCTTGACCCATATCGGGCCGTACGATCCAAAAATTGTGCGTCAGGCAGTCATCCGCGAGCTTGAACGCGGCGGCCAGATATTCTTTGTGCATAACCGGGTTCAGACGATTGGGGCGATGTACAGCCGGCTAGAGAAATTAACGCCCGAAGCAAAGATTGGGATTGCCCATGGGCAGATGGATGAAAAGAAATTAGAAGCAGTCATGCACCAGTTCACAAAGGGTGAAATTGATATTTTGCTGTGTACATCGATCATTGAATCAGGGCTGGATATCCCCAATGCAAACACGTTGATTGTAGACCGGGCGGACACTTTTGGCCTTGCCCAACTTTACCAACTGCGAGGCCGGGTTGGCAGGGGTGCTCAACGAGCCTATGCTTACCTCTTCCAGCACCGGGTCAAGGCACCCACACCGGAAGGTCGTGAGCGGATGGAGGTCCTGGCTGAAAACACCCAGCTTGGTTCGGGCTACCTGATCGCTATGCGCGATTTGGAAATGAGAGGAGCTGGAGAGATGTTGGGCACACGCCAATCTGGTTATATCGCTTCGGTAGGTTTTCATTTATACACCCGCCTGCTTGCACTGGCAGTCAAGCAGTTCAGGTTGGTGTCGGGGTTGAGCGACCCTGGTGAAGCGACAATTCTTGATTCATCCCTGGCCATGCCAACCTCAGTGAATTTACCATTATCGATTGGTATTCCAACCAGCTATATTGCCGATCAGGATTTACGCTTGAAACTTTATCGGCGGTTAGCGGATATTAAAGACGACAATGCATTGGCAATCATTGAGATGGAATTCGCTGATCGTTTTGGCCCCTTACCTGAGCAGGTCAAAAACCTGGTCTATCAAATCAAAGTGAAACTGCTGGCAGCGCAGTCAGGAATCAGCGCTGTGGGCTTTGAAGGTCGGCAGATCGTACTCCGCTACCCTCCGCTGCCTGATGGAATCGATTCACGTGAATTGCCCGACTTAGGGCAAAATGTATTTGCCGGGAAGAATGCCTATCGAATCTATTTTTCTAATCCATCCAAAGAACCATGGCAGGATGTTTTGATCGAAGTATTGGCAAAAATTCGTTCATTCTCTGAGGCTTGAAGGTGTGCTTGCGAAAAAAACTGCCTGTGTTATACTGCACCTGCCCATAAAGCATGGATTTACGGATCGTTTGGGTATTTCCGCAGCTGAATGGATTGTTTTATGAAAAAATTTCTGATTGATAATAAAAAGTTTCTCCTGCCCGGCAGTTTATTGGCGGTATTCCTGGGCATTATATTAATTGGGCTTGGTATGTTTCAGACGGTCACAGTTTATCTCGATGGTCAGATACTAGAAACACGCTCAGCAGCCTGGACCGTTGGGGGTATTCTCAGGTCTGCTGGGCTTCAGGTTGAAGATGAAGCCAGGGTGTTGCCTGAACGCACAAAGTGGGTCTGGAATCAACAGGAAATTAAAGTGTCATCTGCTCGTGAAGTGATGATCAAGACACCAGAAGAAATAATTGAACTTTATTCACCCGAACCAATTCCCGCAAATCTTTTCTCGGAAGCAGGGATCATTCTTTTTCCTGAAGACCGGGTACTGGTCAACGGCCAGGTCATTGATCCGGATGTGTCCTTAGGTGATCATGATGCCCTGCTAATTCAACTACAGCCAGCGATCCCTATTCGTGTAGAAATAGATGGTCGGGAAAGTACGATCTATACCAGCCGCAGTACATTGGGCGAAGCATTGGAATCTGCCGCGATACATATCTCACCTTATGATTGGATCTCTGAAGACCTGATGGCACCGGTTTCAAAAGGGATGCAGGTTTTTATTCATTTGGCTGTACCGGTGACGGTCTCTGTTGATGGGGTTGAAGTAACAGGCCTGACAGCTGCGGGCACTGTCGGTGAGGCCTTGCAAGACCTGGGTATCGCCTTGCAAAACTTAGACTACAGTCTGCCAGCTGAGGTTGACCGGTTACCTGAAACGGGTGAAATATCAATTGTCAGGGTCAGCGAACAGGTTTTGATCATGACAGATGAAGTGGCTTATCAAAATGAAACCGTAATTGACCCGGATACCCCCTTGGACCAGGTGACGGTGATTGAACCCGGGCAGCCGGGAATATTTGCCTCACGAGAACGAGTTCGATTTGCAGGGGAACGAGAAATCTGGCGTGATGGCCAGGAATCATGGCAGGCAAGTGAGGCCAGGGATGGCGTGTTGGGTTATGGTTCACAGGCTGTTGTCCAAACTGCTGTGGTTGATGGGCAGGAAATCGAGTATTGGCGAAAAATTTCAGTTTATGCGACATCTTATTCACCCTGCCGCTGCGGGCTGCCGGATGGGGCTTGCTGCTTTGGTTCGTCAAGCGGTTTGCCCTCCCAAAAGGGTCTGATCGCGGTGATTCCCAGCTGGTATCATTCGATGCTTTTTCAGCAAGTTTATGTGCAGGGCTATGGCCATGGTGTGATCGGCAATCAATGTGTTGGCTGTGCCAGGACCCCCATGCATCCCCATATTGATCTTGCTTATTCAGATGAAGATTATGTCTCTTGGCATCAATGGACGACGATGTACTTTTTAACCCCGATTCCAGCCTGGTATCCAGCGAAACTGCCATGACCTTAAAACCCTTACATATTCCCAATCTTCTCAGGCGGTATGGTATCAAGCCCCAAAAATCACTGGGACAGAATTTTCTTGCAGATCATAATGCTTTATTGAAGATTGTTCGTAAAAGCGGGGTCACACAAAATGATCACGTGCTGGAGATTGGTGCCGGCCTAGGAAATCTGACCAGGCTGCTGGCTGTTCAGGCCCGATCTGTTATCGCTGTCGAGTTGGATAGGAAACTGCTGCCTTCATTAGCAGTACTGACCCAACCCTTTACAAATGTGCAGGTCGTCAATAAAGATATTTTATCTTTGTCCCTGGGTGATTTTTTTACTGAGCCGGGGTACATGGTTATTGCAAATATCCCTTATTACATCACTTCAGCAGTTATCAGGCATCTATTAGAAGCATCGGTTAAGCCAGGCAGAATCATATTAACCATACAGCAAGAAGTGGCAGAGCGGATCCTCGGGCAGGACGAAAAGATGAGCCTGCTTTCTCTGTCAGTGCAGATCTATGGGACTGCCAGTATCATCCATCACATCCCGGCGAGCTGCTTTTATCCACCGCCAAATGTTGACTCAAGTGTGCTGCAAATTGAGGTTGATCCTGAGGCCAGGCTTTCACAATCTGAAGTCAGTAAATTATTCCAATTGGCGCACGCAGCATTTAACCAAAAGCGAAAGATGCTGCGAAATTCACTCAAGCCAGTTTTGGGGGAGATGCCTGATAGGGTTTGGGAGGCCATTGCGGATGAAGGCATCGACCTTTCTCGGCGGCCGGAATCGCTCTCACTTGATGCCTGGATAAGTTTAACCAAGGTTGTGATGGCTGTTGAAGCCTGATATTTGATTAGTTGAGAAAAATTAGGGGGAGTTATCAGGAAAACCTTTATAGATTTTTCGCAGCTGCCACACACGAAATGCAGCTTCCAATTGGATGCGCAGTGACATTTTTGACTGGCCCTGGGTGCGTTCAGCAAAGTTAATCGGAATCTCTGTGAATGTCAGCCCCGAAAGTTTAGCCAGGTAGGCCAATTCAACAATAAACACATAGCCGTTTGAACGGCTTTCTTCAAAGGGGATCGCTTCTAATGCTGATCGCTTCCACAGACGATAACCGCCCGTTGTATCATGAATAGGCAAGCCAAGGATTGTGCGGGTATAGGTATTGGCAAAGGCAGATAGGCCTTTGCGCCAAAACGGCCAGTCTTTATCAAGGCTGCCGCCTGGCACATACCTCGAACCGATTGCCACGTCTGCAATTTTTAATCCATCAACCAGAGCAGGCAGACGGTCTGGCGGGTGGCTGAGATCCGCATCCATCATCCCAATCACATCTGCCCCATCGTCTAATGCCTGGCGAAAGCCTTCGATGTAAGCTTTGCCCAACCCTTCTTTGCCGGCCCGATGGAGCACTTTGAGACGTCCTTCGTATTGATGTGAGAGTGTTTCGGCAGCCTTGCCTGTTCCGTCTGGACTGTTATCGTCGACGATCAGAATATGGTGTTCCGGTAAATTTAATGAAAATAATGCTGAAACCAGGACCGGCAAGTTCTGAGCTTCGTTGTACGTTGGGATGACCTGGATGATTTTCATGTGGTGATTCTAACCTTGTTTTTTTCGCGGGACAATAGGAATGATCATTTTTATTTAATTGAATATTTTTTTGATCAAAAACCCTTCAGGATTGCTTCTTGAGTGTATTGGACATTCCAACTTTAATTTAGGTAAAATAAAAATAGTCATTTAATAAAATGAAAGGATGAAATGAGCAAAAAGCGTTTGACTTATGTAGTCTTGAGTATCTTCCTGATACTGACAGGCTTATTAGCATTTCTGCCTGGGTTAGGGGGGTTAGGCATCGTGCTCAGCGTTTTAGCCATTGCTGCTGGTGTTCTTATCTTGATATCGATGCCTGGTGGTGCAAAATCAATTGGATGGATTTTAGCTGCAATTTACCTGATCGCCAGGGGTTTGATTGATCTGGCGGGGTTTGGCTTTAGCGGCATTGATGTGGTCATGGCTGTGTTGGCTCTGGCGGCGGGTATTCTATTATTGCTGCGGTTCAGGAATGTATTTAAAAAGCTCGGATTTTTCTTGTTTTGTGTGTGGCTGATCCTGGTTGGGCTGTCATATTTCATCAGTATTGGTAAACTTGGCATCCTCATACCAATAGCGGCAATCGCTTCCGGTATCTTGATGTTGATTGAGAGATAAATTATTATACGATTGGATTTCTTTTAGACGCACTGGGTGGTGTGAGATTTATATTGCAAGGTCCTTCACCACCAATCAACACCACCGCCCTTTCAGATATATGGCATCCTGAGCAGTTATGATATAGATATTATTCGGATAATTTTGGAGGGATAGTGACTGAAAGAGCAATTCTGCTAGAAAATGTTCATAAATACTATGGGAAAGTGCATGCCCTGCGAGGGCTGGAACTTGAAGTCATCCCTGGTGAAGTGTTTGGGTTCTTAGGCCCCAATGGTGCAGGTAAAACGACAACCATCCGTTGTATGTTGGATTTGATCAGGCCTGCCAGGGGAAGCATCAAAGTGATGGGAATGGATCCACAAAAGCACCCCCAATCTGTCAAAGCTAAAGTTGGTTATCTGCCCGGTGACTTGACATTGGAAGGTGATTTTACGCCCAGGAAATTCTTGAAATATATTCGGCACCTGCGAAATGACAACCGGGAATGGGGAGATTTGATCGCATTGGCGGACCGGTTGGATCTTAACCTTGATCAGAAATTTGAAAACCTTTCACAAGGCAACAAACAAAAGGTCGGTTTTCTGCAGGCTTTTGTCAGCCATGTGCCTTTGTTGATGCTGGACGAACCAACATTGGGGTTGGATCCCTTGATGAAACAAGAAGTCCTGAATATCATCAAGGAGGAAGCCCAAAAGGGTGTCACAATCTTCTTTTCGTCGCATGTGCTTTCTGAAGTGCAAAAGATAGCAGACAGGGTAGGCATCATTCGTAAAGGTTTTCTGGTGGAAATTGCCCAAACTGATACTTTGATCAACCGGGCTATTAACCGGGCAACGATTCAATTTTCTGAGCAGGTTTCAGAAACCAGTTTTGAACATCTTGAAAATTTAACAATCTTAAGGGTTAATGATGACCGACGTTTATTTACCTTTGAGGTGGCAGGTGAAATGGATGGGTTTATTAAAACGCTGGCAAAGTATCCTGTCATGGATTTATCGATCCATCGGCCGTCGTTGGAAGAGGTGTTCTTGAAGTATTACAAAGACGGGGAAGAGGAGGTATAGAGACAATGTGGGCGGTTTTTAAGCGTGATCTATTCAAAAATTGGTTAATGATCTTAGGTTGGGGGTTGGGCTTTGGTCTGTTATCTTATTTCTTATTTGATATTTATGAAGCCATGTTTCTACAAAATGTTGACCTGGTCCAACTTCTGGAGGCATTTCCAGAGGGAATGATGGCATTTTTTGGTGGAGAAGAAATCGATATTTTTGAGCCGGCCGGGTTTGTTCACCTTGAGTTCTTCTCTTATATCCATATCATATTGGGCATCATGATTATCAACAGTGCAACCAGCTTGTTGGTAAAAAAGGAGGAAGAGGGAACGCTCGAATTGACAATTTCACAGCCGATCAGCCGTACTGAGTTGTTTTGGAGCCGATTGTTTGCTTTATTACTCAGCCTGGTATTGATTTTTGTCTTGATCTGGGCCGGGTTTGCCCTGGGGCTTGAAAATGTCGACACATTTGATTTGAATCGTTCTCAACTTATGCTGCCGTTGGTGTCGTTAATGGCCGTCTTGTTGGTGTTTTTAAGCTTTGGTTTGGTGCTCAGTTTGATCCTCTCATCAAGCAGTGCGGCAAATCTTGTGAGTGGTTTCATCTTGATTGCCAGTTATTTCATTACTTCACTTTCTCAAATCGATAGTCGTCTTGAAACTTTAAATCAGTTTTCGCCATTAAGGTTTTACCAGGGCGGTAGTGCAATTAATGGCTTGAATACCGAACATGCCCTGATCCTGTTTGGGATATCAACAGCACTGATAGCTGCAGCCTGGTTTTTGTTTGAGAAACGAGATTTTCGTTTTGGGACCACAGGTGGTTTCAGAATCAATCTCCCCTGGAAAACCAAGAAGGGTGGTTGATCATCCGCAGCCAACGACAAGTAACAAGGTCGTTTTAAAATCTGTAACCACACCAACACATTTTGTGGTGTGGTTACACACTTAATTGCTTAAATGATCAATCTTCTGGATTAACGATTTCTGGCGGTTCGTCCAAATCGGTTTTAGCGGCGTTTTGAAGGCCTTGATTGATCTCTTTTTGTACCTTTTGGATTTCTGCGTTTG
>CAZCBW010000022.1:0-43216 GCA_964497065.1 uncultured Candidatus Brevefilum sp. | reverse complement strand
AGTTAGATTCACATTTAAAACGGATTTTTAAGTCCAACTTTTGGGGTTAACCTCCAGCCTGAGATGTTACTCCGGATTTATAAACTCAAAAGTGAAGAAAGCTCATTCAGTTCAACCCGCGATGTCATATCGATACTGATCGGCGTCACTGAAACTTTCTTTTCGACTAGAATGGCATGTAGATCAGTGCCTTTTTCCAGTGTTTCCGGGTTAAATTGGATTTTATACCCCATTGGTCCGCGTTCAGAAATTACTTTTCGTTTTGCAGGAACAGGAAAATAATACAGCTGCCTTGAATGCTTTGTAAGGACCATTGGTGTTTCTGGTGTGGCGTTCCTAGGGACATCCACTTTGATCACATCCACATCGTATGGCATCTGCTTAGAAAGCATGATTTCAGCAATTTTGTTTGTAAAATAACCTGCCGCTTTAAAATCAATATCCTGGGAGAGTGAGAAGTGATGCTCAGAACCAGTCTGCATAGAGACAGCCAGTGCTGGAATGCCAAATGAAGCTGCTTCAAGGGCTGCCCCAACAGTACCTGAGATTGTCAATCCCGCCCCGATATTCTCGCCATAGTTGATCCCTGAAACAACCAGGTCTGGTTTTACCTGCATGACATCATAGATTCCATGAGTAACAGATTGCCCGGGTGATCCATCAACAGAATAGACCGGCCATTCTCTGCCATTCACATTAAGAGTCATTTTTTCGATGATCCCAGAGGAGTGGATTGGCATGCTGTGCCCGGTGCTGGTCTGTTGGTCACGCGGGGCGACGACATGCACAAAACCTAAGGGGTCCAGCGCTTCGGCTGCAGCCCACAAACCAGGCGAGTGGATGCTGTCATCATTCGTCAATAAGATTTGTATCGTTTTATCATTCATATCGAGTTGATTGTAACTTAGAGTTCAAAAGGTGACAACATAAACAGGTAAATAAATGATTATGAAAAAGTAAAACCCATTAATTAATGATAGAAAGTCCCCTCAATCAAGGGCGCAATGGCATCTTTAATATTCAATGGTATTTTGTTAATTGGATGAACATTCTTTTGAAAATATTTTGATCTGGTCGATCATCGCTAAAAGGCCATTGGCACGTTGAGATGAAAGATGACGATTAAGTCCGGTCTCATCAAGAAAAGTTAAGGATGTTGTTTGGATTGCTTCCCCCGTTTGCCCTGAAAATACCTGTAAAAGCAGTGCCGCCAGTCCTTTGACAATCAGCGAATCACTGTCTGCTTTAAGCACGACCAAACCATCCCGGCATTCTCGATGCAGCCACACGGTCGATTGGCAGCCGCGCACAAGATTTTTCTCTATCTGGAAGGCTTTTGGTAGGGGCTCCATTTTTTGGCCCAGCTCAATCAGGTAGGTATATTTTTCTTCCCATTGAGGCAGGAAGGAAAAGTCTTCAACGATTTGTGCTTGAATTTCCTCAATTGTTGCCATGGTTTATTTTCCTAACATTTTCATCACAGCATGAATGCCTGTGATGAGTGCATCAATATCTTCTTTCGTATTATATAAAGCGATTGAAGCGCGTACTGTCCCATCAATACCCAGTGATGACATGATAGGCTGGGTACAGTGATGGCCGGTACGCACAGCAATACCTTTTGTGTCCAGTAAGGTCCCGAGATCATAATGATGAATGCCATCGATATTGAAAGCAAGGATGCTGGTTCGTTTTTCTGCGTTCCCATAAATTTTCAGGCCGTTTATTGTTGATAATTGCTGGCGTCCATATTCAAGCAGGTCATCTTCATAAGCAACGATCTCTTTAAAATCTAAAGCGTTTAAATATTCAATGGCCGCCGCCAGGCCAATTGGACCCACAATATTTGGGGTACCGGCTTCAAATTTGAATGGCAGCTTGTTGTAAGTTGTTTGTTCAATTGATACCTGATCAATCATTTCACCGCCGCCCTGATAAGGTGGAATGGCATTTAACCAGGATTCTTTGCCATAAAGGACACCAATACCCGTTGGCCCATAAATTTTATGACCAGAAAAAGCATAAAAATCAGCATCGAGGGCTCTAACATCGTGATCTGTATGCTGAACGGATTGGGCAGCATCAACCAGAACGGCTGCCCCGGCTTCATGGGCTAACCGAATAATATTCTCCACCGGGTTGATCGTTCCCAATGAATTGGAGACATGGTTCAATGCAACGATACGAGTTTTTTCATTGAGCATTTTTTGATAAACATCAAGTTTGAGATCCCCGTTCTCATCAAAAGGCACCACGCGGAAGTTAGCACCACGCCGCTCGCACATCATTTGCCAGGGGACAAAATTCGAATGATGATCCATCTCTGTGACGATCACATCGTCTCCGGGGTGTACATAAGCTTCGCCAAAAGTGTAAGCGACCAGGTTGATGGCTTCAGTGGTGCCGCGAGTAAAAATAATTTCATGGTCAAATTCAGCATTGATATAGGTCTGGACTGTTTTACGGGCATTCTCATGGGCTTCTGTTGCCAGGTTTGATAGATGATGCGTGCCGCGATGGATATTGCTGTTATAGGTCGTGTAATAGCCTGTAATGGCATCAATTACAGACTGTGGTTTCTGAGTTGTGGCTGCATTATCCAGGTAAACCAATGGATGGCCATTGACGCTCGTTTGGAGTATTGGAAAGTCTGCTTTTATTTCTTGAATATTGATCGTCATCGTGTCCTTTAATGAAGAAGTTTAAAAAAATATCATGTGAATTTTACCCCAGTTATAAAAGCTCAGTAGCTTAAATAAGCCTCAGACATGGGTAAAGATACTAAAAATAGTAAATTAATGCTTAATTGCCTGCAACAACAATAATAATATAGTTATTCGCGGAAGCAAATTTCTACCGGTGTGCCAATTTCCACATCCAGTGTTTGGGCAGCATTGCCGTTGACGATTGAAATTGCCAGGTTACCTGTACTGTCAATGAGCGCAATGACTGACCCAGGTGGTTTGTCAGCATATGCCTGGGTTATACCTTCAATGATTGTATTTTTTATTTTAATTTCGAGATGGCCTTTGAGTTCATTGATCAAATTGGACTCAAGGTTGGTATTGAGATTACCAAATACATCCATCATCACCACCTCAGCCTGCCAGCCAGATGCTGTACGCTGCGGCACAGGTATAGCCAGCTTGGTGATTTTATCTAAGGCTATGGGTTCGCCGAGTTTTTCAAGGGGAATACCATTGGCAAGGTGTGCTGCTGCAGGTGAAAAAATGTCCCTGCCGTGAAAAGTTATCCCAGGTGTTGGCAGCCAATATTGCGGTTGGTTGAGCTTAATAATTTCAATCACTTTTCCAACAGAGGCTGCCTGTTGAATACAGTGGGTCAGCAATCCATTATCCGGGGCAATATAGAATTGATCGTCTATTCGAGCAGCAAGTGCATGCCGATCAGTTCCGACCCCAGGGTCAATCACCGCCATATGGACGGTTCCAGGTGGGAACCATCCTGCTGCCTGCGCCAGAAGATTTGCGCCTTCATAAATATTTTGCGGCCTGACCTGGTGGCTGATGTCAATCATCTTGGCCTGAGGTGCAATATTGGCTATCACCCCTTTCATTACCCCGACAAAGTGATCCTTAACACCAAAATCTGTCAGCAGGGTGATCCTTCTACATGGCTCAAGGCTTTCAGGTTTTGAATTTCTGCCAAGGAATTTAACCACATGATTATAATTGCGTCCCTGCCGCAGTATCTGGCTGAATACTTCCGGCAAGCCTGCTGCCCGAATTGCTTTAACTGCTCTCATGATATTGTAAGGCACACGAAAATGTTCGAAGGAAAATTGGTCACCATCTATTTCAAGGATAGCGTAACTTGCTCGTGGGTCGCCATCGTCAATGCGTCCAATCGAGCCAGGGTTGATAAACCACGTCCCATCGACTTCCCTGGCAAAAGGTTCATGGGAATGACCAACCAAGATTATTTGGGCTTCAGTCATTTCAGTTAATTCTGCCAGCCGCTTTGTCAGCGTATCTTTCCGCAGATGTTCTGAAATGGATGCCGGGCTGCCATGCGCCGTCAAGAGCTTGAGAGATTCTATTTGCAAATCTCGTTTTTCAGGCAGAGTTATAAGGAAATCCTGGGATTGTTGTGAGAGTGCCTGGTTGGTCCACCGGAACATTAAACGCTTATCAGCATTCGTCACAGCTTTCCAATCCGCAGTTTTGTGCCCCTTGCTGATAACTTTCTGGTCATAATTACCCAGAATATTAACCACAGTTTCTGATTGACACCACCGAACCACCTCATCCGGGAAGGGTCCATACCCCGTCATATCCCCCAGGTTTAATATTTTAGCGACTGCCTGTCGATTGTGGGCATGCTGCAAGACAGCTTCTAAAGCCGGCAGATTACCATGGATATCAGCGATCAGTGCTATCTTGATCATGAATATTGTTTCTCAATTCTTTCGTCCAGTCCGATGACTGGTCTTCAATGATATCTTTGTGTTCAGGATCAATCTCAGCAGCGGTTAGATCTATCTGGAAAAATTCATTGTCATCTGATCCTGAGTTTTTGTTATTAGCTTCTTGGTCAAACGAGTTTTTTTGACTCATTCCTGGTTGGGGTGCGGCTGATAAAGAATCTGCAGATTTTTCCATGGTGATGAATGAATCAGTTATTTCTTCCAGGTGTTCCCAGGCTTTTTCATGCGCCAGGGACTTCCATGTCATTATAAATGATTGATATTTTTCAAAGCGAAGAACCTTGAAAGATTCAATAAGAAATTGCAATCCAGGCAGTAGTGGTTCTAATGCGTGGGTGTTCCCATAAAACTCATCAATCCGGTTCTTTTCCTGTTCAATGAATGACGGCAGCCATTCAGCCCAGACATCCAGATCATGAATTTCTCCCAGCATTTCTTGGATATCTTTCATAATGCGAAAGTGGGGGAGCAGAGACTGATTGTAAACAGGTAAAAAAGTTTCTAATGTGTATCGCAGGTGTTTACCTGATATACGCATGGCATGCAGTTCTTTGATGTTTGCTTCATCCCATATGAATGATTCATGGTTTAGAAATTCTTCCAGCTGCTCATGGATTGAATGTTTGGCTAATTCATAAAGCGATTGTGCAGGATGCGTTGCTTCTCCAGCACCCTCAATAATTTTTTCAAGCCGTCTGGCTATCTTTCCCAACGCGTCTTCAGCGGTAAGTTTGTCGAAAGTTTTCTCTATTTTGTTTTGTGCTTTTTTTCGCTTTTGGGTCAGCCTGAGCAGAAGGCGTTCAATTCCTTGTTTAAATGATTCATCCAAAGGTTTCTGTAAGATTTGGTTGATCCGCTCAATTTGGATGTCAAGATCCCTTCCGCGCCCTAATGAATTGGTAATTTTGCGAATTTCATCCTGCCATTTAGGCACTTTTTTTGCGGGCAAACTATCTTCGAATAAACTAAAGCCATTTCGCAGACGGCGTGAAGCGACTCGCATTTTATGAACATGCTCAATATCAATCCCTGTCAACGTCCCTTGAATTTCATTTTCAATGATTTTAACCTGGTTTAATAGATATTCAACGCCAAATAATTTAATCGCCTGATTGTTTCTTTTACCCATTATTCCTCCATCATTTGGGCTGATTACTTTATAGTCATTTCATCATCGTAAGCAAATTGTAACTGCTTAGTCTGCCTGCAACTGATTTGTCGGGGGTATGGTGCGGCGAATTCGCCGCACCATACCCCCTATTACCTCACCAGCTGAGTAGTTTAATTAAATCAATAATAATCATTCAGGATTGGCTGCTGGTCTTCAAGCAAGGTGTGAATGTGTGTTTTAAGATCAGCAAAGACATTTATCAGGGGCTGGCTGGCATTAATGGTTTTGAAATTATATTCAGCGGCAAGCTGATCAAATACTTGAATTAGTTCAGATTGATAAGTGATGAAACTATCATATAAATTATTCGAAGCTCTCAAATCCATCCCTGCTTCCCAATAATTCAAACCGCGCCCATGGATCAATCGTGAAACGAGGTCCTTCACATCCGCTTTCAGGTAAAGGATTAAATCTGGTTTAAGGGCAAAACCATAGACCTTGCGTGCCCAATCTGGGTCAGCACCACGAATAACATCTCGGGCCATAATCGAATAAAAATATCGATCTGAAAGCACAATAAAACCCGCTTGTAATGCAGGGATGATCTGATTTTCAAGCCTGTCTGCAAAATCTGTTGCATAAAACAGGCTCATGGTGATCCTGCTAAGTGTATGGCCCTTCCGGGCTTCATTAATCCCTTTTTGGGTTAAATTAGAGCGGCGCAGGCCGGTATCAGACACTGCAAACCCTTCTTCTTCCAGCCAGTGTCGCAATAATTGAATCTGTGTTGAACGACCCACCCCATCCGAACCTTCTAGTACAATTAATTTTCCGGGCAGGTCACTGATCTCGCGATAAGGAAAACCGGCACCATAAAAGTCAGGTGTTGACATTATTGGCCTCCTTCAATGGTATTGCTTTCAGTTTGAAATCTAATCACCGGGCTTCCTTCAGGGATTGGCAGACCTTTCCACCCAGAAAGTTTTTGAGAGACAATTTTTCGCACCATTTGCTGTTGTGATTGAACCGTTAATGTCCCATCAACCACTGTCAGGTCGAATTCGTTAACCATCTTTTCGTATTCATTTAATATTCGCTTTTGAAAAATCTTAAAACTCTCAATACGGCTGTCAGAGAGGTCAAGATCCATACCTGCTTCGTAATATTTTAATTTAGACCTGGCGCTGGTAATTCTTTCTACGGCAATATCTAATGGCACCCTGAAATAAAAGGCGATATCTGGCTGTAAGGCAAAGGAATACAAATTTCTAACCCAATTTGGATCGACTTTTCTAGCCACATCCCTGCCAAAGGCTGTGAAAGCATACCGGTCGGCCAGGACGATTACGCCTGCTTTCAGCATGGGAAGAATCCGGTTTTCCCAACGATCTGCAAAATCTGTGCATTGCAGCAGGCTGAATGTTGTGGGTGTAAATGATTTTGATTTTTTTGCAAGCTTGGTTGTGCTTTTTACCAATGTGGATGAATTCCATTCACTGAAATACACTGAATGTCCCTGTGTTTGAAGCCATTTATAAAGCAGGTCAATCTGGGTGGACTTACCGCTTCCGTCAATGCCTTCGACGATGATGAGCTTCCCTGGGGTATCATTTTTTCTCAGCATCAGTGCACCTTTCACGTTTATGTGCCAGTGGGATGCTGAAAATTATACTTGATTAAAGATTTCTAAGAGAGCGATCGAAAAGTAATAAAAAACCGACAAAAACTTGCAGGTTTTTTTTATCTCGAATAAAAGCTATTCTTCATCCTCATCATCCCATTCGTCGTCCGAATCGTCAATTTCGATTAGTTCACCTGTGGCGATGAATATGGTCCGTTCGCAGATATTGGTCACACGATCTGCCATTCGCTCGATATTGTGAACAACCCACATCATGTAGCTGGAATGGTCGATGATATCCGGGTTGGCAATCATTGCCGCAATATTCCGGCGATAAATCTGGTTGTAAAGTTCATCTATTTGGTCATCTTCTTTTGGAATCCGCGTAGCCATGTTGACGTCTTCAGCAATGAAGGCACCCAAGGCACGGTGTAACATACCAACCGCCAGATCACCCATACGGCTGATCTCGCGAGCTGGGATGGGTGTGTCGTCATCACTGATTATTATGGCGATTTTTGCAATACCCTTGGCATAATCACCCATGCGCTCCAGTTCAGTGATCACTTCCAAGATAGCTGCCAAGAGCCGTAAATCATGCGCAATGGGCTGCTGGGTGGCAAATAAGATTAAAACCCGGTTTTCAATCGCGTAGCGTTTTTCATTGATCAGCTCATCACCTTTATAGAGTTTGCGAGCGCTTTCTTTATCCCGCTGCTTGAGCGCGTCTATAGAATTAAGCATGGCTTGTTCAACCATGCTGCCTAACAGCAAGACCTCATCCTGCAGCTGGTGAATTTCACGATCTAATGTTTGACGAGGCATGATTATCTCCTGGGATGATCAAGATTGTCTAGATATTTTATATCATTCTACCCAAAACGACCAGTGACGTAGGCTTCAGTCTGCTCATACTTTGGATTGGTAAAGACCTGTTCTGTTGCACCCATTTCAACCAGCATGCCGGCTTGTTGATCGTCGATCATCAAAAAAGCAGTGAAATCCGAAACCCTCGCTGCCTGCTGCATATTATGGGTCACAATAACAATTGTATAATCCTTCTTCAAGTTGCGCATCAGGGCTTCGATCTTAAAAGTAGAAACCGGGTCAAGTGCTGAGGCAGGTTCATCCATCAAGATAACCGATGGCTCTACAGCAAGTGCTCTTGCAATACACAGCCGCTGCTGCTGCCCTCCCGAAAGATTTAATCCCGATTGCCCTAATTTATCTTTGACATCGTTCCAGACTGCTGCCTGCCGTAAGCTTTTTTCAACAACCTCATCAAGGATGCGCTTATTCTTGACCCCATATAGTCGGGGGCCATAAGCGACATTATCGAAAACAGTCATAGGGAAGGGGTTGGGTCGTTGAAAAACCATCCCGATCTTTTGGCGAATTTCAACCGCCTGGATTTCTGATTTGTAGATATTTGTTCCATTCAGCAAAATTTGTCCTTCGATATGTGCATCCGGAACAAGGTCAATCATCCGGTTGAATGAACGTAATAACGTGGATTTCCCACATCCGGAGGGGCCAATTAATGCAGTGATTTTATTTTCAGGAATTTCTATGGAGACGTTATTAAGGGCTTGAAAATTACCATAGTAAACAGAAAGCTTGTTCGCAGCAATTTTTATTGGTGCAGATTGCATTTGTGGCTGCTCTAATTTATCCCTGGTTATAATATCGGTTCGTGGCAGGTCAACATGAATAGTTTTGAGACTTGCATGCCTTGTTACTGATTGAGATTTATAAAGATTCATTGCTTATTATTATTTCGATAAAAAAATGGTAACTGCTCAGGCTGCCCTACAGCTGAAAGGTCGGGGGTACAACCCCTTTTTCTTCATAAGCTGAGTAGATACAATAAATGTACAAAAAACGACGGTTAAACCATTCTTTAATATGATAATGCTTATGATCTGATAATTTGAGAACAAAGGGTTTAAATTAAAATAACAGCAGGTAAATATTCGATTAACGTCAGGCTGTGGGCAGTGAAAAATTGAATGTACTGCCTTCTCCCTCTTCGCTTTCCGCCCAAATATAGCCCCCATGAGACTCGATCATATGCCTGGCGATGGATAACCCCAACCCCATACCGCCGCCAGTGCGTGCCCGGTCCGCTTTGTAAAACCGCTCAAAAATCCGGCCAAGTTCCTTGCGAACAATACCAACACCAGTATCCCGGACAAAAAAGATGATCTGATCCCCATCTTGATAGGCTGAAAGGGTAATTTTCCCGCCTGGCAGCGTAAATTTTAAGGCATTATGGATTAAGTTTATAAATACCTGGGTGATGCGGTCAGGATCTGCAAATACAGCCGGCAATTCGGGTTGGCAGTCAAAAATGAGTTCCAGGCCAGCCCGTTCAACCTGAAGAACCATGCGTTCATAAGCTGGCTGGATAAGATCGCAGGGTATTACCCGATGGAAGGAAAGGGGCACTTTACCTGACTCGATTCTGGAGAGCTCAAGCAATTCATTGACCAGCTGGGTCAGGCTGTCGATTTCTGTATCCATTCGTAAGATAAAGCGGCGTGCAGCCGGGGGGTCATCCAGAGCACCTTCCTGCAATGTGTCTGAAAGCGCCTTGAGACTGGCCAGCGGCGTGCGCAATTCATGGGAGACATTGCTGATAAAATCACGCCTGACAGTTTCAAGGCGCCTGAGTTGGGTCAGGTCCTGGAAAAGGAGCATTGTACTGCCAGGTAAAGCTGATTTCAATGGGATGCCTACAGCCTGCAAGAAAATATGCTGCGGGCCGATCTCCAACATCGTGCTCTGCCGTTCGCCATCCCTGGCTGCTCGCCACAGTTCAACAAGCTGATGATATCGCAGGACTTCAACGATAGATCTTCCTAAACCACCACCCTGGGAAATTTTAAACAAACGTTCTGCTGTTGGGTTGAGCAGCTGCACTTCTCCGTCAGCACTGGTGATCAGGACGCCATCTGTCATCTGATTCAATACGGAAGATAACATGGCTCTTTCACTGGTGAGCTGATCAATTTGCTCGCCAAGCCGGCTGGCCAGGTTTTTCATGGCAGTAATTAAGGTTGTTAATTCTTCGATGGGTTCGGGGAAATCAAGATTGTTAAAATTACCCATACTGATTTGTTGAGCGGCTATAGTAAGCTTTTCAACCGGTTTTTGGCTTTGGTCATTTACGATCGATAAGATCAAAACAATTAAGAGTGCGCTTGTCAAATAAATGCTTGCTGACAGCCAGAAGATGTAAGATAGGTCAGCTTGAAAATTTGATCTGGGTACCTGTATTTGGAGGACACTGTCGGGAAGGCTGTCATGACCTGGCAAAGTTATGGCTGCGGCTAATATTTGCTGATCCTGGCCAACACTGCGCCTATTAATGAGCGCATTTGAGACAGCCGGCAATTCAAATGGGTTCGATGGCAGCTGCTCCAATGGGATGGATGTGACGAATAAATTACCTGAAATATCCAGAATGGTTATTTGAATGCCAGTTTTTTGGGTAATGGATGTTGCCAGATCCTGCCAGGCTGAAAAATCCCCTGACTCTGATCGTAAGAATTGTAAATCTTGCGCGATAATTTCTGCTTGATTAAGCAGGTGACTTTGTGCTAAACGAACTTCTTCACGGCGGTAGTGTTGAATGCCTGCCAGTGTGACCGTGCCGACAACGACAGCCAGCAAGACCAGAAACGGCAGCGCGACTCGCCAACGAAAGCGGTGCTGCATTGCTTAACCTTCAAACCGATATCCTGCACCTCGAACAGTCACAATCCGCTTAGGGTTAGCAGAATCCGGCTCAATTTTTTCCCGCAGCCAGCGCACATGAACATCGACAGTACGGCTGTCGCCAATAAAATCCCAACCCCAAACGCGTTCCAGGATAAACTCCCTTGTAAGCACCTGTCCCTGGTGCAAAGCAAAAAAGGTCAGAAGCTCATATTCTTTGGGTTTGAAAGCGATCACCTCGTCGTTTACCGTGACTTCTCTGCGGGTGATATTGATGCGCAGATCATCAAATTCCAATACCTCGGCCTTTTGCTTGCCGCCTTCTCCTGAAGGGAAGTTTGCTTCATCACGATCCAGGCGTACCCTCCTGAGCATGGCTTTGACTCGTGCGATCAATTCCCGCATACTGAACGGTTTGGCCATATAATCATCTGCGCCAACCTCTAAACCAACGACGCGATCAATCTCATCATCCCTGGCAGTCAACATTAATACCGGGGTGGACATTTCGCGGCGTAAAATCCGGCAAATCTCGAATCCATCCAGTCCGGGGAGCATGATATCCAAAATGATCAGGTCTGGACGCATTTCACGCGCTAAATTTAGCACTTCATCGCCATCGCCAGTCACTTCTACGATATAGCCCTGTTTTTTTAGGTTATAAGCCAACGTCTCTTGCAGGGAAATTTCATCATCAACAACTAAAATTTTTTCAGGCATTTCTCCTCCATAATGTTTGCAGGAGGGCGGTTAACTGGTTCGCCATGTCCTTGCGGGAAAATCGCGTGATTATATGGATTCTACCATTCAATCCCATTGTACGACATTTTTCAGGGTCTGCTGCCAAATCTTTAATTGCTTCAGCCAAATGTTCTGGGCTGCCGGGTTCTACAAATACACCCGCCTGCGCTTCTTCAATCACTTCCCTGATAACCCCATCAATTGCCAGGAGGACCGGCCGCCCTGCTGCCATATAATCAAAGACCTTATTAGGATAGGTTGTTTTATACATTTCAATCGGTTTTAATATTGCCAGACAGGCATCGGATGCAGCTAAAGCAGCGGGTATCTCAATTTTTGGAATCGGTGGTACAAAGATCAGGTTATCAAGGTCTCGTGTGGCAGCTTCTGCTTGCAGACTGGTCTTTTCTTTGCCGTCACCTATCAGAACTAACCGTATGGATGGTTCTCTCTTCAAGAGATCAGCTGATTCCAACAGGACACCCAGGTCATTCGACATGCCGTGGGCACCTGCGTATAAAACGACAAACTTGTCTACAAGGCCATGTTTTTGTCTAAATGCTAAACCATCATCATCTGGATTGAACATATCTGGGTCGGAGCCATTCGGGATAACCGTGACCTCTCGCGCCCCCCTGACTTTTACATGATCTACAAAGCCTGGAGAATTTACCAATACATAATCAGCATGGCGATATAAAAAGTTTTCCAGCCTTTCTGACAACCTGATAACAGTTTTATTTTTAAGTACGCCAACAGCGACAGCAAAAGCTGGCCATAGGTCCCGTACTTCTAAAAGCAGGGGTGCGCCTTTTAACCGAGCTGCCAGCCAGGCTGATAAAGCCTGGAAAATCGGTGGTGTTGTTCCCCAGACCACATCCACATCACGAACCCAAAGGCTGTTGAATATTGATGAGAACATGAAACTTAAGAAGGTGAACACCCGCCAAAAAAATGAACGATGTAAAGCAGAAAGTGTGAAACTGCGAATGACCACAACCCCAAAGTCATCGGTGGTTTTTTTGACTCTCTGGTTTTTTTTATTCCCGGTCAGGTAGCTGACAGGGCTGGCGATGATGGTGACCTGGTGTCCTTGGGAACAAAGCTGCCTGGCCAGCTCATGATGGCGCGTGCCGCCTGGTTCATCTAAAGAGGCAAATGCTTGATGGATCAGCAATATATGCATAATTGTTAACATTTTACTCGAATAATTTCTGGCTGTGTTTGGGCTGTATGGGTAGTAAAGTGAAAAGCAAAATCTTCTAATAAATACCGATGTCTATTGATCGCCAAAGATGGTCCACCATAAAACCCCCATTTTGGTTACCTGATTTAAAGCAAATCTCAGAATCGAAATTTAGATTGCAGCTTAATCGGCAGTTTTGTATGGCAGACAGCCATCAACATTAGGGCTGGCTTTTTTAGATCATAGGTTGGCGAGTGCCAACCCCAAACAGGGTCTGGTTTGATCCCCCCTAGCAACTGCTCACCTGCCCTGAAGAGATTGAGTTCATCAGCCCCTTTAACCCGCAGCTTGAACGAAAAATCTGGACCGGTGAGAAGAATTCGATCTGATTTTTCTACTGACCATTCCCAATCTGGCAAAAGCCAGGTGAGCCTGATCTGATATTTCTGCTTAGTGCCGCTGCCATTTGGCGCAACTGCATCGACGACATTCCAGCCTTTTGGGTGGGTGCAAACAGCACGTTGATGCCGCACACCTATTTTGCGATATCCATCATGTTCTGCCTTTAAATAACCCAATCTGCCATTGTCATCTAACTCAAATGACAACACCTCCGATTGTGCCCAATCAAGCCATAAGAAACGCCCGGCCTGCACCATCTGGTCTCTTCCATCTACTGTGAGGGTATTATGGATTTGTGTGGCCATAAAGGCATTATCCCAGGGCGGCTTGGCTTGGTATCGGTACGTACCGGCATCTAAAGCAATATTGACACCTTGCCACCACAGATCAGCATGCAGTTGATCAGCATGGGAGGGGCGGTTAACGTATTGTGAAGTGCGCAGGAATGCCCTGCCATTGTCCTGATCCAATCGCAGTATTTCCATGGCCTGGGGCTGGTTTTCTAACATCGGTGGGACATCTGTGAGGTCAAACCATGCAGCCATTTCTGAAAGCTCTACCTGTTGATAAACATCCTGGTTGAGGAATGCTTTGGCAGCGGCTTCAACAACCGGACGATGATCATCAAACGGGTAAACTGTCAATGGAAAAAGATACGCCCCATCATTGGCACCAAGGTTCGGTACCCGGCCTGTTTCAGGATCTGTCAGTGCCCACAGCCAGCGGGTGGCAGCCTTTAAGCGTTCTTCTGTCACCTGTTCCCAGGGCAGTTGGTCAGCTTCACGCCGTAAATGGTCGCAGAATAAGGCAATCTGGAGCATCAAGCGATGATAATTTGTGCTGTGCTGGCAGAACCCCCCATGGATGTTGATCAGGTTTTGGAATCCCCAATTCAGCAGCTGCCAGCCTTTGGTGCGCCACTTATCAGCACTTGGATAATCAGCTAGGTACAAACCGGCACAGTACAGTCCGGCTGCTTCTGAAAGCAGGTGGTTATTGTGTTGAGCACGGGCGTAAACCAATGTTGGTAAGATGCGCTGTGCATGTTCGGCTATGGCCTGCCAGAGACGCTGCCGATTTTCTAAAGTGGTTTCTTGTGCTGTGGCAAAAATACGGTCGCAAAAGATCAACATCATCAGCCGTATGGCGACTTCCTGGGCAGACTGCCATTGACTGCCGAGGTTGGGAGGATGAGCATTTAAGAAATCATCGGTTAATTCCCAAAACCTGGTCACATAGCGAGGGTCCCCGCTATACGCATATGCCCTGGCCAGTGCAGCAGCCCAGCTAAATCTTGCCGGCTCCCAGATCAGTTTCAGGTCATCATCTGAAGTATTTCTGGCAAGTTTTGTCCAATGATCTGTTGATGAACCGATTTCCAAATTCAGAGGAACGAATGCATCACCAAACTGCCGGAATTGACCCCGGATTACTCTGTCACCCTCGTTCAAAGTAAGGGCTTGATGTGCCTGGCTGACAGTTGGGAAACCTTCATAAGGGGGGATTTTTGGAGTTGATACAACGGCTGATTTTTTTGATGGCATAACCAGGCGGTAGTATCCACTGCGTAAGCCCGCCTGGTAAAGAAAGTATTGAAAAAGTTTAGTTAGGCCGAGTTCGCGCCCAGCCTTAAAAGTTTTAATGAGAGGGTTCATGACGCATATTGGTTTTGGAATGGTAAATCAGTTTCAATCTTGATCCCCGCCTGTGAATAGTTTTTCTTGCTTTCATCATTGGTTAATTTTGACTGGTTCATGGCTGTGGAGTGATTGAACAGCCGCAAAACTGGCTTGTGAGACCCCAATGATCTGATCATACGGGATCGGTGGTGCATTTTGATGGCGCAGGCTATCGAGAAATGCGCGCCAGGCATTCAGGTGGCCTTTGTCCTGACGGAATCGGTGTTGCTTCACTTTGCGCTTTCCATTTGAGACCATGGTGAGCTTACGCCAGTCATCAAGGACTGCGATTCGTCCGCCAGTAAAGATTTCGAGGTATTCTTTGGCATAGGATTTATCGCCATTGGCTAGATAGCTGATCGTTCCCAGTGATTGATCAGGAAAACGAAATGTCATCATGACGTTATCTTCACTGTATTTTCCTGCATCAGGCAAGCCCTGGGTGATCACTTCAACAGGTGGTTCTCCGATGAGGTAGGTTAGAAAATCGATAAAGTGGCATCCCTCGCCAATAATACGGCCACCGCCAATTTCTGGGTCAATAAGCCAGTGGTCGGTTGGCAGGATGTTGGCATTCACCCGGTAATGAGCAAATATAGGTTCCTGACGTTTTTCGATAAATGTTTTAAGTTCAATGGCTAAAGTTGCAAAACGGCGGTTAAAACCAATCATTAATAGGGGTTGGTCTGGCTGTTCCAAAGCGCTATGGATTTGGTCTAACTGATCCTGGTTGATTGCTAGTGGTTTTTCACAGTAGACATGTTTTCCTGAAGCAAATGCCTGGAGGATCTGGGATGTGTGCAGATGGTGCCGGGTCAGGATGGCAATCATGTTGATCGCAGGATCTTCAATAACTGCATTTGAGTCACTGGCCGCAAAGCCAAAACCGTATTTCCTTGATGCATGGTGGGCAGTCACACCAGAAGAAGACACAATCCCAACTGGCGCAATTCTTCCTGCCTTTTTAACCACCGGCAAGAATGTGGATAGGGCATAATTGCCCGCACCTAAGACCCCCAGAGCCAACACTTCATCGACCTTCATTCGCACAATAGGGGCGGAGAGATTGGGCACCCGGTTATCTTGAGGGATATCACTTTCTTCATAGGTTAACAAGACACCCAGGTAGGCTTCTTCGCCGGTGAGCAATTCATAGGCGTGTGTGCCTTCTTTAATTGGAATACGATGCGTGATCAAGGGGGTCAGGTCAATTTTCCTCTGTGCAATCAGGTCAAGGAAGGATTCCATATTCCGGGCTGCTGTCCAGCGCACATAACTGATTGGATAGTCCTGCCCTTTTTGTTCATAATCAGGGTCATAACGTCCGGGACCGTATGATCTCGAAACGATCAGTTCCAGCTCTTTTTCGTAATAGGGTTTTCTGGGTATTTCCAACCCGACTGCGCCTACTGCAACAACCCTGGCGCGATCACGGGCAATCTGCCCGGCCAGTTGGATGGGGTCATTTGAGTTAGTGTCGGCACAGATCAACACTGCGTCTACCCCCCGGCCTTGAGAGAACACATCTGCTGCTTCAATTGCTTCATCTCTTAATACCGCAGTGTGCACACCCATCTGGCGGCTGATGGATATTTTTTCGGGGTCCAGTTCAATACCTAATACCTGGCATCCAGCTGCACTGGCGATTCCGGTTGTGAGCATACCAAGCAAACCCAAGCCGATCACTGCAATGCGTGACCCTACCTGGCAATCAGCCAGGCGAAAACCCTGCATGGCAATTGCGCCAAGGGTGGCAAATGCAGCCTGATCAAATGACACCGGGTCAGGTATGGTTACCATCAAGTTCTGTGGAATAACTGAAAATTCCGCATGCACAGCATGACCGCCGCCGGCACAGGCAACTCTTGTACCCTGATGGAATCCTCGCAGTCCCGGGCCAACTTGAATGATCGTGCCAGCCGAGGAATAACCTAATGCCATGGGCTGATCAAGTTTGTTTATTGCTGCTTCGTAAGTATTTAAAATACCTTCACGACGGGCTTTATTGAGCACTTCCTTGACCAGGTCAGGCCGTGATTGTGCTTTGCCAATGAATCCCTGTTTGGCGAATTCGACGACCATCCGTTCAGTACCGGCTGACACAAGTGAAACGGCTGTTCGGACCAAAGCTGTCCCTGTCTGCACGGCGGGTACAGGCACATCAGCAACAACAGCCTGCCCGGATTTGATATTTTGCAATAATTGTTTCATAGGCAATCACAACCTGATGGATGTAGATGATAATAAGATTATAGCCTAATCCGGCCTTGGGAACAGCTTAAGCAACCAGGAATAGAGGTCCAGCACACCAATATTTTTTCTTTCAGGAATCAGATAATTTGTTGCTGAATGTTAAAATCCGTGATTATTAGAAAAGGTTTAGGTTCAACACCTGGCATGTTCACGTAATTAAACTTAAAAACAGCTGCCTGATGAAGACAGCCGACAATATGGCAAAACAGTTTAATTACTCTGAAGATTTTGTTTCGGTTGTTTTGGCCTCAGCTTTAGGCTTTGGCTTGGGCTCAGTTTCTTTTTTGTCTGAATCATCTTTTTCGGTATGATGAGTCTGACCTGAAGGCGAGCGGTTGTCTGTGGCGTAAAAGCCTTTTCCTTTAAAAACAATCCCCACTGGCTGGAAGACTTTGCGCAGGGCAGGCTCACCGCATTCTGCACAGATGACCAGCGGGTCTTCTGAGAATTTCTGGTATTGATCAAAGCGAATACCGCACTTTTCACACTGATAGGTATAGGTAGGCATAACTTACTTCCTGATTTAAATCTTTCAGGATTATAGTCCTCTTTTATAGGGATGGCAAGCATTGTAGCTGCTCTCTTACCAATTGTTTATATAATCGGTTGCTTTTAAGGATGACTATCATCCTTGTTCGGGATTGTTTTTCAGGGGTATAATGCCGAAATGCGCAAGAAATGGCTGATTTCTTTGATCTTCTGGGTCGTGGCAATATTATTGCTTTCTGCATGCATCTCCGAAGCGCCCCAGGTCACTGCAACGCCTGGAGTTTTTTTAGAGGGTACATTAAGGCCGTACCCGACGAACACAGCCACGGCGACACCCTTGCCAACGGATTATGTCAGCCCAACGCCTTCACCGACAGTCACACCGACAGCCACACAGGTCTTCTATGATGTTCAGGCGGGTGATGATATGTTTGGGATCGGGTACCGGTTCGGGGTGCATCCCAATGCCATAATGACAGCAAACCCGGATGTCAACCCCCGTGCAATGGGCCTGGGTACGACATTATTGATCCCGATCACCCCGGCACCCGAAACAACACCAACGATTGAGGTGGCATTCACCCCGACCCCGCCCCCGCCCTATCAGGCCCTGGGTGAACCAGATTGTCACGAAGATGCCGTTGGCGGATTATGGTGTTTTGTCTTAGTTGAGAATGATGAAGATGGGGCACTTGAAAATGTTACGGCCCTCATGCACCTGGAGGGTGGAGACGAAACCCGGGAAGAAATTGCGGTGATGCCTTTGAACCTGCTCCCTGAAGGCCAATCATTGCCGCTGGTTGTATATTTTGATCCGCCGTTACCTGAAACATTTACGATTTCAGCGACAATTGATTTCATTTTACCTGTCATGCCAGGTGATCAACGCTATCTACCTGTGTCAATAACAGAGGAGATCGTGACATTGTCACGAAACGGAAAGACAGCCAGGGTGACCGGAGAACTGACCTTGCCAGATGGGCAACCCATCAGCCGTTATCTATGGGTCAATGCAACCGCATTAGATGAACAAGGCCATGTGGTGGCAGTCAGGCGTTGGGAAAGTTTTCGGCAGATTTCTGGGGGAGAAACCATTCAGTTTTCGATCATGCTTTACAGCCTTGGGGATGCTATTGAACAGGTTGATATGCTGGCAGAAGCTGGCAGGGTGATCATGCCCACAGAAGATCCTGCAAACGTCGATTGATTTAACGCTTTTATAAAGTTAATAAACCCAACTATTTGTTTAGCGTCGTTAACATAAACGCATACAAGCAATCACCCCGACCTTTCCGTTTCAGGGCACCTGAGCAGTTACAAAAAATCAATCTAAAAGGTCATGGACGTTCTGAATGGCTTTATCGAGTGTGGCCCCCAAAAAATACCCATCCATTTGTTCTCGAGAACTTTGATTTTCATTAAAAAACCGACCGCCGAAACCCAATTTTGGCTGTAAGGGGAGTTTATCCAGCATGGCTTGCATTTTGAATAATGGCCGGGCAGAATATTCAAAACTGGCTGAGAGGATGATCATAGCCGGCAAAACATCCTCAGCATACAGGACCATATCATCAACTGGCAGGTCTGCTCCCAAGAATTCTACCTGGTATCCCTCTCGCCGGAGCAGAACGGAAAGCATCAAAGGCGCGATTTCATGGTATTCTTCCGGGGCACAGCCAATCAGCAGTTTAGGTGCTGCACTATAAACGGGGAATGCCTGTAATAAATTCAGTAGTATGCCGCGAATAAAATTGGATGCAAAGTGTTCGGTGGCGATCCTGATCTCACCTCGCGCCCAGGCTTCACCGATCTCATACAAAACCGGGTAAAAGATCTCAAAGAAAATGATATTGATATCAAACATGCTCTGAATACTGTCAATGATATTCTTTGCTTCTGATTGGTTATGAATGACCAGTGCTTGATAGAGTTTTTCTGCAAAAACTTTAGGTGGATGCTGCGGTTTTTTTGATGGGGTCGGGATGATGACAGAAGGCAGCGATTCAGGCCAGATTCCCTGACCGCGCAGGTCTTTATATTCCCGAACAGCAGAGCTGATGGTCAGCCCTTCATCGAGGCGGTGTGTGATCCAACAGATGATCTGAATGTCCCTTTCTGAATAAAGCCGATAATTATTGTCGAGTCGATCAGGGTCTAAGAGGTCATATCGGCGCTCCCAGGCACGCAAGGTCACCGGCCTGACGCCAGTACGCTCACTGAGAACCTTAATGGTGTATTTTGGATCATTGGAGAATTCAGCTATTGAGACCATATTTCCTCAGATTAAACTTTAGACAATCCTGATACCAATTTTACCGTGAATTCCAGCCGCTGGCGGTGAACAACTCATCTAAAAACACTTGTCGTTCTGTTTCTGTCATCGGTCGTGGCTGGGCGAAATCTTCTAACTGTGCAGTCAGCAATTCAATACTTACATGCTGGTTATCATAAAAGGTGTGACGTTGGATGCTGACCCAGGCGGTTTGTTGGATGACATTCCCGGCTTCATCTTCATACCATTTTTGATCAAAAAATAAATTCCCCAATCCATAATCGATAAAGGCATCGTGCTCAAAAGCCATTGCCTTCGGTCGGTGCGCCTGGCTGCCGTTTACGATCACTGCACCGGCCTCTGCCATCAAACCATAATCTCGGATGTGGTGTTCAACCGCAAAGTTATAATAATCTTCAAAGTACTGGTAGGTTGCGATGGGTAGATAACCCTCTGATATTAACCTGTTGACCTCTGTTGCCATCCACTGAAAATCGTCACACGGGGCGGCACCGCCCCGGGTCGTGGTTGCCCAGGCAAAGTCTGGCCCAAAGGCATTGCAGCCAATGAAAGCAAACTTGTTCCCATGGTGTTCGATCAATAATGGGGTTTGTGCTTCTGCAAGGTCTCTGCCGCCGCCATAATAAACCATGCCATACTGGTCATACAGATCCAAAGTAAAGGGTACAACATCCACACCCCGGGCATAAAGCATATCATTATTATGATTGCCGGTCAGCTCGATAATATCTGCCCCAATATATTCCAGCAATTCAATATATTTTGGATCGCTGCAAAAAAATAAACTTTCCTGTCGTGGATCAGGAAATGGGCAGTCTTCGTAAAATGACACTTCATTGCTGATATGGGTCAGGTCAGCATCTGCCAGCCAATGGACGATTTTTTCACCGGGGTACAGTACACCGTGTTGTTCCATGCGGTAAGCAGTGGCCCTGACCAGTGCGGTTACACCGGTCATCACCAATGTGGTCAGTTTTTCTGGGTCTCGGTTGGTTGCTGGCAATATGGATATTAAAGAATCTTTAAGTTCGTCGGTAATAATTTCAGAACCTGCTTTTGTTGCTGCCAGGATATAGGATTGGGTGAGGGGATCATCTATCGGGTTGTAATCTTTGAAGAGTGGTGAGATGCCATCGATGCTGATCACCTTCAGGCGGGTATCTAAATCGCCAAAGGGCAGGATTATCCAGGCATTGGTTTCCCATAAGTCTTCAATACCTGGGTGAGAATTATTGTTGTATAGTGTGATATTTGTTGGAGAAGGGTTTCCCCAGTCCAATCTCTTGGTGTGAGCAAAAGAATCAGGCACATATAGCTGTGAAACATCAGCCAGGCTTTCAGGCTGGTATCCCTGCCAGTAGGATAGAAAGTCGTCAAAAAGAAGGTCGTCTCTGAGGGTCGGAAATGGTGCAGCCAGGGCATAGACCCATGTGGTTGAGGATAGTATTTCACCTTCCGGGGCTTCTGTCGCTGGACCAAACCAGAGAATTGCATCCGGTTCTTTGATAACCTGAAACCTTTCGAGGGATTCATGCCCGGTGATATCTTCTGGTAGCGAGTCTGCCAGATACAGAGAAAGAGGTGCTAGTGTTTCATTCGAGGCAGGCGATGGCACTTGCTGTCGTGTATTTGTTGCGGTTGGGGTGGGTGATGGCGAAGAGGCAATGTTTGAGTCAGACCCGGGCGTACACCCGGTCAGTACAAAAATCACTAAGAACAGGTATAGGAATTTCAGTTTCATTATATTTGTTTTTCCATGGTTTATTGATGAGACATGATCTCACCATCTATCCTTAGGCCCAGATTGGTTTTCATTGACTGTCATTTTTCGCGATTATAACAGATAACACCCTTGAATTTCTTGCTATCACCGTTGGTGTATAATTTGCCCATCATGCAAGTCTCGAAAACAAAATTAAAATTTCAAGTTGTTTTATTCACCCTGGCACGCATCGCCGTGACGACCAATTTTCGAATGGTCTATCCATTTTTACCGGTTTTTGCTCGGGGATTAGGAGTTGAGACAACCAGCCTGGCGATGGCTCTCTCAATCCGGTCATTTTTGGGTGTCTTTGGGCCTTTCCTGGCGACGATTGCAGACACCCATGACCGAAAAACCGGGTTGCTGCTAGGCCTGGGCTTGTTTACCTTTGGCAGCGGAATCGTGGGTCTCTGGCCAGTTTTCTGGGTCTTTATCCTGGGAACGAGCCTGGTTCTGTTGGGGAACGTGGTTTTTATTCCCTCATCAATGCCTACCTGAGTGATCAGGTTTCCTATGAAAAACGCGGCCGTGTATTGGCCTTTATTGAGATGAACAGGGCGTTGGCATTCATCATTGGCATCCCGGTAGTAAGGATATTGATTGAAAACTTTTCCTGGATGACACCTTTTTTCTTTCTGACGGGAATCGGTCTGTTCTTTTTTATCCTATTTGCAGTCATTGTGCCAGCTCATACAATTTCCCGAACCAGTGAGAACAGTCTGTGGAAAAACCTGCGCCGGGTATTCAGTACCTGGCCAGCAGTGGCAGGGTTGATCATGGCAGTGATGATGACAGCAGCCAATGAGACTGTCAATTTGATTTTTGGAGTATGGATCGAAAGCCAATTCGGGTTGAATTTTGCTGCATTGACAGCGGCATCGGTGGTGATTGGTATTTCAGAGCTGGGCGGGGAAGTTTCAACTGGGATATGGTTGGACAAAGTTGGTAAGCACAGGATGATCTGGATATTTATCGGGGTTAACATTCTGGCAGCACTACTTCTACCGCTGACTAGCAATGCTCTTGGTTGGGCATTGGCAGGATTGGGGCTTTTTTACATTAGTTTTGAAATTGTGTTAATTAGCTCACTGACGCTGATGAGCGAGGTGATGCCTGTGTCGCGGGCCACCACGATCGCCTAAACGGTGGCCGGATTCTCTTTGGGTCGCATGTTTGGTAACCTGATCGCGCCAGGTTTGTTCAGCATTAGTTTTTTGGTTACCTGTCTGGCAGCTGTTGTACTTAATCTGGTCGCGGCTGCAATGCTGACCCAGGTACGGGTTGGATCTCAAAACCAGATTAGATCAGGAGGTAAATAATTGGTTTTGTAGAGAGTAATCTTTTCCTATCTCTTTTTTTAAAATGATATAGAAAATAATTGCGCTATCTATGATTTTAAGGTTATGAGCTCTCTTGATGGCCTGCGGAGATATTTGCCATTTCACTTTTCATTTGAGAGTTGTTAGTAGCTTGTTTATCTTTGTCTGTCAGGCGGAACTTGAAGTAAATCGGTACAATGATCAGCAGCGATGCAGCCGCAGTGATAACGAACGGCATCTGCGGACTAAACCGCTCCCACAACTGTGCGCCAATCCATGGTGCCGGCAGGGAGATGAAGCCCAGGCTGCTGTGAAACACGCCTGAGAACGTCCCCAGCATCTTAGAAGGCACGATTTTAGAGATCAAAGAAAGGTATGCCGGACTCAGCATACCGCCGCCCACGCCGAAAACTGCCCAACTGGCTGCAACCGTGATGAAGTTATCTGCCCTGAGGAAGATCATCAACGCTGCGAAGATCAACAGGAATCCGCTGATCAAAGGCAGGCGCTCATCATATCGGTCAACCAGTTTACCTGAAAGCAGGGGTACGAACATGCTTGAGATGGCATTGATCGAGCCAAGCAGCCCGATTTGCATTACTCCGATATTGAGAATTTGCTCCAGGTAGAGCGGCTGGAGTTCACCTGACATGCGGAAGGCGATATCCGCCACACCATCTGTAATAAAGATCCAGGTTAGCACACCACCAGCCACCAGCATCCCCAGCATACTGGACATGCTTCTTTTGAATGAACCCATAGTCAATTTTTGGGTTGGCTGCTCAAAAGCCTGAGATTTCATCGTGGTGGCCATCCAGATTCTTAATCCAGCTGCGATAGCATAAAGCGTACCAGAAACAACCAGCATACCTTTAAATCCCATGATTCCAACCAGCAGTCCGCCTAACGGCGGGCCGATCACACCGGTGATCTGAAAGATGGTATTGGTGATTCCAAAGACCCTGCCGCGATGTTCTTCGGCAGAATTTTCTGCGATAAAAGCCTGGAAACTGGGCCCAACCAGAGCAAATGGTATCTGGTAAATGGCCAGGGCAACGATCATCCACTGCCAGGTGGGTGCCAAAAACATCGCAATGTAACCGAAAGTCCCGCCAATACTGCCGATCGCCACTGCTTTCAAACGTCCAATCGAATCTGAAACCCACCCGCCAAACACCTGCAGGACGAGCACAGCCGCTGATGTGACTGTAAAAACTAAACCGACATCAATGATCTCTGCACCTAGCTCAGTCAAATAAAGGGGCATGAGCAAGGGCGTCATCATCCCGCCGATGTTTGCCAGCACCATCGCCAGCATAAACCAGCGCATGATGGGGGTTAGCAGGGGTTGTTTGTTGGTTTTCGCTTGGGCAGACATGAAAGCTTCCTTGATCGTGAATCGCAGTTTGTTTGTATCAATGATTTATGGGAAATTTACGTGATGGCAGGTTGAAATCGCGGTTCTCTCCCGAATTATATTGCAGTTTATATGGTAGTAGAATTTCTAACAATCTCCGCAGGGGGAGATTTTTACCTGGCCATATGGATAGGGTTAAATAGATCAATTTTTATATAAAAAAACCGCTCCCCAAACGGGGAGCGGTTCAATTCTCAAACCTTTTTTCTTATGCCGCCATCACCGGCCTAAACTTATACCCATACACCAGTATACCCCGGTCGTCACCATCAGAGCGCAGCTTGCGGGTGACCATTTCAACTGGCATCCCGATTTGAACATCACCTTCACCGAAGTCCGTCAGTTGGGCGGTAACAATGGGGCCTTCTTGCAGTTTGATCAGGGCAACGGTATAAGGCGATTGCTCTTCAAACCCGGCAGGCGCATTGTTCATGCGGGTGAAAGAATAGATCTCACCTTTGCCGCTGAAAGCAAAGGGAGTTTTTGCCTCACCATTGCATTCCGGGCAAACATCCCGGGGCGGGAAGATCTTCGCATCGCAGTGCGGACAGACTTCACCGATCAATGCATAACGCTGTTTTTTTAATCGCCAATGGCGTGGTACTTCCATGATGATTACTCCTGTGCTTTAAATAAAATGATTATTTTCATCTTTAAAATGACTTACATGATACAGTTTACTGATATCAGACTCTCAGAAACTATCAAATTGACACAAATCTTATTTTTTGCCATTTTCGTTACTGCTCAGCTGATGAGGAAATAAGAGGTGTGGTGCGGCGGTGAAGCCGCCGCACCACACCCCTGACCTTTCTTTTGCAGGGCAAATTGAGCAGTTACGCATTTCTTTTTATTAAGATATAAAATTCGAGAGAAATATAGGCTTTGTACAGGTTGTTTTTTTACGCAGAGCGCTTGATTAATGATATGATTTGGAAGAGACAGCTTAGTTAATAATTATCAAGAGGTGTTGTGATATGCCCATAAATTTATTGGAAAATACCTTGAAAATCGATGTCTTTTATGAGTGTGATGACCATAAGCATGATGATAATATCTGTGTCTCAATCGTAGAGACCTGCCCGCCAGGTGAAAAGCTTTTTCGAGTTGGTGAAACCAATATTTTTCTGACACCTGACCAGGCTCGTGAGCTTGGTGAGGCATTATTAACCGCAGCCCAACACAGCGAAGATGATAGTCCGGGTAAGGAGCAGTAATTGACTGAGCTTGATAAGGGGGTTGTTCAAAAGGTGATGTTGGCTGCCCAGGATTTGCTTAAACCCTTCCCGGAAGCACCACACAAGCGAGATATTTTGCCGGTTATTCGGAGCATGGGTTACCTGCAAATCGATTCGATCCAGGCTGTTCACCGGAGCCAATACCTGGTCTTATGGAGCCGTTTGGGTAATTATGATCCTGGCTGGCTGGATGAGATCCATGCGGCGGGAGAATTATTTGAATACACTTCGCATGCATTGTGTTATTTGCCGATTGAAGATTATCCAATCTTTCGGGGTTTGATGCTGTATGATGACTCAGTGGGCAATCATTGGCGGGATTGGGCTACAAAACATCCACAGATCGTTGATCATGTCAGGGATGTCATAAAAAGCCAGGGACCGGTGTGTTCAACAGACTTTGATGCACCGGCTGTCTCAACTGGATGGGGAAGTGTTAAAAAGGAAAAATTAGCCTTGATTCGAATGTGGTCAGCTGGCGAGTTGATGGTGCCCTACCGGCGCAATTTCAGGCGATATTTTGATTTACGAGAACGGGTACTCCCAGATTGGGATGATCGTGATGCCCTGGATAAGGAATCTGCCGCAAAACTGCTGGTGGAGAAAGCGGTTATCGCACTGGGGGTCGCAAATGAAGACTGGATCGCCGATTATTATTATTTAAAGAAAACAGGGTTGTCTGAAATCTTATCAGATTTGGCCATTAATAAAGTTGTAATGCCTGTTAAGGTCAAAGGGTGGGATCAGCCATTCTATTATCATAAGTGTCATCAGAACCTGATCGATCAGGCAGTTGATAGAGATTTACCCACTTCAGGGACAACGTTGTTATCTCCTTTTGACCCGCTTATTTCCGATCGCAATCGAGCTGAGGTGTTATTTGACTTCAAGTATCGATTTGAAGCCTATACGCCAGCTAAAGACCGTCAATTCGGTTATTATTGCCTGCCGATTTTACACCAGGGGAAGTTGGTTGGCAGGATAGATCCGAAAGCACACCGCAAAGAAAACTTGATGGAAATCAAACATATTTTCTTGGAACCCGATATCAAAATTGGTAAGAGCCTCGTATCTGGGTTAAAAGCGGCGCTGTCAAGGTTCACAGATTGGCATGGATTATCAGAATGGACGGTCACGGCATCATCGCCCTCTGAATTATTGGAAGTCATTTCATGACCATTAATCTCGGATTTTCGCTTTGTTTTTTAAAGCATCAAGATGATATCTTGATGCTCCATCGCAAGTTTCCCCCAAACAAGGGGTTGTGGAATGGAGTTGGCGGGCATATTGAACAGGGTGAGACACCTGTGCAGGCGGTTATCCGTGAAGTTTCTGAAGAAACTGGTTTCAAGATCACTGAACCATTATTTGTGGGGCTATTGACTTGGAAAGGGTTTACAACGCCGCCAGGTGGGATTGCAATTTTTACAGCGCAAGCTCCACACAGGCAGTTCTCAAATAATCATGAAGGTGCTCTGGCATGGAAACCTGCATTATGGGTATGCCGTTCACCTGAGGTGGTGGACAATATTCATGTGTTTCTGCCCAGGATTTTGGCTGACGAAACGCCGCTTCATTATCACTTTGTTTATGATGGAAACCAACGAATCAAAGACGAGATCAAACCTATGCCTGTTGATTTTGATCTGGATGCGCCTTGCTTCCCCATCTTTGGGTAAAATTCATTTATCGTTTCAAGGAGAATTAAGCATGGATATTCAAAAAGATACTTATCGGATCAGTACCGATAAAGATAAACTACAGATTGAAATGATCCACAATTACCTGACCAAAGAAGCTTATTGGACAACTGGCCGAACCAGGGAGATGACCAGGAAAACGATTGAAAATTCGCTTTGTTTTGGTGTTTTTCACCAAGAAAAACAAGTCGGGTTTGCCCGGGTGGTGACGGATTATACGATCTTTGCCTATTTGTGCGATGTTTTTATCCTCAATGAGTACCAGGGGTTGGGTTTGGGCAAATGGTTGACCGAAACCATCCTGAAAGTATTGGATGATCAAGGGGTGCGCTGGACGATGCTGGCGACGCGGGATGCCCATGGCTTGTATGAGGAATACGGTGATTTTCAAAAACTTTACCTGCCAGAAAAATGGATGGGGCGCGTGAATCCAAAGCTGCTTAAGAGTTCAGGGCAAAAATATACCATTCCTGGCGGCGGCATGTGAGCCTGAAAATAAATAATGAGGGGTGTCATGAGAAAGGCAAAAAATTGGGTATAATTTATTGGTAGGGCTTCAAACGTGCATACGCTTGGGGGTCGGGAAGCCCGTATTAATTTGTAAGTGAAAAGTCGTGACCACCATGTGGTGACAAGGAAGTGGAATATGAAGACTCTCGTCGCGGGCGCGCTTGGTGAGTGCGTCCATGTGGCAGGCGTAATGAATTTCTTACAGTTGGCTGAACAGGCTGGCTGGCGGACCGTGTTTTTGGGTCCAGCTGTGAACCCTGACCGGCTGATTAATGCTGCTAAGGCAGAAAAGGCTGACCTGGTCGGTGTATCTTATCGTTTAACCCCTGAGACCGGTGAACGTTTATTAGGAGAATTTGCAGAAGCCGCTGATGAACTTTATCAGCAGGGCGTCCGATTTACCTTTGGCGGCACGCCGCCTGTGGCCGATCGCGCTCGGGCTTTAGGATTTTTTGAATCGGTATTTGATGGCAGTGAATCCAATGAAGCTGTGCTGGCTTACCTTCGAGGGCAAACGCCAGGTGAAATGTCTGAAGAAGATTATCCCCAAACAGCGGTTGGGCGGATCAATTGGAAACATCCTTATCCCTTGCTGCGTCATCATTATGGGCAGCCAACAATGGAGGATACCATCCGAGGCATCCAAAAAATAGCTGATGCCAAAGCCTTAGATGTGATTTCATTGGGAATTGACCAGGATGCACAGGCAAACTTCTTCAAACCTGAACGTCAAAACCCGCGCCAAAAAGGTGCCGGGGGAGTTCCTGTGCGGACACCTGATGATTACCGTGCCCTTTATGAGGCCAGTCGTACGGGAAACTTCCCGCTTTTACGAACCTATTCAGGCACGGATGATTTCATCCGGCTGGCAGAGATGTATCAAGAGACGATTAATATCGCCTGGTGTGCGATTCCCTTGTTCTGGTTCAACCAGATGGACGGACGGGGGCCGTGGGGATTGAAGGACAGCATCATCAAACATCAGGAGGTCATGGCCTGGTATGGTCAAAATGACATCCCGGTCGAGCTGAATGAACCGCATCATTGGGGCATGCGAGATGCCGCCGATGTTACCTTTGTTGTTTCTGCTTATCTTGCTGCCTATAATGCCCGTGCATTTGGTGTGCGTGACTACATCGCTCAGCTGATGTTCAACAGCCCTCCCGGCACTTCAGATGCCATGGACCTGGCTAAAATGTTAGCCTGTCTGCGGATGATTTCACCGTTGGGAGGTGAAGATTTCAGGATCTGGCGCCAGACCCGCACCGGTTTGCTAAGCTACCCGCTTCAGGATGATGCTGCCAGGGCCCACCTTTCTGCCAGCATTTACTTGCAGATGGCATTAAAGCCGCACATCATCCATATCGTTGGGCATACCGAAGCGCACCATGCGGCGACAGCAGGGGATATCATCCAATCCAGCCAGATGGCGAGGCAGGCAATAGACAATGCTTTGGCTGGGCAGCCAGATATGACCCAGGACCCAAATGTTCAGTTTCGGGTTGACACCTTGATCGAAGCTTCTTCGATCACCCTGGATGCCATCCGGGATTTGGCACCTGAATCGGTGTCTGGTCCATTGGTGGATCCTGACACGCTGACCAGGGCTGTCGCAACAGGCATAATGGATGCGCCGCATTTGAAAAACAATCCTTTTGCACAAGGGAAGATCCAGACACGAATTATTGAAGGGGCCTCAACATCCGTCGATTCAGAGGGGAATCCTTTAACTGAATCTGACCGAATTTATCAGTTATTCAAGGAGGACGTATGAAAAGCAGTAGATTTACCGTGATCGGTGCCGGTAATGGGGGCAAAGCGATGGCAGCCCATTTGGCGATTATGGGACAGGAAGTGACATTATATAATCGTTCATTCATTCATATTGAAATCATGGCACAGCGCGGCGGTATTGACCTTGAAAGCCCAGAAGGCGGGCCTAAAGGGTTTGGACAACTCAAGAAAGTGACAGACAATATTCAGGAAGCCATCGCTGATGCGGAGATCATCATGGTGGTGGTGCCGTCGTTTGGGCACGCTGATATTGCCCGGTTGGTCTCACCACATTTGCAGGATGGTCAGATCGTGATCTTGCATCCCGGCCGTACCTGTGGGGCGATCGAATTTCGAGAAATTCTGAGCCAATGTGAATGTGAAGCTGAAATCATTCTGGCTGAAGCAGAAACATTTATTTACGCCAGCCGATCAGAAGGCCCCAGCCAGGCGAGAATTTTCAGGATCAAAGAAGCTGTTCCGCTGGCTGCACTGCCAGCCAGCGATACCTCCAAAGTTCTGGCGGCAATTGGTCATGTTTACCCCCAGTTCATTGATGGGATCAATGTCCTTCAAACCGGGATGAATAATATGGGTGCCGTGTTTCACCCAGCGCTTACCATATTGAATGCCGGCCGGATCGAGTCAACTCATGGCGATTTTCAATTCTATGTGGATGGGGTCACCCCGTCCGTGGCCAAGGTGTTAGAAACAGTCGACCGTGAGCGGGTGACGATTGCCTCTGCAATGGGAATCCGAGCGCGGACTGCCATGGAATGGCTGTCATTGGCTTATAACGTCCGAGGTGAAACTCTCTATGACACCATTCAAAGCCAGACCGGGTATTTTGGCATCAAAGCACCAAATAATTTACACCATCGTTATATCACTGAAGACGTGCCGATGAGCCTAGTCCCAATTGCTGCGCTTGGTGAACGGTATGGCGTCTCGGTGAATGGGATCAATGCCATTATCCGTTTAGGATGTATTCTTCACAGCACGGATTACTGGCGCAAAGGACGAACACTGAAAAAACTGGGCATTCGCAACCTGAGTGTGGGTGAATTGGCCCGTTATGTCACTAATGGCGAAAAGGCATATTGAACTATTTAAAAATTTTACTTTTTTAAAATTAGGTGTTATAATCCCTGCTTAATAATTAAATAGCCCCAAGCGGCACTCTTATCCAGAGAGGTGGAGGGACCGGCCCTATGATACCTCGGCAACCAGAAATTTAAACTTTCATGGTGCCAATTCCGGCAGAGCGAATTCTGGAAGATGAGAGGGAAGCCATAGCCATAAAACGCTCCTCTCGCACAAAGCCAAGAGGGGCGCTGAACTTTAATGAGACATGGAGGTTCTCACAATGACTTTATCGTTTATGAATTTACCAAAATATTTATTTACATCGGAGTCAGTCACCGAAGGCCATCCGGATAAGATGTGCGACCAGATCAGCGATGCAGTCCTGGATGCGCTTTATGAACAGGATATTTATTCGAGGGTTGCCTGCGAAACAGCCACCAAAACCGGTTATGTGATGGCGTTAGGTGAGATCACCACCCAGGGTTTTGTCAATTTTGATGAGTTGGTGCGTAAAGTTGTCACAGAAATTGGCTATGACAGCAGTGATAAAGGTTTCGATGGCAACACCTGTGGCGTGATGATCTGCCTTGCTAACCAGTCGCCAGATATTGCTTTAGGTGTCGATAAAGCTAAAGAAGCCAAGGAAGGCGAAATGACCAATGGCGATGAAATCGAAGCCATTGGTGCAGGTGATCAGGGTATGATGTTTGGGTATGCCTGTAATGAGACCGATGTTCTGATGCCAATGCCAATTTATTATTCGCACAAGCTCACCCGACGTCTGGCAGAAGCACGCCGTGCCAATGACCTTGATTTCTTGCGACCTGACGGAAAAAGCCAGGTGACCGTGGAGTATGAATACGGCAAGCCAAAAAGAATCCACACAGTGCTGATCAGCACGCAACATTCGCCGGATGTTACACAAGAGCAAATCAGGGAAGGTGTGATTGAAGAGATCATCAAACCGATCCTGCCGGCTGAGTTGATAGATGACGACCTGCTGATTTATGTCAACCCCACCGGACGCTTTGTTATTGGCGGACCGATGGGCGATGCCGGACTGACCGGGCGAAAAATCATCGTTGACACCTATGGAGGTATGGGTCGCCACGGCGGCGGTGCTTTCAGTGGGAAAGATCCGACAAAAGTTGACCGCTCAGGCGCCTACGCTGCCCGCTGGGTTGCTAAGAATGTGGTGGCTGCCGGCTTGGCAGACCGCTGTGAAGTTCAGGTGGCTTATGCCATCGGTGTCGCCAGGCCGCTTTCGGTCAATGTGGAGACATTCGGCACGGGCAAAATTGATGGCACTCGGATTGCTGAAATAATTCAAGCAAATTTTGACCTGCGCCCCGGCGCGATCCTCCGAGACCTTGATCTCCGCCGCCCGATCTACCGCCAACTTTCAGCCTATGGGCATTTTGGCCGTGATGATCTGAACCTGACCTGGGAACGGACCGATAAAGTCGATGCGTTAAAGGATGCTGCTGGTTTGTAACTCAAGATAGTTAAAATATCAGATAAAAACTCCCTGTGAAAATATTACAGGGAGTTTTTTCTTGCAGTCTGAGACGGTCTATTTTTCCAAAATTGCCTTTGGGAAATAGATGGTCATATATCAATTCAATAGTAGGTGCATATATTTTTTGGCAAACAGGGCTGGTGTACCCCCGGTATGCCAGAAGAGCACCTTTTCTGAAGGTTTAAAAAATCCCTGCCGAACCAGGTCAATCAACCCGGCGGCTGCCCGGCCAGTGTAGACCGGGTCCAGCATCTGGGCTTCGTGGCGGGCAAACAGGCGGATTGCTTCAACTTCCGGTTCACCCATCACGGCATAGCCGCCGCCTAAATAATCGTCATTGACCAGGATCGAATCATGAGAAAAATGCATATCTTCACCCAAAGATTGTGCAGTTTCGGTGGCAAGATCAGCAATTTTAATTGCAAGATCACTCGCTTTTTCATCAACGCTGATCCCCAGGATCTTCCCCTGGTAACCCACCTGCTGCGCACCAACCAGCATACCGGCCTGGGTGCCGCCTGATGAGCTGGGAAAGACGATCCAATCAGGATCCAATCCTTGTTGTTTGAGCTCATGCATGGCATTAACATATCCCCTTGCGCCAATTGGGTTTGAGCCGCCGTAGGGGATCAGGTAAGGTTTTCGATCATCCGCCTGGGCTTGAACGAAAACATCCTCCATTACGGCAGGGATGTTCTCCCGCTCTGCGGTCACCATCTCTGCACCTAACAGGTGATATAAAAAATTATTGCCGTCAGGGTTTTCAGGTGGTGATCCAAACAACACAAGGATACAGTCCAATCCAAACAAATTAGCTGCTGCTGCTGTTTGCCGGCAGTGGTTTGATTGCACGGCACCAGCGGTGATCAAAGTTTGTGCATCTTTATTTTGTGCATCAGCCAGCAGGTATTCCAGTTTGCGGGTTTTGTTACCACCAAAGGCCAGGCCGGTTTGGTCATCACGTTTGACAAATAAGCCGGGCCCACCCAGATGATCTCTTAGGTGCGATAAAGGTTCAATTGGGGTTGGCAGGTGGGCGAAGTTCAATTTTGTTATCATGCACTCATTTTCCTTTTTGTGTCTGACTTACCTCGTCCTCGCATGAGGTTGAGGATGCGCGGCAAGGCTTTGTGATATAGCCGGTAGGCCAGCGGCCGTACCGGAAAGTCCCACGCGCCCAAGGTACGTACAACCTGTCCTCCAAAACCATCCTTGAACCGGTAAACACTCCACATGGGGTCATTATCATCAAATTTATCCGGTGCGCCCCACATGTCATAAATTGTACAACCGGCAGCTTTAGCTTGAACCATCGCTTCCCATTGAAGTCGGTAAGTAAACATTTTTTCCCGGTGCTCATCCAATGACATGCCGTGCATATACCAGGCTCGTTTGCCAAACCGAAAGATCACAGCGCCGCCAACCGGTTGGCCCTCTACTTCAGCGATTAATGGCTCTGCAAGTTTTGCATCAAAAAAGGTTTGCCAGACCGCTTGATAATAAGCCTGGCTGCGAATCACAAAATTATCCCGGATGGACGTATGGGCATACATTTTATAGAGCAATGGGATATCTTTTCGCCCGCCTACCCTGGTGGTGACCCCGCGCCGTTCCGCCAGCCGGATGTTATATCGGGTTTTGGATTTCATGCGCATCAGCAGGTCTTCTTCAGTTTCATCGAGGTTGATCAGCACCGTATTGCGGAACTGGATTTGCTCATCAGAAAAATTCCAACCTCGGTTGATTAATCCAGTTTGGATGCTCAATCCAATGGGGTTGGATTGTTCACCTGCTTCGCCCGGGATGCCAAACCCCAATGGCAGTTCCGGATCCATCTTGAGGAAGATTGCACGCCGCTGCCTGGCAAATCTCTGAAGATCATCCATTACCTGTGAACCGAGTTCTTTATCTGCCCAATCGAGCAGCGGGCCGCGTGGGACATACATCACGCCCAGGTTGAAACCCAGGCCGCGCAAGGGCATCGTGCGCTCTAACACCAGCGCGGCAGCTTTGAGTGCGTTGTTTCGTGGGTTGCGCCATTGCAGCAGATGCGGCCGCCAACCAAACTTTGATTTCACCAACCCCCACTGATAGGATTGCAAAACCTGCGCACCAGGCAGGTTTTCGATAGCCTCATTCCAGGTTTTGGAGGCATCTTTAAATGGGACTAGTTCCACGTTTTCGGCTCCTGTTCAGGCTGCTGGCGTTCTATGGCGGCGATTGTAGAGCTGGTATAAACGGTAAAGCAGCGGACGGTATACCCGGTCATAGGCACCGATGGTTCTTTTAAGTTCACCGCCAAAACCGCGTTTAAATCGATAGACACCCCATAGCCCATCCGAACGATCTGTGAATGCCGCTTCAAGTTTGTCTTCAGGGTGATCTGGTATGCCCCATAAATCGTATATTTTACAGCCTTTGGCCTTGGCCCAACGGATCGCCTCCCATTGGAGCAGGTATGTCGGCATCCGATTCCGCTCTTGATCGGTTGACGCGCCATAGAAGTACCAGGCTGTATCACCATGGGCGAAAGCCATCAAACCGGCTAAAGGTTCATTTTGATAGGCGGCAACTAATAAAACACATTTACCCTTTGGTGCAAATTCATCATAGGCGGCCTGGTAATAAACCTGGGTGTGGATGCCAAACTCATCCCTTTCACCGGTGGTCAGCATCATGCGATGAAAAGATTTGATATCACTGCTTTGCCTGACAACAATGTCTTTCCGTTCTGCCAGCCGGATATTATAACGAGTTTTTGATTTCATCCCCATGAGGATATCCTCTTCTGTGGGCTGCAGGTCAATCAGGATTGTGCGGGGGGGCTGAATGGTTTGGTCTGTAGGGGTAAACCCTGGCAGGTTGGTTTCTATGAAAGACTCTGCTGCAGGTTCCCAGGTTTGTGGTTCGACACGCAGAAAAACTGCCCCCTCTTTTTTACAGAGCGCATCAATCAGGGGCCAGAAATCCGCCCACGATTGTTGACCGACAGGTCCGCGGGGAATATAAGCCACACTTAATCCCATAGGCAGGGGCCGGAAAAGAACCATCGCGCCTAGATTTTTATACCTGATAAATTTTGGTGACCAGCCAAATTTTGCTTTCAATTCACCCCAGGAGGATGTTTGCAGGATATGCGCCTGAGGGTGCTGTTCAACAAAAAGATCCCAAGCTTCAGGGGATAATAAATTCATTTTCTCCTTTAAATATTTCGGTGTTGGCTGCGATCAATCAATACTCATAGCTGCTTTTCCCCTGTCAACCCATAAAAAGTCATTCTACCATATCGAGGTCGGTCTCATAGGTTTGAATGACTGCACCATGGATGGATTCTTCGAGCAGTGAGCGGATCTCTTCTGCTTTGCCTTGCCTTGCATAGTCAATGAGACGATCAACAACGGCCAGGAGTTCGTCCGATGCCAACGAATCTTCACTGTCCACACGGTGGATATCAGGATGCGACGTAGGCGAGTAAGCAAACCCCTGGTCCCAGAGATCTTCTGTGAGCTTTTCTCCAGGCCGGATGCCGGTGAATACAATTTCGATATCCTTGCCTGGTTCCAACCCTGAGAGACGCACCAGGTCTTCGGCGAGGTCAAAGATGCGCACAGGCTGGCCCATATCTAATATATAGCTGTCACCACCTTTGCTCAGACCGGATGCTTGTAAAACAAGGTGAACAGCCTCAGGGATGGTCATAAAATACCGTTTCATGTCCGGATGGGTGACCGTAATTGGTCCGCCAGCGGCGATCTGGCGTTTGAAGCGAGGTACGACGCTCCCCCGGCTGCCCAATACGTTGCCAAATCGCACAACAGTGAAGGCCTTGTCGTATTGACGGGCGGCATTTACGACCAGCATTTCAGCAATGCGTTTGGTCGCGCCCATGATGCTGACAGGCCGGATGGCTTTATCTGTTGAGATCATCACCAGGCGTTGGATGTCATAGGCTAATGCTGCTTTGACGATGTTTTGTGTCCCCATGATGTTATTGGTGACGGCTTCCTCAATATTGCTTTCCATTAGCGGGACATGTTTATGGGCCGCGGTATGAAAGATGACTTCAGGATGCCATTTTTCAAGAACATTAAAGATACGCGGCTGGTCGCGCACATCGGCGATCACTGGAACCAGGTCTATATGAGCAAAAGATTCTTTGAGAGTCATTAACGCGCTGAAAATACTGTTTTCGCCATGGCCCAACATGATCAATTTTTTTGGTGATAATTGGGCGATTTGCCGGCATAATTCCCGGCCAATTGATCCACCGGCACCGGTCACCATTACAACCCTGTCTTTTAGCACCTCACCAAGGGCTTCGTTATCCATTTGGACGGATTCACGGCGTAAAAGGTCTGAAATCTCAACTTCTCTTAATCGGCTTACATTCACTGCCCCGCCTAGCAGCTCATACAAGCCCGGCATGGTGCGGAAGGCGACGCCGCGCTGGCGGCATACTTCAGTGACCTTGCGTAACACCTGGCCAGAGGCTGATGGGATGGCGATGATCACTTCATCGACATGCCTTGTTTCCAGGATATGCCCGATCTCATCTAATGGGGCTAATACCGGCACGCCGTGGATCTTGCTGTCTTGTTTGGAGGGGTCATCATCTAAAAAACCGATGGGTTTCATATTCAATTGGGTATTTTTTAGCAGTTCACGCACGACCATAGCGCCTGCATCACCGCCCCCGATGACCAGAACCCATTTCTTGCGGCGCGCCGGGATCAGGCTGCTAAATGATGCTGGAGATGATGAGTCTGCCATCAACCGGAAGGCGAACCGCATACCGCCAATTAATGCCATAGATAATAGCCAGTCAATAATTAAAACTGATCTGGGGAAACCAAAAAATATGCCTGCAGCAAACAGCCCAATCATGGCAGCAGAAACAAGCATTGAAGCGGTTGTTACAGCTGAGAGAATTAGAATAAGTTCCCGTGTGCTGGCATACCGCCACAGCCTTCGGTATATACCAAAAAAATAGTACACCAAAGGTTTGATTACAACTGAAACTCCCAGCATCCAAAAAAGTGAATACTGGTAGGTTGGGAAGATAGCGATCAGCTCCAGTCTGAGAAGATAACTAGCTAAGATAGAAAATATCGTTAGAAAAATGTCCCCGAATAAAAGATAGCGATTGCGAACAACTTTTCCAAATATGATCATATGTGAAAATTCCCGGGGATTATTGTCCTTTAAAACCTAGCACGGTACCAATGGTTCGCAGGAGGATAGAGATATCCATAAAAAGGTTGCGTTGTTCAATATAATACAGGTCGTACTCTAATTTGACGGCCGTTTCATCTACGGTGCCGGCGTAGCCATAATTTATCTGTGCCCACCCGGTGATACCCGGTTTGACCAACAGCCGGGCCCGATAGAAGGGAATCTCTTTTTGGAAGAATTCAACCATCTGCGGACGTTCTGCCCGAGGGCCGACCAGGCTCATTTCACCCCGCAGGACGTTGATGAATTGCGGTAGTTCATCCAGGTGTGTTCTGCGCAGGAACCAACCAAATTTTGTCACCCGGGAGTCGTTTTCTTCGGCCATGCGGGCCTGGCCATCCCTTTCGGCATCCCTTTCCATGGTGCGGAATTTGATGATCTTATAAGGCTGGCCGCCTCGGCCAAGACGTTTTTGGGTAAAAAAGATTGGGAAGCCAGATTCAAGAAGGATGATCAGGCTGATGAATGGAAAGAAACCAATCATGATGAAAGTGCCAATGAGTCCACCGGCAAAATCGATCAGGTTTTTTGAGAGGTGATAGAGGGTGCTGTTATGAGTTTTCTCAACAAAAGACCGCACGATCCATTCAGCTTCCAGCAAAAAGATTGGCACTCGCATCAGGATCTCTTCATAAACCTGCGGCATCGGGGTCAGATTGACACCCCGCTCCTGAGCTGTCAGGATCGATTGAAACATTTCACCTTTCATTTCACCGCTGATTGCCAGGATCAGGTCTGTGATTTGCTGGGCTTCAATCACATCAAGTAAATTATGTGAACTGCCAAGAACAGGAAAATTCCCAACCTTTTTACCCTGTTTTTTGGGATCATCATCAATCAGGCCGATGACGTTGAATGGTGGCGGCCACTGATCTGAGATCACGCCTATAATGGTTTTTCCAGCATGCCCGGCTCCGACGATCAACACCCGGCGTAGAAGATGTGGTGCCAAGAACAAACGAATATATAAGGACCGCCATACCAATGTAAAAATGGCCGCAAAAATGATAAAGAAAGAGACACCTCGGCGAGGCAGCGAGTTTGGTGCCGATGAGAAATATATCAGCAAGTACACCAGAGCATAGATTAAAACTGCCAGACCAATACCTTTGAGCGTCTCTCGGAATTTACCCGCACGATGCACATCATAAAGTTCGATCAGCAAGATCACCCAGAAGAAGGGCAGCAAAAAATACCAGAAGGGAGGCCGGTCGGTGATGAATTCTAACGAGAACTGCATCCAAGAATCCCCGGCAGCCCAAAAATAAAGCGCCAGGAACAGGGCAGCACCTGCCATAAGAATATCCCCAATCAGCAGGATCGCCACACGCTCAGGTGCGCGTAAATGCCATCGTTTTGGACGAGTTTGACCTTTCATAGGAGTTATTTTAACCTTTATTTAGTTTTTGGGGGTAGATCATGCCCCACAGAAAACCTGTGCCCCAGCAGAAATGCATGCAGGCGATGGCAGCAGGTACTCCGAGGCAAAGCGCAAAATCTTTGCGTTTAAAAGCCAGGTGCAGCCCTGCCAGAAGTAGTGTCAGGATGTAACCCGCAATGACCACAGCCCACAGCCAACGTAAAAGCGGGAAGAATAGTGACAATAAAGTAAACAGGAAAATTCCAGCCACAAATACGGGCGGCAGTGCCTGGCGCCATCGTATGGTTTCGGGGTATCGCCGCAGCATCTGGTATTTCCAGTAACCATATCGCCAATATTGCCTGGCCAGTGCTTTTAAGGTGCTGCGTGCATAATAGACAGACTTAATTTGCGGATCAAACCAGACTTTCCCACCGTTCAGCCGGATGCGGGTGTTGAACTCATAATCTTCATTGGTCAACAGCGTTTCATCGAACATACCGACATCATCCAGAAGACTGCGGTAAAACGCACCAAAGGGGACGGTATCCACATAGGCAGCCTGGCTGCTGTAACGGTACCGGGCATCTCCAACACCAATCGGGTGGCTGGCTCCAGCAGCGATGCTGCGTGCCATCCAGTGCTGGCTGGCAGGACGGATATCCCACACACCGCCCACATTTTGACCGCGTTTTTCTATCAGGGCGTTCACGCACCGTTCGACATAGTCAGTTTGGGGTTTGGAATGGGCATCCAGCCGGACGATAATTTCTCCCGAAGAAACTCTAATAGCCGCATTTAACGCTGCGGGGATATTTTGCTTTTTGAGATTTACAATGCTGATCTGTATTTCCGGGTGGGTCTTCTGCCAAGCTGCAATCACTTCCGGGGTGCCGTCAGTTGAATCGCCATCCGTGATGACCACTTCCAATGCCTCGCGTGGGTAGCTCTGTTGATACAGCGCGTCTAACAGCAGGGCGATGGTCGCCCGCTCATTATAACAGGGCACGATAATGGTTATATATTTTGACATATTATTTATCATCACTGGTGGTCTTGAGGCTATTTTTACCATAAATTAACCCAAATCCCCAGTTATTACAAAACTGGGGAAGAGCTTATTTATGTTGACGACCATCAATGTGACTTGATGGCTACTTGGTTAGAATGATCAATCTTTGCAGCAGCAATTTTCTTCATCATGGGGCAGCAGCGCGATCACTTCGATCTCGACAGCACCACCTTTGGGCAATGCTGCTACCTGTACAGCAGACCGAGCCGGGTAATTACCCTCGAAAAATGATCCATAGACTTCATTCATCAAGCTAAATTCACCCATATCTTGTAAGAAGACAGTCGCCTTGATGACCTTATCCAACCCGCTGCCTGCAGCTTCTAAGACTGCTTTGAGGTTGGTGAACGCCTGGCGTGTTTGAGTCTGGATGCCGCCATCAACCAGCTCATTGGTTTCTGGATCAATGCCGATCTGGCCAGCTGTGAAGATCATGCTTCCTGTGCTGACCCCCACAGAATAGGGGCCAAGCGCTTTAGGGGCTTTAGGGGTGGTGACAATCTTTTTATCCTGACAGCAACAACACATAGTTACCTTCCTTATTTAATTTAGTATTGATTGGTTAATGCAAATTATAACACCAGCAAATGTTCCTGGGTCTGGGAATGCTGATTTAAATCACGATGTTCACCAGCCTGCCCGGCACATAAATGATCTTGCTGGGCGCCCTGCCATCCAGGAAGTTTTGCACATTTTCACTTTCCAGCGCAATCGCTTTGGCATCTTCCTCTCGGATGTTGACGGGCAGTTTGATCTTGTCGCGGAGTTTTCCGTTGATCTGGATGATCAAGGTGATTTCTTCATCTTTGGCTGCAGCAGCATCCACGACAGGCCAGGGCTGGTTATGAATGGAATATTCATGGCCGGTTCGCTGCCATAATTCTTCAGCTATATGCGGGCAGACCGGTGCCAACATGCGCAGATAGATGCTTTCCGCTTCTTTCCATGCTTCAGTGCTGAATGCGCCTTTTGCTTTTGCCAGTGTCATTTCATTGACCAGCTCCATTAAACCTGAAATGATCGTATTGAAATTGAAGGTTTCAAAATCTTCGGTCACAGATTGGAGGGTCTGGTGCAGTTTTCTACGTAGATTTTCCAGCGTTGTATCATTTGCAGTCGCTGATTCTTCTACCGGTTCCAGGAAGGTAAACCAAACTTTACGCAGCCAGCGAGCGCTGCCCTCGATGCCGCTGCTGTTCCAGGGGGCACCCAGTTCCCAACGGGCGAAGAACATCAGGTAAGCCCGCACCGTATCTGCACCATACTCTGCGATCAATTCATCCGGTGAGATCACATTGCCGCGGCTTTTGGACATTTTTTCATGGTCTTCACCCAGTACCATACCCTGGTTGCGCAGCTGCAGCATCGGTTCATCGCCTTCGGTGATCCCCAAATCCCGTAAAGCTTTGTGGAAGAAGCGGGTGTAGATCAGGTGCATGGTGGCATGTTCGATCCCGCCGGTATAGGTGTCGACCGGCATCCAGTAATCATACTCTTTTGGATCAAAGGGATATTGGTCATGCCAGGGGCTGAGGTAGCGCAAATGATACCAGGAAGAGCACATGAAGGTATCCATAGTATCTGTTTCTCGTTCAGCCTCCTCACCGCATTTGGGGCATTGCGTGAAGCGCCAGGTGGGGTGCAGTTTGAGCGGGCTTTCACCGGTTGGCAGCCATTCAACATCCTCTGGCAGTTCAACAGGTAGCTGGTCGTCTGGTACAGGTACAGTGCCACAGTTGGCACAGTGCACGATCGGGATGGGCGCGCCCCAATACCGCTGGCGAGAGATCAACCAATCTCGCAGCCGATAATTCACTGCAAATTTACCGACCCCATTTTCTTCCAAAAAGGCTGTTGCCTGTTCAAATGCTCGATCACCGGGAGTACCGGTTAACGGACCAGAATTGACCATTTCACCGGATGCTGGCACGGCTTCGGACATTTCTTCTGGAGCCAATGGTGATTGATCAGGTGGTTGGATGACCACGATAACAGGCAGATCAAATTTACGTGCAAATTCAAAATCCCGCTGGTCATGGGCAGGCACGGCCATGATCGCGCCGGTGCCGTAATTCATCATTACATAATCAGCAATCCAGATGGGAATCTTCTGGTCGTTGACTGGGTTGACGGCATAACCGCCGGTGAATACACCGGATTTCTCCCGGTCTGTTGATTCCCGCTGGATTTCATCCATGCGTTTAGCCTGTTCCTGGTATGCTGCCACAGCGTCAGCCTGTGATGGTGTGGCGAGCTTTTTTACAAGGGAGTGTTCAGGGGCCAGCACCATGAAGGTTGCTCCCCAAAGCGTGTCTGGACGGGTGGTGAAGACTTCAATGGCATCGCCGGTTTCGGTTTCGAAGACAACCGAAGCACCCTCTGAGCGATTGATCCAGTTGGTTTGCAGTGTTTGAACTTGCTCAGGCCAATCGATATCCGAAAAATCAAGCAGCTCATCTGCATAGCGTGTGGTGCGGAAGAACCATTGGGTCAGGTTCTTCTTGATCACAGGTGTATTGCAGCGTTCACAATGCCTGTCTTCTCCCTGTACCTGTTCTCGCGCCAGGGTTGTGTTGCAGTGCGGGCAGAAATCGACCGGGGATTCTTTTTGGTAAGCGAGATCGTGGGTATAGAACTGGTTGAAGAACCACTGAGACCAGCGATAATAGCTGGTATCAGCAGAGACAGCTTCGCGGCGCCAGTCGAACATTGCGCCCATAGACTTGAGCTGACGGCGCATATTATTAATATTATGATAGGTCCATTCTTTGGGATGGATCTTGCGCTCAATCGCCGCATTTTCTGCCGGCAGGCCAAAGGCGTCAAACCCGATCGGGAAAAGGACGTTATATCCCTGGGCGCGTTTGAAACGGGCTCTGGCATCGGACGGCGTCATGGCGTACCAGTGGCCGATATGAAGATCACCTGAGGGGTAGGGCAGCATGGTCAGCGCATAGAATTTGGGTTTTTGAGGGTCTATATCGGCGTGATACAATCCGTCATCTGCCCAGCGCTGCTGCCACTTGGGCTCAATTTCTTGCGGTTGATAGATGGGAATACTGGTTGGATCTGGCATGGTCTTCTCCAAGGTTTGATGAATTTTGGCTGTCACAATCCTGATTTCAAAAAAATTGTGGTCGGTTATGTATTAACAGATCGAGATTTATTTAAACACCAGTGGCAAGTCTCTTTCAGGTTTTCAACATTGTCAATATCTTTGATAATATTTTTCGAATACTCATCATCTGGACGCAGTATTAAGAAATGCTCTGGAAATCCAATTTGT
>CAZCBW010000021.1:0-45738 GCA_964497065.1 uncultured Candidatus Brevefilum sp. | reverse complement strand
TTGCATACGAATGATTTTGCCTCCTCATCCGTTGCACTAAATCCTTGATTCCAAGGATGTAATACTTATCGGTCAATAAACTATAGGAGAAAAATGGACTGCAAAAAAGTTAAAAATCTTGAGAATTGTAATTGTTCCTATACACCCTGCCCCAGGAAAGGAATTTGCTGCGATTGCATTAGTTACCATCTCAGCATGCGTCAATTACCCGCCTGTGCATTTCCTGATGATGCTGAATCAACCTACGACCGTTCGTTTAAGCATTTTGCCCTGCTAGTAAATACCGGCAAGATATAAGAAATTTTAGTAACTGCACAAGTTGCACTGCACCCCCTATTTCTCCATGGGCTGAGTAGGAACAAATATTATTTATTTTTCATTTTCTACAGGCATTTAATTTCTTATAACGGATTTTATGCAGCAAAATCCAGTTATTATTAAATAACTACACGAAGATAACCTGATAATATTGCGTATTCCGGTAAATTCCAGCTGATTTTTTACAGATGTGCAAAACCAGGTCTAATCATTTATTGGAGCTGAGTTAAACCTAAAGCCAATATTATCTATCGCAATTGATCCAGAGGATGTTTTGTCAAATACCAGGCTGATTGTATTTATTTGCGAGACATCAAAAGCGGTATTCATTTCTTGAAAATCAGCTAAATTAAATAGATGCGTTTGGAAGACAATTTCAGATGTTGGTTGATTGGGTAAAAAATCCAACTTATATATCTTAATATCCATTTCTGGCTGGAGCAATGATATTTTGCTCAATGGGAGAATCGCCTGCTGCTTATTTATATCAGCCAGATTAATTGAAAAATCAATCGGGGTTGGATTACCCTCGGCATCGAGGTTTTGTCCAACCTGGGCGACTGTAATTATTAGCTGATCAGGTGAATCTAAACTAAATTCGCCTTCTGGAAATGTGATTGTGTAAGTGCTTATCGGGTTGTCTTCTGTCCAACTCAGGTAAACAGCACTGGTCGAATGCATCCTTCCCCACTTTGTCGCAACCCTATCCTCATGCCAGGTAGATAGATTTTCAGCATGCAGATATACTTCAGGTAACGATCCTGTTGATAGATCAATATCTTCATCAAATTCAGCCAGGTAAACCGTGTTAGAGTCCCCGTAGGCATTATGATACACTGTTTCTGGCAGCCAATCTAACCCAAATTGATAATTTTCAAATATAGGTAAATAATCCCATTGGCTATGCAGTGTAGCTTCAAAAAAAGCACTGATATAGACCTGCGCAATCTTCATCTGGTCTTGTTTATCAATTAGGTGATTGCGGTTATAAAGCCAGATGATCGGTTTCCCGCGATCGTCATTGCCCCAAACAGAATTGAATTGACCATGATTTGCACCACCAATATGTAAGGTAGATTTAAAATAAAATCCATCTTCATCATAGCTGGCTCGGGTGAAGGCATTATAACCATCAAAACTGACCACATCCATATCATGGGATCCTTGTAAAACCAAATAATTAACATTTTCTATTGGTATCTGCTGGTTGGATGGCCGGTACTGCCTGTCCACAGGTGCTATGGCCACAACTGATTTGATGTGATAATTAAAATCAAATTCTTTTCGTGCATTCTCTGGATAATAAGGCAATTTATTGAATGCAGCAGCAATTGCAACCGCTTCTCCACCTCTGGAATGGCCAATTAATCCGACATTTCCTAAATCAACCATCCCATCAAACGGCGTTTCAGGATTGAGAGCAAAATCATGCCAAACGGAAAGATGCTCTAAAAGAAGCCAGCCGCGTAAATCGTTCTCATTTTCCAGTCCTTGAAAACCAAGTAAATTGCTGACAAATGAGCTGTTGATAAAGTTTTGATCGACCGAAACACAAATATTCCCTCTGCTGGCTAATAATTCACATAAATACGCATATCCGGGATCAGAATAATCCTCAGCTAAATGGTTGCCATGAACAATCAAGACAAGAGGGAAAGTGCCTTCACCTAGTGGATACCAGACTCGCCCGTTGAGAGGTAATTCAGTTGCATCCATACCCCATATCATGGTACGGAGTCCAGACCATTTTTCAACAAAAACTGAACCATCAACAACCTCTGTCACAATACCAACTTGATCTGAAAATTCAGGCCGGCGAATGTCTTTGCCACTTCCATAAGTGAGAAAGGCAACAGGGTGATTGCCACGGGAAGAAGGGTTCTCCAGGTTATTGGCAATTGAAGGCAGATTTGGGCTTGATAGAACGGGTTCTATAGTTTGAACAGGCTGCCCAAACCTCAATAACCAAAAAGCGGAAAAGCCCACTCCAACAATCCCAATCATCAGACCAATAATTGTGACCGCTCGTTTAATTTTATGTAGGTTAGACCAAGCACCCCTTATGATTGTCCAAATTCCTGCACCTAGAAACCCTCCAAAAATGTATACCAATGCCCCCACTATAGCGCCAGGAAGATTAAAAAACCCAAAACTGACCATCGTCAATAGAAACCCAACGATTGAAATGAGTAAAAAAGTCTCGGGCAGCCTGAGAATTTTCTGTAAAATCAAGTAGATTAAAGATATGCCTAAATAAAAGGCGAGGGGAAAAATTATTATTATTGCCAAAAAGTAAACCCAACCCGCAGGCAGGGCAAAACTTAAAGCCAACACAAATAAAATCAAAAAACCCAGAAAGCCAATACCAACGGCAGCCCCTATCCATGCCTGCTTACCGGGTGCACTAAGCTTATTGATCTTTTTTACTAATTGAATTTGGTTTTTTACCCACTTTTCGAATTTTAAAAATTTTTGCTTACGATCAATCAATTTCACAGAACAGCTCCAGTTTCTAGTAAACCAATATCTAATATAGACCCATAAAGATGAAACAAATAAAGTAATTGCTCATGCTTGCCCTACAGCTAAGAGATCTGAGGTGTCTTCCCGATTTCTTCGTAAGCTGAGCAGTCACCAAATAAAGAACAATTCAAAAAACAACTGGGTGCTTAATAGGATTATAATTGGTAATCGATATTTCACAATCGGATTGTTTTAGCACAGTTAATAACTTTACGAAGATTAATTTCAAAAATCTATTATGACAGCCAAATATAATATCATCTTATTCCTAACTGACGATCACGCACAATGGGCGGTCGGTGCATATAATAATCCAGATATACGCACGCCAAATTTAGATTATTTGGCTAATACCGGTGCCTTGATGGAAAATGCGTATTCTCCTACACCAGTGTGCTCACCTGGACGCGCTTGCCTTTTAACCGGTCGGTTGGCTTCGCAGCATGGGATGCATGATTATCTCAGTTTTGGTGATGATGAGGCCACCGATTCACATGATTGGCTCAGAGGTGAAACACTGCTGCCTGACTTATTAAAAATTTCAGGATACAAAACTTACTTAAGTGGTAAATGGCACCTGGGGAATGAGGCAAAACCTCAGGCTGGGTTTGACCACACATTTACGATGGGTGACGAATACCCTTTCGCCCACGACGGGATACGAACTTTCTTTGATGATGGCAACCCTGTTGAAAAAGAAGGTTACAAAACTCAGATAATTTCAGAAAAAGCAATTGAATTCCTTTGCGAACACGATCATGACTGTCCATTTTTCTTACAAGTCGGATTCATCGGCACTCACAACCCCTGGGAAGGACACCCGGAAAGACTTGTCACTCAATACAGAAATCAAGCACTCACGGATAAAATCAACAGTTCATCGTACCCATTTGGAATCCAGAATTTAGAGTCAACACTCAACTATCGAAATAATCCCCAGGAATCTTTAGCACAATATTACGGCGCTGTGAGCCACATTGATGAAGCAGTCGGTCACATCTTGGATACAGTTGAAGCATTGGGGTTGAGAGAGAACACACTAATCACATATACATCGGATCATGGATTAAACTGCGGACATCACGGAATTTGGGGCAAAGGAAATGGGACTTTGCCATTAAATATGGTTGAAGAATCAATTCGGGTACCCCTGATCATTAATCATCCAGGCAAAATTCTAGCAAATCAACGCCGTATGGAGTTTGTTGATCATACTGATCTGTTTCAGACGATTCTTTCCTATGCCTGTGTTGATTTGGATCAAGACTTTAAACAGGAGAGGAATTATCCTGGTCGAAGTTTTGCTTCTCAATTAACCCATAGGGAACCTTTGCGAGACTGGCGTCAGTACCAAATTTGTGAATATGGTGATGTTAGAATGATTCGTAACTTTCAATGGAAACTGATTCGCAGATATCCTGATGGGCCAAATGAGCTGTTTAACCTAATTGAAGATCCAAATGAGCAAGTGAATTTATACCATCAGGTTCTATACCAGGAAATTTTCCAGCAATTGACTGCAGTTCTGGACGGGCATTTTGCAAAATATGCCGATGAGATAAATAGCGGACTGAATGTAAAGAATCTACCCCTCCACAATCACACTGAAGCATGGCGAGATCCCAGAAACTTACACTAATGCTGTATAAAAAACGGGTTGATGTCAATAACGAGGTGCGCCCTTTAATCCATTCCCTGTGATAGATAATACACAACTCTGCTCACTTGATATTGTGCTGTTCATCTTGTACAAGCCTGCCACTACTAATGCGCTGGTTGGCTCTATATAAAACCCTTTATGAGCAGCAGCTTTTTGAGCATTAATCAGATCATCATCAGAGATGGTTAGAACAATCCCATTTGTCTCTTTTAGTGCTTGCAGCAACCGTTTTCCCCGTACAGGTTTTTGAATCATCACACCTTCAGCGATGGAACTGCCCTTAACAGAAACATCTGGCACATCTACAAGTCCCTTTATCCAGGCTTGATAAACAGGATCTACAGCATAGGATTGTATGGCAACCATCCTCGGCAAGCGATCAATTAATTCGGAAAGTTGTAAAAGTTTGAAACCCATCCAATACCCGATAAATTGTCCGCCCTGTCCTACCGGGCATAACACCCAATCAGGACATTTTCTTCCAAGCTGTTCCCATAATTCATAGGCGGCAGTGACCTGGCCAGCTAGATAAGCCGGGTCATAAGCATGCGAGGCGTATGCCTTGGTTGGGGATATTGCTTTTATTGCAGCTTTTCCCGCTTCGCTTCTTGGTCCCGGTATTTTTTCAATCTTAGCGCCGTACACTTCTATTTGGTGCAGCTTGGCTCTCGAAGCATAAGATGGAACAAAAATCTGTGCTTTAATATTGTACCTGGCTGCATATGCAGCCAAAGACGCACCGGCATTTCCGGAAGAGTCTTCAACCACCTGTGTGATGCCCATGTGAGATAATTGGTTAATCATCGTGCTGACACCACGGTCCTTAAACGATCCTGAAAGCGATAAGTATTCAAGTTTTAAGTAAACAGACCTGCCTGACAATTCTGTTTTGACCAGGGGAGTCCATCCCCCACCGAGATCATAAGCTGGTTCTTGTACATCGATACCTAACAACTTACCATATCGCCAAAGGGATTGTTTTGCTGAATCGATCATGTCAGCATCAAACCTCAACGGCAGTACAGGCTCCCATGCATACCCACAATGACATCGCCAATTACTGACGGTAAATTGTGCCTTACGCTCACAGGTGTCACAGGATACATGCATAGATGTTATTAATCCAACTCACTAAGAAAGCTGGTTCCGATTTTTGGAGCTTCTAAACCAAAATTATCGGTTATTGTTGCACCAATATCTGCAAATGACTGCCTTATTCCCAAGTTGATCCCTCTAATCTGAGGACCGAATACCAGCAGGGGTACAAATTCCCGGGAATGATCCGTGCTTTCAGTAGTGGGATCAACCCCGTGGTCTGCTGATACAATCACCAAATCATCATCACCAAGCTGTTTTGAGATTTCTGGGATCGCATCATCAAATTCCTTCAATGCCTGGTAATAACCTTGAGGATCGTTCCGGTGACCATAGATCATATCAAACTCGATCAGATTGACAAACAAAAGTCCATTAAAACTTTCACCCAGTAAATTAATCGTGGCCTCGATACTTTCCTTGTTCGATAAGGTATGATTTTTCCTTGTTATGCCGCGATGGACAAATATATCGTCAATTTTGCCAACAGACCACACATCAAGACCCTGTTTAAATAATTTATCAAGGACAGTATCAGAATCAGGAGTGCGAGAGTAATCATGCCTGTTATCTGTGCGTTTAAAATTATCTGCATAGGTGCCAACAAAGGGCCGGGCGATCACCCTGCCAATAGCATGTTCTCCTGTCAGAATTTCTCGGGCAATCTGGCAAATTTGATACAATTCTTCCACTGGCACGATCTCTTCATGCGCTGCGATTTGGAACACACTATCTGCAGATGTGTAAACGATTAGAGCTCCTGTCTGCATGTGCTTTTCACCCAATTCTTTAATGATTTCAGTGCCAGATGCCGGTCTGTTTGCCAGCGTTTTCCGACCCACACGCTTTTCAAATTCCTTGATGATTTCATCCGGAAAACCGTTTGGATAAGTAGGAGAAGGCTCAGGAAGATGAATCCCCATCATCTCCCAATGCCCTGCAATCGTGTCTTTTCCAGCAGAAAACGGCTGCATTTTCCCAAAACCTCCTGTTGGATTCGTTGTCGGTGGCACACCGGTAAGTTCTGTAATATTACCCAATCCGATCGAAGCCATATTTGGCAAATCGATACCCCCCAAAACTTTGGCAATATTACCAATTGAATTACTACCCACATCGCCATAGTCTGCTGCATCTGGCGCAGCGCCTATACCAACACCATCCAATACTATTACAGTAATTCTCCTAAACATCTTTGATCTTGAACCTTTCAATTTACAATTATTAAATTATTATCAGTAAATCTGGATTATAACCGAATCATTGTGCATCTCGAGAATAATTGTATAGGTATACTCAATTATTGACACTGAGCTCAGACTTTTCAGTCAGGTATTTTGTTGCAGATGCCATTTTACCTATTCAAATTATCTCCAATTAAGTTATACTACTTGTAAATAAAATTCATCAACTAAAAATATTTTATATATTTATTGCTCAATAAAGATCTCAAGTCAATTTTTAAAGGAGATAAGCCATGCCGAAACTAGCAGTCTTGGGCGGCAAGCCAATTCGCGCAGAAAAATTTCCGGATTGGCCAGTTTACGGGCAGAGTGATATTGATTGGGTTACTCGAGCTATACAATCCGGCCGTTGGGGTGGTTTTCCTTATCCGGGTCCACTGACAAAAGAATTCGCTGAAAAATTTTTAGAAATGCAGGGCGGCAATTATGCCATTCCTATGGCTAATGGTGCTATCACCATGGAAGTCGCCCTGAGGGCAGCAGGGATTGGCTGGGGAGACGAGGTGATCATTCCTGCTTACACCTTCCAGGCATCTGCAGCCGGCCCAATGGCTGCTGGCACCCTACCAGTTTTTGTAGATATCAATCCGGAAAATTATTGTTTGGATCCCAAGCAATTAGAAAAAGCAATTACCTCTAAAACCAAAGCTGTCATTGTGGTTCACATTGGTGCTCAAATGGCAGACATGGATGCGATCCTTGAAATAGCCGAAAAAAATAATTTAGTAGTCATTGAAGACAGTGCTCATGCACATGGTGCCATTTGGCATGACAAAGGAGCAGGAACAATTGGTGACTTTGGTTCATTCAGCTTTCAGTCTGCGAAAAGCCTCACGACCGGTGAAGGTGGGCTATTAATATGCAAAGACAAAAAAATGGCTGAACGTGTCGCAAGCATCATTGACTGCGGCCGACCAAAGGATCCGGATGGCGCTGAGTACACAATGGGCATTAATTATAGAATGACAGAACTTCAAGCTGCTTTAGGCTTGGCAGCATTGGAACGATTTCCAGACCAATTGGCTGAAAGAGCTCGCATGGCAGATTACCTTGAAGAACAATTACAAGAATTGCCTGGAATCAATATGCTTAAGAAGGATACCCGGCTGACACAACGCAGCTTGTACAGATATATCTTTAAGATTGATACGAAGTTTTTCAACTGTACCAATCATATCTTTTGTAATGTTTTAACGCATGAAGGTATCCCGGCAGATACCGGTTATCCAGCCATGCACCAATATGACCTTTTCAAACCCCAATTATCAAAACTGCCTGTTCCAAGCGCGTTTCCTGAATATTTCGAGTTTGAGAGGATGTCATTTCCGGTAGCTGAACGAGCATCACTGGTAGAAGCAGTTTGGGTTGGTGAAAAAATCTTCAGGGCAGGTGAAAAAGGTATCGATGACTTGATAGCAGGCATTAAAAAATTAATCGCTAACCGAGATGAGCTGGCATCATTCGCCACACAGAAAAAATAATCTATTTATTCCAATCAATAACCGATTGCACACCCATCTTTCCGCGGGTCAGATCCGGCAATTAAGATCCCGGTTTGTGGATTACGCTGGATGATTTGCCCACCCCCGAACATCATCCGCTCGCGGCCGTTTAATTCAGTCAGTTTATGCCCCCGGATACGAAGTTCCTCTCTCAAGTCCTTCCCGAACTCTGGTTCAATATAAACCTCCCCTCCAGGGTCATTCGCACCTAAACCACCTTCAACGACATTCAAACAAAATCTCGGCATATCCAGAGCCTGTTGGGGGTTATAACCCAAGTCCACAATATTAGAAAGTATCTGGAGATGTGCTTGGGGCTGCATAAAACCTCCCATGATCCCAAAGCTGGCCATTAATTCACCATCTTTTGTCAACATACCGGGGATAATGGTGTGATAAGGCCGTGCACCGCCTCTTAATGCATTGGGATGGTCTGGATCCAGGCTGAAGAGCGCTGCCCGGTTTTGTAAGAGAACCCCTGTGCCAGGGACAACCAATCCCGTTCCCCCTCCCATATACAGGCTGTTGATAAAAGAACAGGCATTCCCCTCCCCATCTATCACACTTAAGTAAACAGTATCACCTCCTTTGGCTTGAATACCTGTTTTTAATACTGTTTGGGTACTATTCATTTTTATTAATCCACGACGGGATTTAATGTAATCATCAGAAAGAATATGGTTTATCGGTATGTCTTGTAATTTTGGATCAGAAACCCAGCTCAGTGCTTCAACAAACCCAAGCCGCATCGACTCAATTAAGATATGCGCGCGGTTATTTTGATCTGCATTTCTAAGATCAAACTCACTGGCTATCCTGGCGGCAATAATGGCTGCCAACCCTTGTCCATTTGGCGGACATTCATAAAGTCGAACGCCATGATAATCAGCAAAGATTGGATCATTCCATTCAACATCAAATTCAGAAAGGTCTGATGGTTCGAGCCAACCGCCATATTTCTGGACATAATTGCACAATTTCCGTGCAAATTCACCTGTATAAAAATATGCTTTGCCTTCATCTCTCAATCTTTGCAGCGTTTTTCCTAATGTGGGCAGTTTAACCAAGCTGCCTATTTCAGGCGGTCTGCTGTTGACCAAAAATTCCTCGCCGCTGGGTTGTTCTGGACCAGTAAATTGCAAGTGTTTTGGCAAATTTTCTTTTTTATTCTTACGCAGAAGTTTATTGGGCATTGAATCCCAAATTGCCCCAATCCATTCAGTGAGAGGATATCCTTCCAACGCATAATTAATTGCAGGTGATAAAACATCACCCATGGTCATCGATCCAAATCGTCGTAATAAGGCATCCCATCCAGCAACAGTACCGGGCACACTGACGGCATGGCCAGAATATAAAGGAAAAGCTACATAACCTGCATCAAGAATATCTTCAATATTTGCCTTTTTAGAGGCTGGACCACTGCCGTTTAATGCAAAGACCTTTTTTACCTTTGCGTCCCAATAAAGTGCAAAGCAGTCACCGCCAATGCCAGTCGAAAATGGCTCAACAACAGTCAAAGCCGCTGCTACAGCAACAGCAGCATCTGCAGCATTGCCCCCAGACTTCAATATATCAACGCCTGCTAACGTGGCTAATGGCTGACTGGAGGCTACCATGCCGTTTGTGGCCATGACATTACTGCGACGAGAACGAAAAACAAAATCATGATTCATAGATTTCACCTTGAACTAATTATGTATTACTGTTAACATCCAAAAACGATGATGCTTTATTTTCTCAACAGTTTCAGCGCTATAATCAGACAGATTTATCCTCAATAACAGTTTATCACAGGCAGTTTGAAAACAAACCCCAAATAACAACAACAATTCTTCAACTAGCTGATAGCCCCCATCCCAAAAATTGATGATGAAGATCAAAAATTACAAGTTTGGTGAATTTTCTTTAATGTAATAAGTTACCGGTCGTTTCAGCAATGTGGGGCAATATTGGTTTTCATGACATCCGCCGCATTTAATGGGTTGGTATTCATCAGCAGGATTAATTAACTCAGGACCCTTGGCTATAATTTTTTCCTTTTGCAATAAATAATCCAGCATACCTTCCAATGCAGAAGGATCTGTGTCCAGGACATCACTCAATTCTTTTAAGGTTAATGATCGCTCGGATGATTTAAGTGTATTAATAATTTTAGAGATCATAACAACAATCCTCTTTCATCATCCAATACCTAATAAAAGGCCGCCCTGGAAGATGATAAAAGCAACCAGCCAGGCAATGCCAAATTGACCGACCACACTCATCCACATCCAACGTGTGCCAAGTTCTTTTTTTGAAGCAGCAATGGCTGCAACACAGGGTGTATACAATAAAACAAAAGCCATATAGGCAACAGCAGCAAGTGCACCATGACCATTACTGGCTTTGTCAAAGTTTTCTTTAATGGCGACCATCAAGCTGGTTGGCTGAATTTCTTCCTCAGCATCTAAGAGGTCGATACCAATAATTAATGGGATAGACTTTACTGTCTCCCATATAGCATCAATAAAACCAACCAGGACTTGTCCAACGTCCTCAAAGAAATTCGCGTCCTCAAGAGAATCTTCTAAGCTTCCACCTTCATAAATCTGGCTCATCGTGCTGACGACTACTTCTTTTGCTACAAAACCAGTCAACAAGGGGCCGCTCATTTGCCATTCACCAAACCCAAGGGGTCGAAATATGGTGGCGATTCTGGCTGATAAATTAGCAAATGCACTCTCATGAACAGAAATGTCTGCAAATTGCCCTGTTCCCACAGGAATAGATAGCAGCAGCCAAATGATCACACTGGCTACCAGGATGATGCTGGCTGCTTTTTTAAGAAAAGCTCCGGTTCTTTCCCACATATGAAACCAAATTGCCTTAAAAGTTGGCACACGGTATGGCGGTAGTTCCATCACAAATGGTGATAATTCCTTATGTTTAAACAGGGTGTTTTTAAGCAGCATGCCCAATAAAATCGCGATCACAATACCTAAAACATACATCCAAAATATTACTATTCCGCTGTTTTGTGGAAAAAAAATTGAAGCCAGTAATACATATACAGGCAATCTTGCTCCACAACTCATAAAAGGAACCAATAATCCTGTTAAAATTCGGTCTTTTTCATTCTCCAGTGTTCTCGTGGCCATTAATGCTGGTACAGTGCATCCAAAACCAACAATCATTGGCAAAAAGCTTTTTCCATGCAATCCCAAACCATGCATTAAACGATCCATGACAAATGCCGCCCTTGCCATATAGCCAGAGTCCTCTAACAGGGCTAATGCGAGGTATAAGAACGCCATGACCGGAACAAACACCAAGATGCCACCGACCCCTGCAATGATGCCATCAATTAGCAATGATTCTATCCAGGTGCCCCCAAAACCTATAATTTCCATGAGACCTATCGTCCAATTGCTGAGTGGACCAGTGATCACAAACTCGATCCATTCCAACATCGGTTCAGAAAGATCAGTGGTTACTTTGAATACAATCCACATCATAAAAAGAAATATCGGAATACCTAAAATTCGACTTGTTAATACACGGTCTAATTTATCTGAAAACGTAAACTGATCAGTCTTTGTATATTTGACGGCCTCTTTAACCAATCCGTTGATCCAGCCATAACGGCGATCAGCGATGATCGTATCTACATCATCACCATAAACTTCGCGAAGGTGAGAAATACTTTTTTCAGTTTGTTGTAAAATATCCTCTCCCCCAGAACTTTCTTCAACTTTTTCCATCAAAATATGGTCTTCTTCTAAGAGTTTTATTGCCAACCATCGTGAACTATAAACCGAGTTGAGCGCAATGTTCGCATCAATAATATTCTGTAATTGGGCAATTTCATTTTCTATCTCAAAACCATAGTCAACCAGCGTAGGACCATGCTGATATGCCATTGCGTGAGAGGTCATACTGATTTTTCTCCATTTGTATTGTTAAGCGTATCGATGATGGCGGCTTTTAGATAATCCAAACCTTGCTCTTTATTGGCTGTCGTAGAGACAACCTTGGCACCTAAAGCATGCGATAATTTTCCGAGATCAATTTTCATGCCTCTAGATTCAGCGACATCACTCATATTCAGTGCCACGACAACTTTCGCCCCCATTTCAATGATTTGAACAGTCAGATACAGATTTCTTTCTAAATTAGCTGAGTCAATTACTGTGACTACAACATCTGGCTTTTCTTCTACAATAAAATCCCTGGCTATCACTTCTTCTAATGAAAATGCTGTCAGACTGTACGCACCTGGAAGGTCGACGATGGCATATTCATCGCCATTTTCGCGCCAGATTCCTTCTTTCTTTTCTACCGTTTTACCAGGCCAATTTCCCACATGCTGTCTTCCGCCAGTTAATGCATTGAATATTGTGCTTTTTCCAGCATTTGGATTGCCAGCCAAGGCAATAGTTCGATTTTTTTTCATATAAATTTCTTTTTTAATAGATTAATTTAATTCAACCATGACCTTATGAGCCATGCCCCTGCCAAGTGCAAGCCGGCTGTCTTTAACTGCAATAATCACAGGGCAGTCAGGATCCATTTTGATAACACGGAGGTTCATCCCAGTATTTAATCCCAAATCAGCCAAGCGTTTGCGAAACGACTGACCACCTCGAACACCGACGATCTGAACTTCTTCACCAACTGAAACGAGCGTTAATGGCATCATAGTTTTCATTTTCCTATATGAGTTCAACTGTAATTTTTTCTGCCTCTTCTTTTCGAAGTGATAGACTGTATCCTTTGACCCTGAATTCTATTGGGTCTCCAAAAGGCGCTTTACGTATGAGATTGATCTCTGAGCCAGGAACCATGCCCATATCCATCATGCGGCGTTTGATTGGTCCAGACCCTCTTACATGAATTATTTTTGCATTCTGCCCTTTTTTTAAATGGGTTAAAGGAATTTGGCCTTCCTCCATTTTATTTTCTGATTTCATTTTTTGTTATCCATATGGTCCATCATAATTATCAAACTGTCTCTTTCATAAATTCAATTTTATTGCTTTATCAGTTTGTGTACATAGATCAAGCCTGCTAATTCTGCCGAGATTGTGATGTCCTTTTTGTTGACTTTTAATAGATATTTATCCTGGCCTTTGCCATTGAGTTTAATCTCTTTGCCGTGAGCAATACCTAGTTCAAAGAGATAATTTCTAATAGTCCCTCGTGCCTGGATCTCAGCAATGATACCATTGCTTCCAACCGACATCTTTGCAATAGATAATGGTGCAGGCTTATCGATTCCATCCACTCTTTTTGGAATTGGATACCCAATCGGATTGGTGTTTGGATACCCTAAAAATCTATCCAGTTTGTCTATGACATCCTCGGTTGTCGCATGTTCCATTTGGCAAGCAATTTCATGTGCCTGTGAGTATTCAAAACCCAATTTATCGACGAGAAAAACTTCCCAAATTCGGTGCCGACGGAGCGTATCTCTTGCTAATATTTCACCAGTCTTCGTTAATTTTGCACCTTGATATGGCTGATACTCCAGATAACCTTGGTCTTGAAGCTTACGGCACATTTCATTAACAGATACAGATGTGACCGAAAGTGCATCAGCAAGTTGAGATAAGGGCACCGGCTCCCCCGGCTCTCGCAGGCGCGCGATGGTGACCAGGTACATTTCCATGCTGTCACTAATGTAAAAATTCGAATTTCGTATCATTGCATTATAAGGCTGACCTTAGTTTTTTATTTAGGCAAGCCCTATTTTATGTGCCCAAATGACTTATGTCAATTCATTGATGATAATATTTGTCATGAAATTCTACTGCTCAATGTCATAAGATTACTATTTTAATATGATTGATCGGTAAAAATAGTATTTACTATTATTTTCTAATTGAGATTTTTTAGTGAGTGCGATTAGTTTTTATTTTTAACAATAATCTTGAGGTTTGTCAGACAATTGAAAAATCCTCGAGTTTCATCGCCTTCTCTGTTGCACTCATTTATTAAATCCTAGAATTATAAAATTATTAAGGCTTGTTTCAACGTCCAAATTTGATAACCCAAGAATTTGGGTCAGAAATAATGAGGGTTTGTTTTATTAAAGTAACTGAAAGATTATAAACAAAGGTGCAAAAATTACTGCCATTTTACCCACAAGTTTAATCAAGATATCTAATGATGGGCCAACAGTATCCTTCAACGGATCACCAATTGTGTCACCAATCACAGCGGATTTGTGAGCATCGCTGCCTTTTCCACCAAAATGCCCTGCTTCTATGTACTTCTTAGCATTATCCCAAGCACCACCAGCATTAGCCATCATGATCGCCATTGGAAGCCCAACCAATAATGAGCCCATTAGTAAACCAGCAACAGCTTCTGGATTAAGAATAAAGCCTAATAATAGTGGAATGAGGATCGATAAAATCCCAGGGAGTAACATAGCACGAAGCGCGTGCTTCGTAGCAATATCGACAACTCGAACATAATTGGGTAATGCTTCACCATCCAATAATCCTTTAATTGTTGCAAATTGATGCCTGACTTCTTCCACAACTGCAAAGGCTCCTTCACTGACACCATCTATTGTTAATGCAGAAAATAAGTAAACCATCATTGCGCCAATGAAAAGACCTGCCACAACTTGTGGATCCGTAATACTGGCAATCTCAATTGAAGCTGTTTCAAAATATGTTGCCAACCATGCCAGGGCTGCCAAAGCTGCCGATGCAATTGCAAATCCTTTTGCCAAGGCTGCTGTCGAATTGCCGACTGAATCCAGCATTTCACACCGCTCCCTGACAGCATGGTCAAGTTTTGCCATCTCTGCAATTCCTGCTGCATTATCTGTCACAGGGCCATAGCAATCCATTGATAGTAAGATGCCTAAATTTGCCATCATACCAACGGATGCGATCGCAATACCTAATAAACCTGCTAAAGCAAAAGTTCCAACCGTTGCAGCCGCAATGACAATAATTGGAATCACTGTACTCATGTTGCTTACAGCCATGCCTTTAATCACCAGAATTCCCGGCCCTTTTTGGCTGACTTCAGCCATATGAATTACAGGGCGATGTTCTGATGTAAAGTATTCTGTCACAGGGCTAATGATGAAGCCTGTACCCAATCCAATTGTCACACACCAAAATATCGCCATCGCATTTGTCCCGAGGAGATGACGCAAAAGGAAGAAAGCCCCTAAAACCATAATTAAATTGCTGATATAAACACCGCGATTCATTTTTTGGTGTACAGTATGAATTTGCTGCTCAAATGCGAGGTTTTCCTTTTTAGGAGAATGTACAAATAAGCTGCCAAGCATTGAGGCAAGTAAGCCTATAGTGCATAACATTAAAGGGATCAATACGCCAACAAAACCTAAGGTTATCTGCCCTAGAACCATCGCCGCAACTATGGCCGATACATAGCTTTCGTAGAGGTCTGAACCCATTCCGGCGATATCTCCAACATTGTCACCCACATTGTCCGCAATTGTCGCCGGATTACGAATATCATCTTCTGGTATGCCTACCTCGACTTTTCCAACTAAATCTGCACCGATATCCGCGCTTTTTGTAAAAATACCGCCACCAACCCTCAGAAATAATGCAACTGATGTGGCTCCGAAAACAAAACCCAACCACACAAACGAGGACTCAAAAATCATGGTTAAAATGGTCAAACTGAATAAACCAAAACCAACCAAAAAGAACCCGGTTATCGTACCGCTGGAAAAGGCAACACCAAAGGCTTTCCCCCATGAATACATGGCTGCACTTGCTGTACGCACATTGGCTCTGACAGCTACACTCATTCCAACCCAGCTAGCGAGAGCTGAAATCAGCGTTCCCAATACGTATCCGAAACTAACCCATGGTCGTGGTTCGATGAAAATTGCCAATAATGCTGCTAAAACCACAGTAAATATTGCCAATAGGTAATATTCTCTTTTTAAAAAAGCTTGTGCTCCTGTTCTGATAAATCCAGATATCTGCTGCATCTGATCTGTTCCCTGGTCAAGGTCGATCATTCGCTTAAGCAAATAACCAGAGAAACCAATCACAAAAACGCATGCAAAAATCACCAGCCAGCGAATATCAGAGATTCCAAATTCATCCGCAAAGATTATGCCTACAATCAATAAAATTGCAAATATTCCCCAAATAATCCTTGTCAATGTTTTTTGTGCCAAAATTCGCCTCCTGAGATAGTGGATAAGCACCATTATTTATTTTTATATGTTTGTATATTTTTGACTTAGATAAAAGTAACCATATATTAAACTATCTTATCATATCTTTAAATACAGCCCAAAATGCCAAGATAAATCAAAAATTTATGAAGAAAATATGCGTAGAAGTGTTGAATTTTCTGATGATTTGACAGAATAATCACCAATAACTGCAGGTAAAAGACAAAATTTAACAGCCGACAATTCCTCATCTTGAATATAAGCCCTTCCGTCAATAACCCCCCATATTTCCATTGTCGAACCATCACAGGTACCTGAAATAAGCGAATCTTTATGACACTTGATTCTTTCTATAGAGAAGTATTTATTGTCACAAAGCAACTCCTTTGTCCATTGATCGTTTTTTTCGATTAATTTAGGCGGTGTAAGCTTCAAATCTGTGGAATCAAAATTGATGGCATCCAAACCTTTTTCAATATGTAAAGGTCGCGATTGACCAGAATTGTCTTTTCTACCCCAATCGTAGATTCGATAAGTCGTATTGGAGTTTTGCTGAATTTCAGCAATTATCGCACCGCCTAAAATGGCATGCAATGTTCCAGCAGGCACGCAAATATGATCACCTGCCTGGATTGGAACAACATTTAACACGCTCTCCATCTTGCCTTGTTCAATTGCAGATTTAAATTCCTGCTTTTCAACATCCTTTTTTAAGCCATAAATTATGGCTGCATCAGGCTTTGCCCACAGGACAACCCACATTTCAGTCTTTCCAAGTTCATTGCCTTCATGTTTTTTTGCATAAGCATCATCCGGATGTACTTGAACAGATAAGGGCTGATTGGCATCGAGTAATTTAATCAACCATGGAAATTTACCTCGTTCCGAAGCCCATCGGTTTTTAGTACCTACCAGTTTTTCTCCTGCATTCTCTAATAATTCTTGAAGTGATTTACCTGAAAAGTTACCATTCATCACTTTTGTCTTGCCGTCGTCATGGGCTGAAATTTCCCAGGATTCTGCAACCATTTTACCTGCTGGTAAATTCCGTCCCAATAATTCTAAATTCCGCCCTCCCCAAATATAGTGTTTTAAGACGGGTTCAAAAAATAATGGCTGATTAAATATCATGCTCCCTCTTCGCAATTGCAATTAGATGATTATTCTAACATGCTGATAAATGATTCTACGCCTCAACCAATCTCACGTCCACATTCATCGAATGTAAAGCCCTGATTATTTCAGGTTCTGCATCATGATTGGTCACAAGAATATCAAATTCATTCAAACCCATAACCCGGGATAGTCCCTTTTTTCCAATCTTAGTCGAATCCATCAGCACAATTCGCTGTCTTGCGCTGCGACACATTACCCTTTTCATACTGTCATAGATTGGTGAGGGGTCTACCAATCCATCTTTTAATGTCAAACCAGAGGCGCTTACTATGGCTCGATCAACTCGATAGGAATGGAAAAAATTTTCTGCCTGGGGGCCAATGAAGATCGCATTAGGCTGGTTTAATACACCACCGCAGCATAAAACTGTTTGTACGGTGTCATAGACTTGAGCCATAGCCATGGTATTAAGTCCATTAGTGATAACAGTAATATCATTAACCTCAATATTTGGTATGACACAAGCAACTGTGCTCCCACCTTCAAGTATCAGATTATCTCCTGGTTTAATAATATCTTTGGCCACATATTTGCCAATAGCTATTCGCAATGGATCATTGATACCAGATGGAAACTCATAGACTCTTTGATGAATTGATCCTTCATTCTCCGTGCCTGTTTCGGCCCCTAATTCCCAGCCCGCTAATGCCAACCCACCATGTACTCTTTTTGCAAGCCCCTGGCTTTCTAATATTTCGATATCACGCCAAACGGTCATTTGAGAAATCTTAAAATGCTTGGCAACTTCAGCTGTTGAAAGGAATCCCCGCTGGTAGAGCCATTGCAAAATTTGATTTTGCCTTTCTAATTGCAACATGATATTATCCTTTTATAACGCTATTTATCATTACTTAACATAATTGCTACAGTAATGATAACATATGTTACATAATAAATTTATAATTAATCATAGATAGATAATCCATTCTCAAAGGAGAATAAAAGATGAGTAATGCACCCGTATCACGATTAGAACTTTCTAAAATGATCGATCATTCCTTGCTTAAACCAGCTATGACCAAAGAAGAAACCATCCACGGTCTAGAAGTGGCCATTAAAGAGCAGGTGGCAGCAGCAACTGTTAAACCTTGTTATACAAAACTGGCCGCTGAAATATTAAACAGTAGCGATGTTCTGGTCAATCCTGTTATTTGTTTTCCGCTGGGTTACGATACGACAGAAACAAAAGTATTAGCAACCAAACAGGCGATCGATGAAGGCGCTCAAGAAATTGATATGGTACTCAATTTAGGTGCCCTTTTTGGTGGAGATTATCAGCTTGTTCAAGATGATATTGCGGCAGTCGTCGAAGCTGCCCAAGAACGAACAGTTAAAGTGATTCTTGAAACAGGGTACTATGAAAATATGGACCTGATCACCAAAGCATGTCAATTAATCGAATCTGCAGGTGGTCATTTCGTTAAGACAAGCACCGGATTCGCATCTTCCCCATATAAAAATGAATTTGGCGAAACAGTTGGCTATACTTTGGATATTTTGAAACTGATGCGAGCTTCAGTAAGTGAAAAAGTTGAGGTTAAAGCTGCCCAAGGTGTCCGGCGATTAAAAGACGCGCTCGAAGTTATCGAAATTGGGGTCACTCGATTTGGTGTCAGCGGTACTGAAAAATTGATGCAAGAATACGATGAGGCTTACGGATAACATAGTATTAAGATAACTACTCAGCTGATGAGGAAATAGGGGGTGTGGTGTGGCAGCGATGCCGCCACACCACACCCCCGACCTTTCAGTTGCAGGACAGACTGAGCAGTTACGTATTAAGATATCTAATTTTTGTAAAACAGCTGGCAGATTAATTGCCAGCCGTTTTATATGCGGTAATAATAATTAACTATGTATCTCAATACCCTGTTTTCGGGCAATCCAGGCAGCCATCCCAACAATACCGGCATCTTTACCAAGTTTTGCAGTGAGGATTTTAACTTTTTCAATTGGCATCAAGAAAACACGTTGTTTAACAACCTCGCGAATTGGATCTAATAATAAGTCACCTGCTTTAGAGACCCCTCCGCCAATAACAACTTTCTTGACACCAATACAGGTGAGTATGTTCGAGACACCAATGCCAAGGTATGAACCCGCCCTCTGCCAAACCTCGAGAGCAAATTCATCCCCATCTTCAGCAGCTTTCGACACAATTTCCGGTGTTAATCGGTTCAGGTCATTATCGATCAAGTCTGCAATCTTCGTCGACCAGCCCTGGCGAACGCCTCGTGCTGCTTCAGCTGCGATGGCCGGCCCCGAAGCAAACACTTCAATGCAGCCTCTGTTTCCACATCCACAAATTGGACCATTCAAATCCACTGTCTGGTGACCCAACTCACCTGCTGTTCCCCCAAACCCTAGAACAAGTTTATTATCAACAACCAATCCGCCCCCTACACCCGTCCCAATAGCAAAACAGGCCATTGAATCAACATCTACCCCTGCACCAAATGCCCACTCGCCATAAGTTATTGCTCTGACGTCATTGAGCATTGAAACTTCAAGCCCCAGTGTCTTTTTGACAATTTCGCCAACAGGGACATTTCGCCATTCTGTATAAAGGTTAGGCAGGAATTGTGTGGTGTTGGTTTCCAGGTCGATAATACCAGGTGCACTGATTCCCACCCCCCCAATGTCCTTTTTCTTAACATTGCTTTGTTTGATCAAACTTGACATCAATTGTGTCATCCGTTTAAGCACGGCATCCGGACCCTGGCGGGCTTTTGTTGGCGTGGAATCTGATATCAAAACATTGCCCTGCTCAATATCAACTAGGCCAGCTTTAATATTTGTGCCGCCGAGATCACAGCCAATAAATACTTTCATTAGTTCCACTCCAAACTATGAGACAATAAATTGATGACATAAAATCACCTCATCAAAGTCAATTATGTTTGATGAGGTGATTTATTATTAATGCAGATAAGGTTTTAATACGTCACGTGAAATCAAGAAACCGCGTTTAACCAATTCGTCTGAGCCTTCGAATTTTCGGTCTTCATGCTCAATAGAAATCACATAGTCATAGCCAAACCGATACAACTGGCTGATGAACCCGCCCCAGTTGACCTCTCCTAAGCCGGGTAGGCGCGGTATCTGCCATCCCATACCGAGCGACAAGGTTCCATTCATATATAAGCCTTGTTGATCCACCTCAAGGTCTTTAGCATGCACATGGAAGATGCGATCAGCGTAATCACGTACAACCTGGTAATAGTCGATCATCAACCAGATCAGATGTGAGGGATCCAAGTTGAGTCCAAAGTTTTCGTCTGGAATAATCCTGAACATTTCATCCCAAATTGCTGGCGAAAAAGCAAGGTTATTACCACCCGGCCACTCATCATTTGAAAAGATCATAGGGCAATTTTCGATCGCAATTTTAACACCTTTATCACCGGCATATTTTACGATCTGCGGCCAGATCTCTTTAAAGCGTTCGAAATTTTCCTCAATTGTTTGATCCTTATCGCGGCCAACAAAAGTCCCAACAATGGGTTTATCCATGACCAATGCAGCTGCATCGATGACTTTTTTGAGATGCTCGATCACAACAGAACGGTGCTTCGGATCAGGATGCATGGGGTTTGGATAGTAACCTAATGAAGATATTTCCAGATTGTATTGATCCATTACAGATCGAGCCTGGTCGGCTTCGTTTTTTCCAAAACCAGTTACATCCAACGTAGTTACACCTGCATACCGGCGGGTGGCTTTTCCAACTGGCCAACAAGCCAGTTCCAGCATTTCAAAGCCTGTTTCACTTGCCCACGCTGCCACCTCCTGTAAAGATTGATCAGGAAACGCAGCCGTCATTAAACCTAATTTCATTGTAATATCCTCCAATTAACTAGATGAATTTAATAATTTACGTCAACCCAGCGCTGTTCTTTCGCACTTGAAAAAATCGCTTCGTCTACAAGTATTGTGTTATGGCCATCTTTAAAAGTCGGGAAATCAGGCTCAATATCAAAATTTCCGTCCACAATATAACGATATACAGCACGCTGCAATTGCTTGAACGTGTCTGGGAATCCTTCGGTGTGTCCCCCTGGATATGAGGCAGTCCATTGAGCGGCATGGGTCATCAAAGATGGGTCCTTGATCAATAATTGATTAGGTTCAGGCCGATGGCCGATGGTCATCTGGTTTGGAACTTCAGAATCCCAAACGAGCGAAGATTTTGACCCATTAATCTCAAAGAACAACCGGTTTTTTCTGCCACTTGAGACCTGTGAAACGGTCATCACACCCCGTGCACCGTTTTCAAACTTAAATAATATTGCTGCATAATCTTCGGTCTTTATGGTCTTTTCTTCATACTCCATATCAGTTTGCAATTTACCGCCAAAGGTGTCAATTTTCTTTTTAGGTTTCTTTCGAACTGGAATAAAAGTTGTAAAATCTGCAAATACAGACTTGATCCTGGCACCGGTGATGAATGTGACTAAATCCATCCAGTGTGAACCAATATCAGCAACTGCACGCATATCGCCACCCAATTCTGGTTCAAGCCGCCAGTTCCAATCTGTATCCAGCAGAAGCCAATCTTGAAGATAGCTGCCCTGAATGATATAAAGCTTATCACCAAGTTCACCTTGAGCTATACGGGCTTTAGCGTCATGTACCAGCGGATAAAAGCGGATATTAAAATTGACAGCATTGACCAGTTTCTTTTCTTTTGCCAAACGTACAAGCTCACCAGATTCTTGTGAAGTCATTGCCAGTGGTTTCTCACATATGACGTGTTTACCGGCTTCCAGTGCTGCTTTAGCGTTTTCGTAATGCAGAAAATTCGGTGAGGCAATATGAACCACTTCAATTTCAGGGTCAGCGATCAAATCTTTCCAGTTGCCATAAGCCTTGGGAACTAACAGGCGTTCTGCAGCCTCATCAGCCAGATCCTGGGTTGACTCAGCAACAGCCACAACTTCAAAACCCTGCCTTCGTATGCCTTCCATATGCGCTGGGCCGATAAAACCAACACCAATTACACCTACTTTAAATACTTTTGCCATGAATTTTCTCCTTTCAAAATATTTTTATCAATCAATTTAACACTAAACTAAAAAATGATAACAATGCCATACTTATAAATCAATCATACCGCTTAAAGTTAGGAAATGATTGGTTTTGTGAAGAAATTTTCATGCTGACACTAGTGTAACATCCTTTCTACTAGACAGTTATGATATGATTTTGTTTAACAGCTTAATCAAAACACCACGAGTAAATTAATATCACATGAGGTTCTATGCTACCAAAAGAGAGAGTTTTCACTGCATTATCGCACCAAGAACCAGACCGGGTGCCCACTGCGCTTTGGGGAGGCCCCTATGGCCTGGTTGACCCGTTATATCACCGCTTACTGGATATACTCGAAATTGGTGAGCCATTAGAGCCCATCAGGCAGGGTCATACCATCAATTTTATGGATGACCGCATTTTAACTGCCCTTGACACCGATACACGTTATATTTGGCCCGGTGCATCGCCAACCAGCCCAACACATATTTCACCGAAGGATGAAAATATCATCCTAGATGATTTTGGCCAACCCTGGAAGAAAACATTTCCATATTATTCAGCAACTGACGGGCTGTTAAAGAACACAGATTCTCTCGATGCGATTGATGATTTGGTGCAATGGCCAGAAATAAACGATCCTAAATGGACGCAGGGTGTATCAGAAAGGGCATTGGCTTTAAAGAATAGTGAATATTTTATAATCGGCAGGATGGTTGTTTCACACGGACCTTTTCAGATGGCCTGTGATCTGCGCAGTATGGAAAATTTCATGATGGATATGGCAGTTAATCAGAATTTTGCCCATGCACTTTTAGAAAAAGTCACTGAAACAATATGCGGGTTAACTGAAAACTATCTACGGGAATCTGCTGGAACCATGGATATGATCGAACTGCCAGGCGATGATTATGCAGCTAATGACAATCTTGTATTCTCACCTCTCTTGTTTCGTGAATTGATCAAGCCTTGTATAAAAACGATCGTTACCAAAATCAAAAATATTCAACCTGATATTAAAATCATGCTACACTCTGATGGGGCTGTAGAGAAATTAATTCCTGACTTCATTGAACTGGGTATCGATGTTCTTCATCCACTCGAACCTGTCTCAGGGATGGATCCGGCTAAAATAAAGCAAAAATTCGGCAAAGAAATTAGCTTTTTAGGCGGTGTCGATATTACGCATGCCATGCCAGGCACTATCCTTGATGTCAGGCAAGATGTCGACCGATGCCTGAACGATCTGTCTGCTGACGGCGGATTTATTCTTGCCCCATGCAACCATTTACAGAGCGATGTCCCACCTAAAAATGTTGTGGAGTTATATCGCTATGCGAAAAAAGCTGGGATTTATTCAGCATAATTGTTAGAATTCACTCAACTCCTGAGCAGCAAGCAGGATTGCACCTACTAAAACAATATTATTGCCAAGAAGGCTTTTATCGATCATATAATTATCTGCTACAAAAACATATTTTTGGGTAAATCTTCTAATTGGGTCAATGATCAATTCTCCAAGATTAGAAACGCCTCCACCAATGCCAATACGTTCAACATTGGTTAAGTTGATCACGTTAGCAAGTCCGATTCCCATGGAATGCGCCACCCTGTCAATCTCTTCCAGAGCGAATTTATCTCCCGATTTTCCGGCCTTGGCTAAAATTTCTGGTGTGATTTTATTTTTTTTACCAGAAACTAGTTCCATGATTTGTGAATCTTGTGGCACATAACCTTTTGTCTGTAACCGGGATGTGATCGCCCATCCAGAGCATAAACTTTCAATTACTGCCGCTTTTCCAGGGACAGGATCCAGCCAGTCAGGAACGTACATATGGCCGAACTCTCCAGCCCCATATCCCTGGCCTAAAAACAATTTTCCATCTAATATCAGTCCCCCACCAACACCACTACCGATATTGGTATAGAAAAAATGCTGACAACCCTTTCCTGTTCCTAAACAATATTCACCCCACGCTGCCACATTAGAATCATTATCGACAATAGCTGGCAAGGAAAATGTGTTTTCAAACCAATCCTTCAGATAAAACCCCTGCCAACCATGAATATGAACTGAGGTAATCACCTGGCCATTTTTTTTATTAAATGGACCGCCAAATCCACAACCAATTGCGACAAGTTTGTCTCCAGATGGTAGGTGTTGTTGAGTGATTTCTGGAATCGCCCTACTGATCCAAGCAAGAATACCTTCGGCGCCTTGATCAACATCCACGGGACTTTTTTCAACTGCCAGGAGTTTACCCTTCTGGGTTCCCAATGCTACCTGAATTTTTGTGCCGCCAATTTCTACACCAAGAAAACAAGTGTTCAACAAAACCTCCAAAAATTAAGAACCATTTTCTACATGATAATTCTAATATCAAAACCTCAATATATTCGTTAATGAATAATATCCAAAATGTTGGATATCCAACGTTATCTGTCAAGGCAAAGTTATCTTTCATAGAAGTTAGAATATAATCACAGTTATAAGAGCAAATAAAATCAATAAAAGGAGTGTATATGACCTTGCAAATTGGAATTATTGGTGCTGGGACTGTTGTCCGTGTCCGGCACCTTCCAGAAACACAGAGCAACCCACTCACAAAAGTTGCAGCTATTTGTGATATCGTCGAATCCAGAGTTAATGAAATGGCTGCACAATATGATTGTAAAGCCTACACAGATTATAAAGACCTGGTGCAGGACCCAGAAATTGATGCGGTCATTGTGGCAGCGACCAACACGACTCATGCCGAAATGTCCATAGCGGCATTAAATGCTGGCAAACACGTCCTGTGTGAAAAACCTATGGCGACCAACCTGGCAGATGCAAAAAATATGGTTGAAGCAGCCAGAAAATCCGGCAAACAATTGATGATTGCCCACAATCAACGTTTGGAGAATGCCCACATCAAGGCCAAGGCATTAATTGATGAGGGGAAAATCGGGAAAATACTCACATTTACATCTGTGTTTGGTCATCCAGGCTCAGAAGATTGGGCAATTGATGGAGAAAATACCTGGTTTTATAAGAAAGACATCACCGGATTAGGCGTACTGGGTGATCTCGCCATCCATAAACTGGATTTAGTTCGGTGGCTGATTGATGATGATTATTCTGAAGCAATGGCTATGCTCGGAACCTTGAGTAAAACCTACCCAAACGGAGAATTGATCGATGTGGAAGATAACGCGGTTTGTCTTCTAACTACAAAAAAAGGTTTTCTGGGGACGATGATTGCTAGCTGGTCTTATCAAAAAGAAGAAAACAGCACCAAGATTTATGGTCAAAAAGGTGTCATGGAAATTAACACCCATCCCGACTATCCACTAGTTATTCACTATGACCATGAGCATGCTGAGTTTCATAAAACTGGTAAACAGTCAACAAATGTTGAGCAGGTTAAATCTGGTGTTATGGACGCATTTGCAGATGCTTTGTTAAATGAAAAAGAGGTTCCAATACCCGGAATTGAGGGCTATAAAGCGTTAGAAGCTGTGATTGCCTGTCAGGAATCTTTTTTAAATGGTCGTAAAATTAAAATCGAAAGTAACTAGCCTTTTATCAATCTTTTAGCTATTCATGAAAGTTTATTAATTCACCAATAATAATCTTCATCGGTTGTTAACAATACTTAACAATTGCAAAACTTGATGCTATAATAACCAAGTTGATGGGACCAACCATTGTATGTATTGATGCCATTAATAAAAAACTTAATCTGGATGGAGGTGCTTATCGAGAACAATATCTAAATTCAGAACGATCAAAACTGTTTGTAAACACAATATTTAAAAGGAGAAAGAATGAAGAAACTTACAAAACTATTTGCAATTCTGGCAATGATTGCCATGATGGGTGTTATTCTCGCAGCCTGTGCGCCCGCTGCAGAAGAACCTGTCGTCGAAGAACCAGTTGTAGAAGAACCTGTTGTTGAAGAACCTGAGGTCGAAGAGCCCGTTGTTGAAGAACCGGCAGTCGGCCCCTTCACCATCGGTATTTCAAACCCGTTCATCAGCAGTGAATACCGCACCCAGATGATCGACAACTTGATCACCGTCAACCAAGAATACATGGATATGGGTCTAACAAATGAACTAGTGATTGAAAGCTTCGACACTGATGTTGCCGGTCAAATTGAACAGCTTGAAAACTTGATCAATGCCGGTGTGGATGCTATTTTGGTTAATCCCGGTGATGCCGTAGCCCTGAACCAGATTCTCGAAGAAGCTGTAGAGATGGGTATTTTGGTACTTTCCATCGACCAGGAAATTGAAGCTGAAGGCGTGATCAATGTTGGCCATGACCAGTACGAATGGGCCCGCATCAGCGCCGCATGGTTTGCTGACAAACTGCAAGAAGGTGATGTGGTCTTAATCGAAGGCTTCATCGGTCATCCCGCCAATGTTCTCCGAATGAGCGCTGTACTGGATACTTTTGATGAATACCCTGGCATTAACGTTTTAGCCAGTGAGTCCGGCTTCTGGGACCAGGCAACAGGCCAACAGGTGATGTCAGACTACCTGGCAGCTTACCCCAACCTGGACGGCTTCTGGACCCAAGATGGTATGGCAGTTGGTGCATGGGAAGCAGTGAGAGCAGCCAACCCCGAGACATTACCATTAGGAACCGGTGAAGGCCGCGTTAATTTCCTGAGAATGTGGGGCGAGATGCTGGAAGAATATCCGGATTTCGAAACCATAGCTGTTGCCAACGCACCTGGTGTGAATGCTACCGCTCTTCGGATTGCAATTGAAATCCTCTCAGGCCGCGAACTTGACACATCCATTCTGGGTGGTCAATACGGAACAACCATCGTGATCGATGTCCCGATTGTTGTAACCCCTGAAAACTTTGATGAAGTTTACGCTGAGTATGTTGCTTCAGGCGACTACCCAGAGTCCTATCTCCTGGATGGGATCATGACCCTCGACGAGGTTCTTGAAGCTTTCTTCAACTAAAGTATTACAGATTGGAGGTTCTCCGCGTGTTGCGGAGAACCTCATTTTTTTGCTCAAACATAATAAAAAATCATCAATAGCCTGCAAAGGCTATCTTTATAATAAATGTGGCTTACATGAAATCAATCTGCCTGAAAACATTAGAAATTAAGAAACGATTTGGCGGCGTTAGGGCGCTGATCAATGGTTCAATTGAAGTCAGATCGGGTGAAGTTCTCGCGCTGGTAGGCTCTAACGGAAGTGGAAAAAGCACGTTAGCCAAGATCATTACCGGGGTTCTCTCTCAGGACGAGGGTGAAGTCTACTTCCATGAAGAGGCTGTCAATTACAACAATCCTATGGTAGCCCAAAAAGCGGGTATTATGGCGGTTTACCAGGAATTGAGTTTGGTGCCTTCTTTAACTGTCTCCGAAAACATCTGGCTTGCAAACGAGCCGCTTAATAAAACCGGATTCATCAATAATAATTTGATGATTAATAAAACCAATGAATTATTAAAATTATTTGAAGGGACTTACCAAACAAGCTTACATCCAGAAGCTGTTGTCGAAACCTTGCCACCAGACGAAAAACAAATTGTTGAAATATTAAAAGCAATCAGCCGAGATCCTGAGATTCTGATCTTTGATGAAGCAACAGCCAGCCTTGACACCAATCAGGTATCTTGCCTGTTTGACCTAATCGGAAAATTAAAGGATGATAACAAAGGTCTAGTTTTTATATCCCATCGCATGGATGAAATATTCCGAATTGCTGATAGGGCTGTGGTCTTACGCAATGGAAATACTATCGGAGATGCGATTATTTCTGAAACTAACGTAGAAAACATTGTAAAGATGATGGTGGGTACAGAAGAAGGTTTAACCAAAAACTTAGTCATTGAAGAGGATGTTTCAGAAAAAGAAACAGCACTGGTTTTAGAAGATGTACAAAATTGCCGGCTGTCAGGAGTTTCTTTTACCGTGAAAAAAGGTGAGTTAGTCGGTATCGGTGGTCTTCGCGGTCAGGGTCAAAGCGCGCTGCTGCTTACCTTGTTCGGCAATGAACCATTTTCTGGAAATATTACATTTTTTGGCACTGAATTAAACTTCAAACATCCCAAAAAAGCCATGAGCCAGGGAGTAGCCTTAATTCCTGGTGAGAGGGCGACTGAAGGATTGTTATTAATTCGATCAATTTTAGAGAATATTCATTTGCCAAACTGGAAGAACTATGGCAAACCTTTTCTTAACATTAAAAAGGCTAAAAAAGATGCAAACGAAGTTGCCAGCCAGCTAAATTTAGTCATGGAATCTCTTGATTCGCCAGTCAGCAACCTGTCTGGCGGCAACGCTCAAAAAGTTGTTATTGGGAAATGGCTGCTGCGTAAACCAAAACTTCTTTTACTTGACGACCCAACCAAAGGTGTTGACGTGGGCACCAAGTCTGAATTTTATTACCTTCTGAAACAGCTGAGTGAAACAGGGACGACAATTTTATTCTACAGCTCAGATGATCAGGAATTATTAGATTTATGTCCACGTATTCTTGTCATGCAAGATGGCATTATCAATGCCGACTTAACTGGTGAAATGGTCACCGAAGCAAACCTGGTCTCATCCAGTATGGGTGCAAAAACTATGTCAAACCAGTACGAGGAAATTGAACATGCCTGATAAAAATAAATTCAATCTTGGTAACCTGATCAGGACATTTAATAAAAAATATGCTTTTGGCATGCCGTTAATTCTTTTCCTTTTGTCAACTGGCTTATTCCTGTCACTTCAAAACAATGTTTTTGAACCAGGCACGATCAGCCGGTTGATGAACAGCAACTTCCGAACCTGGCTGCCCGTGTTGCTGTTGACGGTTGGTCAAGGTTTGGTATTAATTGGCGGCGGATTGGATCTATCAAATGGTGCAATTGTATCTGTCGGCAATGTTATTTTAGCATTGACAGTAACGACAGCAGATGAACCCTGGCACAACATCGCAATGGTATTGGCTGTTATCGGTTTTGGCCTGGCCGCCGGTTTCCTCAATGGGCTGCTCACAGTCTCGCTTGGCCTGCAGCCAGTGATTGTGACATTTGCGACCAGTTACATCTATGCAGGGTTAGCTTTATTATTGCTGCCTACTCCTGGCGGTGCAATCCCCAGAGAATACACCAGCGTTTATCGCACTACGCAATATTTTGGCATACCAATTACTGTCCTCATACTCATACTGGTATTAATAGTATGGGGATTCTTCCGTAACCGTAAATTTGGCCGGTTCTTATATGCCGTCGGCGGCAATGCCAAGGCAGCTTACACCACTGGCGTTCCTGTAAACCGGATCAAAATCTTGACCTATGTACTTTCAGGTTTATTAGCATCATTTGGCGCAATCAGCTATAGCTTATTGACCGGATCTGGACTTTCAGGCAGTGGCGCTGATATGATGCTCCCATCAATAACCGGGGCAATTATCGGCGGTGTTTCATTTAGCGGTGGGTCTGGCTCACTAATTGGTGCGGTTTTCGGTGGCATTGTTTTGGGAAACATTCGCAGGATTATATCCATAGCTAATATCGATTCTTGGGCGGTGACACTGGTTAATGCATTGGTAATTGTTGTGGCATTAGCAGCGCCAGGTGTGGTTAATTTATTTCGCAGGAAGAAAAAATGATGAACGAAACTGATCTGTCCAATAATAATAGTTCTTCAAATCACAGCAAGAAATTTAAAATTTCCCCCCCGATCACAGCTTTATTGATCGCTTTACTGTTATTTTTATTAAGCGGCTTTTTGCCAGCTGGTTACAGTACGGTACAAGGCGCAATCAGGCAGGGGTTAAATATCCTCCGGTTGGCTTCTTTCATCGCCATCATCGGGGCAGGTCAAACATTGGTGATCATATCAGGTGGTGAAGGAATCGATCTCTCTGCAGCACCTATTGTAACAGTGGGTGCATTATTGACCTATATGTTGATCAATGGCCAAAACAGCTTAATTCTGCCGGTATTGCTGATCGTAATACTCACTGGCGCATTGGTTGGTTTGTTAAACGGCTTGGGAATTACGTATTTGAAAATTTCACCCTTTGTAATGACATTGGGTATGGCAGGTGTTGTCCAGGGAGCTTTGATCTTATGGACAAAAGGCTATTATGATGGGCGGGTCCCCCCACTAATGACTCAAATTGCAGCCAGAAATATAATCTGGGGCATACCAGGCATGATCTTTGTCTGGATCATTATCGGCATTTTAATGACGATCTTGCTGGAAAGAACCCGGTACGGCAAGCAGCTCTTTGCAATAGGTGTAAACCGAACAACTGCCCATCTTTCTGGTGTTCGGGTAAAAAGAATGGTGATCACCACCTATGTGATCGCTGGAGCAATGGCTTGTTTTGCAGGTTTTTTATTGGTCGGTTACACACAAAATGCAGGTCCGAATCTAGGAAACCAATACCTGTTTCCTTCAATTATTGCAGTGGCCATCGGTGGAACACAAATGTCCGGTGGTAAGGGGTCTTATTTTGGAACCATTGCAGGTGCGATTGTGATTCAGTTGATTTCAAGCTTATTGACTACAATGCAACTACCACAGGCATTACAACAAATAATTTATGGTTCATTGCTTGTTATCATTCTCGTGATTTATGGACGAGAAAAAAGTCTCAGATCATAATTAATAAAGGAGAGAATATGCATAAAATTAGTATGCTCGGAGCTGGCTTTATTGGGATGTTTTACACCAAGACCATCCAACGAAGCCGGTCAAAGGACGTTGTATCTATCATCTATAACCGCACACCTGAATCCGCAAAAGAGTTTTCTGAGATCTATAATGTGCCTCGCTGGACCGGTGACATGGATGAAGCGATCAATGACCCAGAAACAGACATTGTCGTCGTAGCTTTACCCAATTTCCAACATAAAGAAGCCATCATCAAAGCAGCAGAAGCTGGCAAAGCAGTTCTTTGCACAAAACCTTTGGCACGAACCGGTGCAGAAGCAAAAGAAATCCTGGATGCTGTTGAGAAAGCTGGTGTCTTCCATGGTTACCTTGAAGACCTGGTTTATACACCCAAGACACTGAAAGCGCTTGATTACGTAAAAAGTGGTTCATTGGGACGCATCCTATGGGCTCGCTCCAGAGAAACGCACCCTGGGCCACATGCACCCTGGTTTTTTGACAAAGAATTAGCTGGTGGCGGCGCCCTGGTAGACATGGGATGTCACTGTGCTGAAATTTGCCGAAGCTTTATTGGCAAAGATGTACGTCCTGTTGAGGCTATGGGGCATCTGGATACCTTAGTCCACCCCATAACAGCTGAGGACTTTTCAATTGGCCTTATCAGATTTGAGAACGGTGCGATTGGTCAAATCGAGTCCGGTTGGACGTTCAGAGGCGGTATGGATCTTCGAGATGAAGTCTCAGGTACGGAGGGTACCATCTGGTTGAACCATTGGCTGCGCACAGGTTTTGAAGTATTCACTTCTGGTGAGACATCCGGTTATGTTTCAGAAAAATCTGAGAGTGAAAGCGGATGGCTTTTCCCCGTTGGCAACGAAGAGGATGCCTTAGGTTACATTGAAATGTTCAATGACATGTTTGATTCAATCGATATGGAAAAAGACCCTATTGAAGATTTCTATGATGGTTATGTCGTTAACTGCATCTTGGATGCTATTTATAAATCTGGTGAAAGCGGCAAATGGGAACCGGTGAATATCGAAGATTGGCGTGGTGGAAAGCATGAAAAAGTTAAAACCACTAAAGATTATGATGATGACCACATCTTGATCAAAGATGAAATCATGCCGGACGGTAAACATAAATACATCATTCAACATAATAAATCAGGCAGGGTCTCACAAATTATCGAGTAAACCCAAAGAAAGAAAATGGAGAGCCCAGAGCTCTCCATTCTAATTATTGGTACAGAAATCGATGCATAAATTTATGACAAATAACACAAAATCTGCTCCAGGCACTAATAGTATTGAGATCATCAACCAAAATATTCCGAAGGGATCGATCCGTTTTGCTATCTTTGATTTTGACGGAACAATTTCATTGATCCGAGAAGGATGGCAGCAAATCATGATCCCAATGATGGTTGAATTATTGATGAAAACGCCAGGTCATGAAGAACTTGAGGTTGTTCAAGAAGTCGTTAAAACATATGTTGCTAATACAACTGGAAAACAGACCATTTACCAGATGATCCGTTTAACTGAGGAGATTGAAAAACGGGGAGGTCACCCTAAAGAACCTCTGTATTATAAAGACATGTACCATGAGTTTTTGATGGACAGGATCAAGGATAGGCTCAAAGGATTGAGAACAGGCGAGATAGAGCCAGTAGATATGGTTGTCCCTGGTGCACTAAACGCATTGGACGAAATTAGAAAAGATGGGATCACTTGCTTCTTGGCATCAGGCACTGACGAAAAATATGTCATAGATGAAGCTGATTTATTGGGCGTGACGCCATTTTTCGAAGGGATTTACGGTGCACAGGATGACTACAAGAATTTTTCAAAAAGAATGGTTATCCAAAAAATCATTAATCAAAACAACCTTCACGGACCAGAGTTAATCGCTTTTGGTGATGGATATGTCGAAATCGAAGATACTAAAGCTGTTGAGGGGATTGCAATCGGTCTTGCAACTGATGAATCAGGTAAGACTGAATTGGATCTGTGGAAAAGAGATCGTTTGATTGCCTCAGGCGCTGACATCATCATGGGTAGTTTTGAGCCGTTTGATGAATTATGGCAGCACTTGATGAAAGAGGTGTAAATCAGTGTCATACCCGATTTTCGATAGAAACAAGCTGTTTTTAAAACCATTATCAGAAAGGGTCAATGATCTTAATAAAAGTGTGATCTTGAACTTAGATGACCCTTTTCCAAAAGTAGACAATTCATCTTTAATTACTTTGGCAGAGAGAATCATTGCTGCTAAAGAAAATAGTGCGACCGTTATGATGATAATCGGTGCCCATGTTATCCGCAGTGGGGTCAATCGATTCTTAATTGATTTAATGAAAAAAGGTTATATCTCTCTAATTGGAACAAACGGAGCCTGTGCAATTCACGACATGGAATTCGCGATGATCGGGCAAACAACTGAAAGCGTGGCGCGGTATATTCAGGAAGGGCAATTTGGCCTCTGGAAAGAATCAGGCAGGGTCAATGATGCAGCGGTCTATGCTGCAAAAAATGGTTATGGTTTAGGGGAATCCATCGGTAAAATGATCCTTGAAAACCCTATTGAATTCCCTTATCGTGAGACCTCCCTATTTGCTGCAGGTTATAGACACGGCATTCCGATCACCGTACACGTTGGGATTGGGCAAGACATCGCTCATGAACATCCAAACTTTGATGGTGCTGCTGTTGGTGAATCAAGCTATCGTGATTTCTTAACACTGGCATATTATGTAAATAACCTTGAATATGGCGTGATGCTCAATATTGGTACCGCTGTCATGGGTCCGGAGGTCTATCTCAAAGCACTTTCAATGGCGAGAAATGTTGCCATCCAGGAAGGCCGTGAAATCAAGCATTTTACAACTGCGGTTTTTGACAAAGTTGACCTTGGTGAAAACCCTCATATAGAAGCGCCGAAATCTGATGCCATTTATTATTTTAGACCTTATAAAACTGTCCTTGTTCGAACTGTGGCAGATGGCGGCGAAAGCCATTATATCCGTGGTGATCATCGAGATACTATTCCCAACTTACATCGGCTGATCACCGAAAAAATCTTGTAAATAATCGAAAATTAAAGGTAATATGGACAACAATCGTTTTACTGCATTGCTTAATAGATTTTTAACTACAAAGATAGCCGTTTTGGGCGATTTTTTTCTGGATAATTACATCCAACTTGACCGGTCACTTTCAGAATTTTCGATTGAAACACACAAAGAAGCCTTCCAGGCAGTAGGCTTGCGAGCACAGCCTGGCTCAGCGGGGGTTGTGACCAATAATTTACGCTCATTGGAAGTAAAAACGGCTGCAATTGGTTATACAGGTGATGACGGCAATGGCTACGCCCTCAGGCAGGCATTAAAATCTGGTCAGATCAATACGGAGCATATGATAACTACACCTGACCGATTTACACCGACTTATACAAAACCAGTTATGAAAGAAATCTCCGGTGAAAATATCGAATTAAACCGGATAGATATCATCAATCGCTCACCAAATTCTACTGAGCTCAACGAGGCACTTGCAGAACAGCTTGTAATTGCTGCCTCTATATATGATGGCGTACTGGTTGTTGAACAGGTACAAAATGATGGATTTGGCACCATGTCACCTTTATTGCGTGAAAAACTGGGGGAACTTTCACAAAACTATCCACAGAAACCATTTATCGTTGACTCACGTCATTTTGCTGGACATTATGACCATGTATCACTTAAAATGAATTATCAAGAAGCTGCCGCTGTGCTTGGTATCAACAATAATCTTGATGAAGGTCAGCCGGCAAGTGAAACGGCACGGTTACTTTGGGAAAAACAGCAAAAACCGACCTTCGTTACTTTAGGTGCCCAAGGTATATGTGGTTATGACAACGGTGAATATTTCCACATTCCCGGATTTCCAATTTCAGGGCCGATAGATATCGTTGGCGCAGGTGACTCTGTCCTAGCTGGTATAGGGATCAGCCTATGTGCGGGAGCAACGGCAATTGAAGCTGCATATATCGGCAATCTTGTTGGTTCAATCACAGTTCAACAAATAGGCACTACCGGTATTGCTACAAAAGAAGATATTATTAAAAGACATCAAGAGTACCAAATAATCTATAAATCTTAAGGAATTTCCATGACTGAGCATAAGAAAACCATTCAACAATACCTGATAGGATTGAAAAACATTATCGATGCATTTCCAGTACGAGAATTAGAAAAAATTGTCTCGCTCTTAGAAGATGCTCGTGATCGAGAAGCTACGGTATTTATCTGTGGTAATGGGGGAAGTTGGGCAACCGCTGCTCACATGGTGTGTGATTTCAATAAAAATACCCGAATGCCTGAAAATAAACGAATGCGGGTGATCGGATTGGGTGATAATATCCCCTCGCTGACAGCTTATGCAAATGATGAAGGTTATGACCGAGTTTTTTCTGAACCATTATTCAACTTATTCAAGCCAAATGATATATTAATTGCATTTTCAGGCAGTGGTAATTCACCAAATGTGTTGCGTGCTGTGGAAGTCGCCAATCAATTAGATGGGATTACAATAGGCTTAACTGGTTTCAAAGGCGGTAAGTTAATTAAGTCAGTCGATCATTGCCTGGTAATCCATTCGGACAGCATGGAGATGATTGAAGATTTTCATATGATCGTTGATCACCTATTGACCATCTGTTTAAGAAACTCAAAATTATAACCGGTATATGACCAACAAATATATTTTGTTCGACATGGATGGTGTCTTGCTCGAACCAAATGGCTATCATAAATCCCTGCAGAAATGTGTTAACTTGTTTGGAAATGCTTTAGGAGTCCCTAACACAAATTTAAAACCAGAGCACATAGCTGATTTTGAAGCCATGGGAATCACCAATGAATGGGATTCCTTGGCGATTTGCACAGCAATTATATTAATTCACAGCTGGAAATTTGATCCAAATATCAGGTTCAAAGGTATTCAACCTTTACCACCTGTTACCGAGACACCGCCAGATTTTGATGATTTTCTAAATCATTTTACAGAAGACGATAACTTGCCAGGTCTTTCAGCGTTTGATTTTTTGGAAAAAGAACATAAGCATTTGAACAGAGCTCAATCTAACCACCTTTATACAATCTTAGCCAAATGTCGAGATATTTACCAATCATTGATTCAGCCTATTTACCAGGAAACTGTGCTTGGTAGTGATTTTTTCCAAAATACGTATAACTTAACACCAAAATTGCATATAGAAAGTTACCTTGAAAAATACGACCGTCCTATTCTAAATGATCTAGAAATCCGTAAACTTCACGATTGGATTAAACAAACAGAACATTATGTAGGTATCATGACCAATCGGCCATCGCAGGCACCGGATGGACTGCCTAGCCCCCCAGAGGCAGAAATAGGCGCAAAACTTGTCAACCTCGATCATGTTCCTTTGATCGGATCAGGGTATTTGGGATGGTATGCAAAAGAACATTGTAATCTACCGGCACATTCATTGCTAAAACCAAATTCTGTCCATACGTTGGCACTGCTACAAATGTGCAATGGTGAATTAATTAACGACGCGTTATCCCTGGCTAATGCGCTATGGAAAAACCGAAATGATAATTCATCCTGGCAATTTTTAGATAATGCAATAATTTATATCTTTGAGGATTCGGTTAAAGGATTACAAAGCGGGATGAACGCTGTTGATCTATTAGCTAAATTAGGATTAACGATAAATATCCACTTAATTGGCGTGGCAAGTGAAGCCTCGAAAATTACATCGCTTAAACAAACCACCCCTAAAGTCATCAGAACAATCAGAGAATTTGATTGGAATGTGATTTAACTGGTCTACTCAAGACAATCGGAGAAAAAATGACCCAAATTGAAAACAACAGTTCGCAAGATAATGACAGCTCTAGTCAACCCGAACAAATTGCTGAATCGACCTCGATCACACAGCATTCGATTGATTTAAATGGCAAAGAATTAAACTACACCGTCACCACCGGTACGATCATCTTAAAAGAAGAGGATATTGAATCAGGAGAAAAACAAAAAGCCAGCATCTTTTATATAGCCTATACGAAAGACAATGAGTTATCCCCTGAACGGCCGATTACCTTTTCGTTTAATGGCGGGCCAGGATCGTCCTCTGTCTGGTTACATTTAGGATTAGCTGGACCTAAAAGGGTATTAATGGGGCAAGACGGTGAACCAATCGGCCCACCCTATCAACTCATTGATAATGAGTTCACTTTATTGAAGGAAACTGATCTGGTCTTTATAGACCCAGTCAGCACTGGTTACAGCCGCACGGTGCCAAAAGAAAAACCCGAACAATTTCATGATGTTAAAAAGGATATCGAATCTGTCGGTGAATTTATCCGCATCTACGCCACCAGAAACAAACGCTGGGCGTCGCCAAAATTCCTGATGGGTGAAAGCTATGGAACCACGCGGGCAGCAGGTTTGGCGGGTTATTTACATAAGCGTCATGGCATGTACTTGAATGGGATCATTCTAATTTCATCAATCTTAAATTTCTTGACTGCCCGATTTGATGAAGGCAACGATCTGCCTTATATCCTCTTCCTGCCTACCTATACTGCGACGGCATGGTATCATGGCCAGCTTGCAGGAGACCTTCAGGCTGATTTAGATAACGCAATCAAAGAAGCCTGTGAATTTGCATTAAATGATTACACACTTGCTTTGATAAAAGGCAATGTTCTTGATGAGAATGACAAAGAAATAATCATTACAAAACTGTCTCGACTGACAGGGCTTTCTTTTGATTATATCGTTGGCTCAAATTTGCGAATTAGAATTGACCGTTTTTGCAAAGAATTATTACGAAATTCTGGCCACACCATTGGCAGATTGGACAGCCGCTATAAAGGCTTTGATATAGATCGTGTTGGTGAAAAGTTTGAATTTGACCCCAGCTACGCAGCTACTCTCGGCCCTTACACGGCTACTATGTATGACTATATCCGTAATGATCTGGGCTATGAGACTGATCTACCCTATGAAATATTAAAATCTTTATATCAAACCTGGAAGTTTGACGTTTATCAAAATCAATATGTTAATACTGCCCATGACTTACGCCAGGCCTTCCAGCTGCAGCCAGGCTTAAAAGTTATAGTATGCAACGGATATTTTGACCTGGCAACACCATTTTTAGCAACAGAATATACTTTTAACCATATCTCTCTGCCCAAAGCGCAGCAAGAGAATGTAAAAATGACCTATTACCAGGCAGGGCATATGATGTACCTACATATCCCATCCTTAACACAACTTTCTAAGGACTTACTTCAATTTATCGTAGACTCATCGCTAATTTAAGAGATACTTTAATTTCTAAAATATTTAAACGGGTGATATATATTCTACGGTATAATTTTTCAGCACTCCACCTGAAAGTGTACAGCTATGCAAATTTCTGTTGTAATCCGAGCCCGAAATGAAAAGAAGAATATTGATCGCCTGCTCTTTGGCATCACACAGCAGACAATGGAAAATGTTGAGATAATATTAGTCGATTCTGGTTCCACGGATAATACACTCGCAATTGCTTCACAATACCCTGTAAAAGTCGTTCATATCCACCCTGAAAATTTTACATTTGGCCGATCATTAAATATGGGAATTGAGGCTTCATCAGGCGATGTGATCGTGATCATCAGTGCTCATTGTTATCCGGTTTATCCAGATTGGATTGAGCAGTTGGTAAAACCACATGAAAACGAAGCAGTGGGCATAAGTTATGGGAAGCAGCGCGGCGGCAGCACCAACCATTATTCTGAACACCAATTTTTCGGTAAATACTTCCCGGACAACTCAGTTTTACAACAAGCTCACCCCTATTCACATAATGCCAATGCTGCGATTAAAAAAACCCTTTGGCAACAGCACCCCTATAATGAAAACCTGACTGGGTTGGAGGATTTAGCCTGGTCTAGTTGGGCGATGGAAAACGGTTATACCATTTCATATGTTGCCGAAGCAGAAGTCATACACTTACATGATGAAACAGCAGGCCAGGTATTTAATCGGTACAAACGTGAAGCTGTCGCCATGAAGCAAATTCTTCCAAACAGTAAATTCACCCTTTTGAAATTTTTTAAATTCTGGCTGAAAAACGCACTGACTGACATGAACCAGGCGAGGCATGAACAAGTATTAGGGAATAACTGGTGGCCGATCACTTGGTTCCGATTTATGCAATTTTGGGGTACCTATCGGGGTTTTCATTATTCCGGAAAAATCGATGCCCAGCTTCACCGTGCCTTCTATTATCCCCCAGATATCCTGGACAAAAAATTGCCAAAACAGCGCTCAATCAAACCAATTTATTACGACAAATAACCTAAGATTTAAAATCAATTCAGGAAATACTTTATACTTCCTAAGGCCCTAAATAAATGGGTGGGACATATTGGAGACAATTCATGGAGAATGAATTTGAATCACACCTCAAAACTAAGTATCAGCATATTTTTCAAGATAATCCAAAAATAGTTATCACTGCTCCTGGTAGGATCAATTTAATTGGTGAACATACCGATTATTCAGAAGGTTTTGTCCTGCCCGCTGCAATTAATTTACACGTTACTTTGATGATCACTACGAATAATCAACAATTAGTTGAAATTTATTCGCAAGAGTTTAATGAAATGTTCCAACTTGAGATAGGCTCATACGATAAAGAAGCCAGTAGCTGGAAAGAATATATTAAAGGCATCGCCTGGACGCTTCAAAAAAAGGGATATCCTGTGAAAGGCTGGAAAGGGGTCATGACCGGGAATATCCCGATTGGAGCAGGGCTTTCTTCTTCAGCTGCTTTTGAAATTGCCATTTTAAATGCATTTTGTTATGCAGGCAATTTTGTCCTTTCGCCAGCAGAAATGGCAAAAATCACTCAATTTTCAGAAAATAATTGGGTTGGCGTTAATGTGGGCATCATGGATCAGCTTGTTTCAACTGCTGGGCTTGCTGGCCATGCAGTTTTATTGGATTGCCGGACTATGAAATATGAGCATATCCCCATTCCTAAGGGGATTAGTTTTATAGTTCTGGACACAAATACACGCAGAAATTTAACCAGTTCAGCTTACAATACCAGGCATGATGAGGTCAATGCAGCAGCAAAATTCCTCGGAGTAAAATCCCTGCGGGAAGCAAGCATGACCCTCTTTGAGCAAAACCTCTTAAAAATGGATCATGTTTTAATAAAACGGGCACGACATGTCATTCGGGAAAATGTCCGGGTTAATCAATTTGCACGAGCCATGCTTAACGGTGATATCCGTGAAATGGGAAAATTGATCAATGCCAGCCATACTAGCCTGCGAGATGACTTTGAAGTTTCTTCCCCTGAATTGAACCTAATCGTGGAAAATGCCCAGACTCATCCTGATTGCTTGGGGGCGAGGATGACTGGTGCTGGTTTTGGAGGATGTGCATTGGCAGTTTATCATGGCACGGAAGTTGAAGAGTTTTGCGAACAAATTGCAACAACTTATTTACAAAGCACAGGTATTACACCTAATGTGTTTCCCGTGTCAATTGTAGATGGTGTCAATGCTGAATGGATCTAATAATCGTGATTATAAGAATTATGACCACATCTAAAAAGAGTAATCAACACTCCTCAAGCCAGCCATCTGCGCAATATCCACAAGCCTTTTCATTACTGCGTCTGAAGGTGATGCCCAACCCTTTGCTTCACCAATTACACCATGTGGGCGAAACTTTATAAGGCGTAAGTGAATATCTTGATCAATCTTGGATAAAAACTCTGCCGTTCTGGCGATGTTCGTTTCTGAGTCCGTGAAACCAGGAACCACCGTCGTTCGCACCATGTAAAGTTTTGATTCCTCAGCAAAAAACCGAATATTCTTAAGGGTTTGCTGGTTATCTACTCCAGTTAATCGATGATGCAAATCTGGTTCGTATGCTTTCAGGTCAACCATCACCCGATCTAAATAAGGCAGTAAACGACTTAAGACAGTTCTCTCAATACAGCCATTTGTTTCAATACAGGTGTCCAAAAACGAATTTTGTTGAATGATTTTTAGAAATTCTTCTAAAAATTCCGGTTGTAGGGTCGGTTCTCCCCCTGAAATCGTTATACCGCTGATGAACGGTTGGTTTACCTTTATTTGCTGCCACGCCTCCAAAGGTGTCAGATGATAAACTTTAGGTGAGCTGAGGTGTGGACAATGGATAATGCATTGGTCACAATCCTCACATATTTCAGGTGCCCAACTGAACTCGCCATCAATGACAGACAATGCACTCACTGGGCATTGATCGACACACTTGCCGCATGCTGTACATAAATTGATTGTGTATGGGTTATGACAATAAAGGCACCTGAAATTACACCCCCGTAAGAAAACTACACTTCGATTCCCTGGTCCATCAACAAAACTCTGGGGAAGAATTCTGTTTATCAATCCATGTATTGATTGATTCATTAAACTTGGCGAAGTCTACGATGAAGAGTGTTCGGTTGTGCACTGAAAAAGCCACGGGCAATGTGTGCTGTATCATGCCTGAGCAATTTTTCATTTTGCCGATTTTCAAGGTCAGATCGCCTGACAAGATAACCTGAAACTCTAATATATTCTGAATCCACACAACCAATTGAAAGGTCCCGCATACCTAAGGCCATGGCACCGTCAATGATATCAAGAATAGCCTCAGGGTTATTTTTAGCAGTCTGATCAAACTCAAATATATCGCTGATGCCCCCTTCAACCAGCTTTTGGATGGGTGCTGAAACTCTCAGATGTGAATAAAGGTCTGGTTCTGAGCCTGCTGGAATTCTGCATCCAGGCGTAATTCCCTGATCATCAGAAATACCAACCTGGGCATGAAAGGTGATCTTTCCTTGCGATCCAAAACAGTACTCAGCCTCATGATTCATCAAGGCAGATTTCAGAGTTGAGACTATCGAAACAGCTAACTGATTGGCTTCATCATCGTGTCCATATTTACACTCAGATTTACCTTGTGCAGCCATAACCTGATTCACCAATTCATTAAGACCAACCACACCAGCATAAGCAGTAAATTTATCAGGATACAGTAACCCCTCTTTGACGAAGATTGAATTCTCAAACCATCTTACTTCTTCAACCAGGTATCGAATTCTGCTGTTGATGACTTCCAATTGGAGTGAAACCAGGTCTGGCAATGTTTTTTCTAAGAGCTCGTCCACACTTCCTTTAAAACGGTGTGCCAGCTCACTAAGATTTAACCGCACTAAAGTAAAAATGCCACCACCTAAACGCATGATGTTATAACAACTGGCAACCACATAATCTTCTCCCCACTCCTTAAGATGAACCGGGTGATTGAGAAAATATGGTTTTGAAAGGTGCATCGCATTTCTCACTGCTTGTAATGCAAAATCCCTTGGTGTGACTTGGGGATCATAACGTAGAGTCAGATTGGTGATGGTTTTGATCCTGTCATCGATTTCTAAGAGTAGTGAACCAATTTTGGTTTCTTCAGGGCCAAGATTTGCATGTACGAATGCATCCGGCTGCAGCCTATCTATTAGTGTCCAAAACATTATTAATAGATCAAAAACCACCTCAGGTGATTGCCCTTCAACATATGGATCAAGCAGCTGATCTAACCTGCCAATATAGGGTGGTGGACCACCAGTAGGAGAGTAGTTATACAGAGTCAAAAGACTTGTAATTGCTTCATTGAGATTAGAAGCAGGCTGCAATCCAAAAAATTCTGACCCCTTATCCAGAACAACTTGAAAATCTGGTGCCACATATCTCGGATGATAAGGTGCAGGGCCTTCATTGATCAGGCAAACAGTTCCCTCACCAATTGCTTGGATTGCAGCTGCCGATACCTGGGGATATTCAAGCGTTTTAAAAGCGGCATCAAATAATCCATACCTTTTTTGATCTTCTAAAAGATGCGAATTTTTTAATATCGATCGCACCTGGCTCTTAAAGGTGCCAATCGACTGTTCTGTCATGCCAGTTTCAATGTTTTCAAACGGATAAGCAAATTTTGTTTTGGTCATCTGCAACCTCATAATAAGTACTGATAATGATACTCATTATAATACAAACAGAATTCACAAGCTCGATGGGTTAATGAACAGTTCTCCAGGTAACATTAATTAAAAAAGGTGCAGTCATGAGTGAACTGCACCTTTTATTTCAGCTTTTATCATTAATCTACTGAGAAGAATATCATCCGCATAGTGATATAAACAAAGTAAAGGGCGATTAAATAATAAGCAACCCACTTACCCAACTTACCATTGTTAAGATACAAAACAATCCATAATAATGCACCGGTTATTGTCTCCCAGGGTAAATCCCAGTAAACTAGAGGCCGAGGTACATAATAGGTGCTGATCAATGCGCCGCCCCCAATTGCCAGCAACGGGTTTATGATATTGCTTCCAATAAGCGTTCCTAAGGAAATACCCGAATCGCCATTGCGCAATCCAGATAGTGCCGTGAATAATTCAGGTAATGCAGAGGCCAAGCCCAATGTGACAACACCGATCAATGAACCGCCGATACCTGTTGTGTCCACAACAACCTCTGTAATTTGCAACGCCACCATCGCACTGAGAATTGTGAAACCTAGTGCCACCACTGCAATTAATGTGTAAATCCATGCTTCTTTACTGTTTTTTGGTACACCATCCGGAACATGTCCTTCGTCGTTAAAGCCATGATCTTCTTGCTTATAAAATTTTCGTTCATCACGATAAAGGTAATACATATAAGCGATGAAAGAACCAAAAAGGATCATGCCATCAATACGAGAATAAACACCATCTAACCCTAAAACAATACACATGAGTGTTGTAATAATCATAGGCAGCAGACTTTTCCATAGAAAATACTTTCTAAAATGCAAGCCACCTGCGATCAATACTACAACTGCCATGATCAAAGTTTGTTGGACAACATCCGACCCAATATTGGCACCTAGCACAACAGAGGAACTGACTTTGTAATCCAATGAACCGCTTAAGATGCCAAAAGAGGCCGTAAAATGTGCTGCAAGTTCTGGAATACTCGTAGCAATTGACACGACTGTCACACCAACAAAAGTTGTTGAAAGTCTAAAATACCCCGCAAGACCAGTGAGCTTGAGAACTGCCACATTTGCGGAATAAACCAATACTGCAATTGACAGCAATCCAAATACAATCATCATCCATAAATTTTGCGATATAAAACTAAGCATAAAATTATCTACCTCATAAATTCATAAAATTTATGTAACTGCTCAGGCTGCCATGCAAATGAAAGGTCGGGGAGTGTGGTGTGGCGGCTTTGCCGCCACACCACACTCCCCATTTCTTCATAAGCTGAGTAGTTACAAATTTAATAAAAAATCAGGCACACAGAACTGTGACCTGATAAATAATTGATAATTTCAAGGAATGTTCTGCGCGTCTAATTAGACAGTGGGTCTCCACTCAGGGTCATCGTGAACCGGCGCTTGAAATTCTTGAAATTTATCCATATTGTTGATATATTATAAAATTTTGTATATATATTAACCTCAAGGATTATATATTACGAAATCAATGTTGTCAATCAAAATTATGATAACAATTGATTAACAATAATATTTGATTTAGAATCTCCGCAGTGCTTCCCGAATGCCATAATTGAGCAAATCCTGGAAACCAACGGGATCAATCATATAAATAATCGCAAAAGAGGTAACAAAGATGATTGCAGCCAGCCAGCGAGTATACACCCCCCTTGTGCGGGTATACAGTATCACTGACAGGACAGCCATGATTGTCGGACCCACAATTCTCAAATCTCCTAACGGTACCCAATATCCTCCAATTAATTGCTGATCTGCTCCTAAAATTTCTGCCACATTAAATTGAATATTAAACAGAATCAGTATGATTTCTGCTAACAGCACCACTAGCAGGATGTATGAGGTAGTCTTAGTTGATCTTCCTTCTGTACGATAAGCTTCATAGATTGCTGTTGGCACTAATAAAATGATCGTGATTAATGGTTGAGAAAATATCAATCCGAAAATAATGCCAATAAACGCAATGATCATGAACAGCGTACATAAATGAGGTGCATATTTAGTTGGTTTAGCCATAGCAATTCCTTATAATAATTGAAGATTGTTCTTGTTATTATAATCTTGGAATCAAGGATTTAGTGCAACGGATGAGGAGGTAAAATCATTCAATTAATGTAACTGCTCAGGCTGCCATGCAAATGAAAGGTCGGGGGTGTGGTGTGGCGGCAAAGCCGCCACACCACACCCCCCATTTCTTCATTAGCTGAGTAGTTACCATTTAATCAAGAAACTCATGGCCAGAAAATTAATTAAAAATC
>CAZCBW010000020.1:0-45843 GCA_964497065.1 uncultured Candidatus Brevefilum sp. | reverse complement strand
CATTTGTTGGTAATTTGTAAATGCAGGTTCAATCGAATAAGATTAAGGGTAACTGCTCAGTTTGCCCTGTAAAAGAAAGGTTGAGGGTGTGGTGTGGCGGCTTCGCCGCCACACCACACCCCCTATTTCCTCATCAGCTGAGTAGTTACGATTAAGGTATATAAACTATAAAAATCCCTGGAGAAAAGCATGTTTCATGATGCTTTATTATACGATAAGCTTGGTGATGGCATTGTTCACTGTAAATTATGCGCACACCGCTGCCAAATTCAACCTGGGGGCATGGGGATATGCCAGGTGCGTGAAAACCAGGATGGCGAGTTAAAAACACTGGTCTATGGCAACCTGATTGCACTACATGTTGATCCGATAGAAAAAAAACCGCTGTATCATTTCATGCCGGGCTCTAGGTCTTATTCAATTGCCACACCGGGATGCAATTTTCGGTGCGGGTGGTGTCAGAACTGGCAGATCTCACAAATGCCAAAGACAATGGCCATGCCAAATCAAGATAGGGTGATGCCCGAGGAAATTGTCAGGCAAGCTTTGGCGGCATCCTGTGAATCAATTGCCTACACTTATACAGAGCCGACAATTTTTTTTGAGTACACATACGATACAGCTCAATTAGCCCAACAGGCTGGTTTGAAAAATGTCTACGTCAGTAATGGTTTTATGACTCCTGAAATGCTGAAAATGATCAATCCCTATTTGGATGCGATCAATATTGATCTCAAAGCATTTCGCGATGAAACCTACCGCAGGTTAATGGGCGGGAAGTTAGGGCCAGTTTTAGAATCCTGCCGAAATGCAAAAAAACTCGGTATTTGGCTTGAAGTCACAACGCTGATTGTTCCAGGTGTCAACGATTCCCTGGATGAGCTGCAGGCATTGGCGGAATTCATACTTAATGAGCTTGGACCAGAAACGCCTTGGCACTTGAGCCGATTTTATCCCCAATACCAGATGCAAGATATTGCACCTACCGAGGAGAAAATCCTCCATGAGACAAAAAATATGGGTGAATCCGTTGGCTTGAATTACATTTATCTTGGCAATGTAATCGGCCAATCCAGCACCTATTGTAAACACTGTAAAGTGGAATTATTAGCGCGAACGGGATACCGTTTACGAAATATTGCCTTGGATCATGCTGGGAACTGCACCCAATGCGGTACACAAATGGATGGTATGGAAGTTAGCCGTTTTTTGTAAGTGAACATTTTTATAGCGGTTTAAAGGCTGTACAAACCTTTGAAAGTTCCCTTGTGACTTGTTTAAATTGGCAAAATTTTGGCATTTCTCTTAATTTATTAGATTTGTTTATCAAATATTAACAATTCCATGATAAATTGGGAGTGAAAGTAAGTTATAATATGATTGAAAAAAACTGTACTGATATCTCTCCACAAGGAGTATTGCAAAAAAATCAAAACCATTGACGCAAGTGATATCCAGTCAATGGCTATTTTAGCGCGTAATAAATATGTCATCAGCAAGATGATTTTAAAAAGATAAATAAAAGGAGCGAAAAATGACATCGCAAAGTAATATCTCAGAAGAAAACCTAGAATCTTTAATTGATTCAGAAGATGAACAGTCAGAAATGGAATATGAAGAAACGATATCGGACCATACCGGTATCGTATCCGATGATTCTGTCAGTCTGTACTTGAACGAAATGAGCAGGGTACCCTTGCTCTCTAAAGAAGAAGAGATCTCTCTGGCTAAAAAGATGGAAATCGGTCGCCAGGCGAGATTGATCATGGGTGAAAGTGACGGCGATCTGGATAATATTGACGAGATAAAGCAACAGATCAGCGAGGGCAAAGAAGCCAGGGAATACCTGATCAAAGCAAATATTCGACTGGTGGTCAGCATTGCAAAAAAATACCGCCAATATGGCTCATCTTTTTTAGATCTCATTCAGGCTGGCAATGTTGGGTTAATTCGTGCTGTTGATAAGTTTGATTACAAGAGAGGCAACCGTTTTTCGACCTATGCAACCTGGTGGATCCGCCGGTCAGTATTGCGTTTTCTCAATCAGAAAGAGCGTACGATCCGGCTTCCAAACTACTTGAGCAACCGTCTTCGTAAGGTGAGGCATGTCACTCGAGATCTTTCGCAAAAACTTGGTCGCCAGCCCACACTCGAAGAAATTTCTGAACATGTAGAACAGAATGCAGATGAACTGCGACAATTGATCCATTATGCCAGGCTTCCGATTTCACTTGATCAGCCTGTCGGTGAAGATGGTGAAAGTGAACTGATCAGCTTTGTTGAAAATGAAAATGCAGTTATCCCATTTATTTCTGTCCAGCAAAATTTGCTCGAAGAGGATATTGGGAGTGCATTAGGTGAACTTACTGAACGTGAAGCCAGCATCATTAAACTTCGTTTTGGCTTGGAAGGCAATCGCAGCCATACATTAAAAGAATTAGGCGAAATATTCGGCGTAACCCGGGAACGCATTCGCCAGATTCAACAGAAGGCACTCCGGAAGTTACGCAGCCCGCAGAACCAAAGCAGACTCCGAAATTACCTCTAAGATGAGAATATATACCACCGATTTTAAAAAGGCCATTTTTCATGATGGCCTTTTTTTATAGGAGATTGTTAGTTTAACTCCGTCTGTTATAATCTGGGCGATTTTACGAGCATCAGGAGATTTGTATGTCAGGTATTCCACTGCAATCCAGGATCATATACGGCCCAATCCATTCCAGACGCCTGGGACGTTCATTGGGGATAAATTTACTGCCTTTGGATCAAAAGATTTGTAACTTTGATTGCATTTATTGCCAGTATGGTTCCACACTTGATAGTGCCAAGGTCGTCAAATATGTCACTCTACCAGGTGTTGATGATGTAATCACAGCAGTGGAAAAGGCATTAAAAAAGCCCAGAACATTGGATTATTTGACGTTTTCAGGCAATGGAGAGCCTACTTCCCACCCAAAATTTCCAGAAATCGTTGCTGAAGTTAAGAAAATAAAAGACCAGATAAGTCCAGAACTAAAATTGGGCATCTTATCGAATTCATCGAAAGTGATGCAACCAGAAATCGTGAGTACCCTCGGTTTGATGGATGCTCCGATGATGAAATTGGATGCTGGCGATGAAGATACATTCCAGATGATCAACCAACCGATTGGAAATATCAAATTTCAAGATATCCTCAGTGCATTAAAAGAAGTCCCAAATTTAATGATCCAGACCATGTTGTTGGACGGGGATATTTCAAATATTCGAGGGGAAGCATACCATGCTTGGGTATCAGCGCTTGTCTCTCTCGCACCATTAAAAACCCATATCTACTCAATTGCCAGGACGACAGCTAAATTGAACTTAAAACCTGTTCCCATGGAAAAACTTAAATCGATCGCAGATGCATTATGTTCTGATTATAGGTTGGATGTAGAAGCCTTTTAATTTATTTTTTGGAAAAGGTGTTGAAGCTCAAAATTTGAGAATTTGCCAGGCTTGAGCGAGTTCGGTATAATCAGATCGTCTGACAAATGACAGAGCATCTCACTGGAATATATTGTGTGAGATCTCAGAATAAAAAATTTTGTCCTGAATCAATTTATTCTTCAAATGCTTGGGTTTGAGTCCTTTTTCCATTCAATCCTGACCGAAAACTAAGTGTATGAAGTGAGAAATTTTACCTGGGACTTACCAAGGAGGTGAGCTAAATTGGTTAAAGTAGAAAAACGCGACAACGAATCGGTCAGTCAATTGATCCGTCGTTTTCGAAAAAGAGTGACCCGATCTAAGGTCCTTTCAGAGCATCGGAAGCGGCGATTTTTTACATCAAAAAGCGAAGAAAGACGAATTGCAAAGAAAAAAGCGATTCGAAAAATGAGTCAGCAAAGCCGAAGTTGATTTTCGGGTATGCTCGGTCAGGATTGAATATCCGAATACTTTTCCAACTTCTCGAAAATATTAGATTGCGTCTAGCTGAATAAATTACCAAAAGGCGAGATTAGGGGTTGATTGCGTTTCTAATCATATTCTCGTCAAATAACCCAACCTGGCCATCGGCAGCATAGGCATATACTGCTGCTGAAAAAATTCCACTGAGTGCAGAGCTCAACAAACTAACAACAGCAATAAAGATCACCAGGATGATGCCAAAAATTATCCCTGGAATAAAGCTTTCGAAAACGAATGACAAACCAATTGCCAGTCCAGCTAAAAGAAAACCGCCCAAGACGCCAATGATTCCAAAAACAGCACCTATCGAGAGCGTTCCGGCAATTTGCTCACCCCAAGACTTTTTCAGCAATTCCCAGCTGCGTTGGATTGCCTTAATGGGACCTAAACCTTCAATGGCCAGTATTGGTACGACCAGGAAGGTGACCACATTCCAGGCTGCCCCTAAAATCGAGCTGACGATGCTGCCTATTCCCTTTCCCTTCCTTTTCGATGAATTTGACAATACATTCAAGATCAAACCCACAGTAGCAGACACCAGTGACCAGCCAACGATAGGGCCGATGCGGGAGAATGCCACATCGAACCCATCTTTAACCGTAGGATCACCGCCGCGCAAGCGAATCATGGCAGCCCCGACTAAAGCCGTGCTGAAAAAGTACACTACGGTGTATTGGATCAGGTAGAAAAGGAATAATACAACATACCCAATTATCGGGATGCCGGTAGCAAGCATTGTATCGAGAAAGTTGCCTACCAATGTGGGGATTAGAAAGGTTAGGGTAATGATGAATGCACCCATTGCTGAAAGGATTGGGAAGATCAGCAATTCCTTATCGTGCAATAAGACTTCTAAACTGGCTTTCGCTAAAGCCCAACTGCGTTTTATGCGATTCATTTTACGTCCTTTCGGTCAAGAACTAATAAACTTGAATAAATTGTATTATCAATTATGTGCACACATTAATTATGTATTTTATTCACCAAAATCTTCTTCAATTAAAGTTTTAAGAGAATCAATGGCTTGCTGTGAGTCTTCACCTTCCGCGATAATCTCAATTTCATGGTCTTGCATGACACCCAAGGTTAAGACACTCAGAATACTTTTTGCGTCGACAACATCACTTTGATCGGTGAGATTTTGAACAGTGATCTCACTGGCGGATTTGTTGGCGGTTTGCACAAATAGTGATGCAGGTCTTGCATGCAGACCAGCAGGATGGGTGACGATGATTTTTAGTGATGATTTCATGATGATGATTCTCCTTAAATCGAATTACGATTAAAAAATGGCGATCAAATGTCACCAGAAAGTATAGCAGAAATTGGGAGAATTTTATGAGAATTCACATCTCACAAAATAAAATTTTCTGCTAAAATTGGTAGATGTTTATAGACGTCTTGTTATTGATCAGAGAGGTTTAATTACCAACAATGAAGACATTAATCAAAGCCGGTATTTTGTTAACCATGGATGACCAGCGCATGCTTTATGAGCCTGGTCATCTTTTGTTTGAGGGGCAGGAAATTTTAGCTGTAGGATCACCGGAGGTTGTTCAAGAGGATCAGGCAGACACAATTATTGATTTTTCTGATCGGCTGGTCATGCCCGGATTGATCAATGCCCACACACACACGCCGATGTCCTTATTCCGTGGGTTGGCAGAGGGTATTTCATTGTTCACAATGGACGGTTTCATTAATTGCCTGCGGCGGTTAGAGGCAGCGGCCGATGCCAGTATGGTGCCTGCTGCTGTAACTGTAAGCTGTGCAGAAATGATCCGTACAGGCACAACTTGTTTTGCGGACCAATATTTTTATATGAAGGATATTGTGCCAGTTGTTGAAAAAAGTGGGATGCGTGCTGCCCTGGGTTATGGCATTGTCGAACTGGGTGATGAAGTTTCAAGAAAACGGGAGATTACTGCTGCAACGGCTTTCTTGGAAAGCCTCTCAGATCACCCGAGGATCAAAGGGTGGGTTGGCCCACATGCCTTTTTTGTCGACAATTCCGAAGAGATCATTGCGCTTGAAATGGAATTAGCAAGCAGATTCAATACCGGGATGCATATTCATTTTGCTACCAGCAGTGAGGAAGAAGATTATTGCCAGGACAAATTTGGTATTTCTGCAGTACAGCGGATGAAAGAATTGGGAATCCTTGAATTTCCATTATTAGCTGCTCACAGCATATCTGTTCCTGAAATGGACTATCCTACACTGGCAGAGAGCCAATTTACTGCGGTTGTTTGTCCGTCATCATCGATGCGCAGTGGTTTCCCAGCTGCACGCTTGAAGGATATGCGGCTTGCCGGCATCAATACTGCTTTGGGTACGGATAATGTCGCAAATGCCAATGCCTATGACTTATTTCGTGAAATGGATATCGCAGCAAAACTGAGTGTTTACCGTGAGTCAGAACCAGGTGCGATTCCGGCAGTGGATATTTTGGATATGGCCACAATGGGCGGTGCGCGGGCTTTAGGATTAGAAGAACAAATTGGGAGCTTAGAAACAGGCAAGTTTGCTGATCTGATCGCTTTAGATCTAAATGATATTGGCTGGGCACCCAAAGGCGCACAGGATATTTATACGGCGATTGTGTATTCAATCAGCGGGATGCACGTTACTGATGTGCTGGTTGACGGACAATGGCTGATGAAAGGCCAGTCATGGCAAACAGTGGATTATCCATCAGCTGTTGAACAAATTAATAAAGACTATCAACGTTTAGCCGCGAAATTAGACTAACACAAGGAGATTGAATGAGGCGAATAATTATTGATTGTGATCCGGGGATTGATGATGCTGAAGCCATCATGATGGCTTATCAACACCCAGAAACCAAAATTGAGGCGATCACAACGGTGGCAGGCAATGTTGGAGTCGATAAAACAACTGCAAATGCCTTAAAAATTTTGGATGTACTTGATGCTGAACCAATTCCGGTTTTTCGGGGTGCACATACAGCCTTGGCCGGTCATCGTGAAGATGCCAGTTTTGTCCATGGCGAAGATGGCTTAGGCGATGTGGGCATTCCAGAATCGAAAAGAAAAGCTGAAGACGAGCATGCCGCGCTTGCTTTGATACGCCTGGCCAAAGAAAACCCCGGTGAATTAGAACTGATTGCCATTGGACCACTGACGAACCTGGCATTGGCACTGCGGTTAGATCCTGAACTACCCTCCCGATATAAACAACTTGTGATCATGGGTGGTGCTTATTTAGGCCAGGGCAACACAATAAACCTGCCAGCAGAATTCAATATTTTTGCAGACCCTGATGCAGCAGCCGTTGTTTTTGATAATTGGCCGATGTTGACAATGGTATCCTGGGAAGCAACTATGGCTCATGGTATGCCGATAGAGCAATTTAAGGACATGTTTGATACTGATACTCCTCGTGGTCATTTCCTGAAGAAAGTGACAAAGAAAACAATAGAATTTTTGACCACAGTGCTTAAACGGGACATGAGTTATGCGGCTGATCCCCTGGCGATGGCAGTTTTTCTTGAGCCAGATATTGTGCTGGAATCTGAAATGAAGTATGTCCAAATAGAACGTTTTGGTCAGGTATGTCGGGGTATGACAGTTGTGGACTGGTGGGGTTTTACTCAGAAAGAACCCAATACCAATATCATCATTAATGTTAATCAACAACGATTTAATGGTTTATTAAAGTCAGCAGTGGAATAGAAAGGACTATTATGGACGTTACCCTACCTCCAGACCCCTGGCAAAAAGTGATGACCTATCACGACCTCCCGGCGGATGAAGTTATATCGGCATTGCAGAAGGAAGTACGCCGGGGTCACACCGATAATGCCTGCCGACTTGCATACGAACTGATCCAAACTAGCCCAGAATTAGAAGAAAAGTTGTGGATTCGATTGATGGTTATCTCTGTTGAAGATGTTGGCTTTGGAAATACACAGGCACCGGTTCTGGTCAAGGCTCTGTATGATATGCATGAAAAATTTAGTCTTGGCGCATTGGATAGACCGCTCTTTGCCATCCATGCTGTGCGGTTCCTGTGTAAAAGCGAAAAAGATCGCTCCAGTGATGAACTAATTAATTGGATCAAACAAAACGATACACTACCGGAAATCCCGGACTATGCGATTGATATGCATACCAAACGAGGGCAAGAAATGGGAAGAGACATAAAACATTTTTACGACGAGGCATCAAAAGTCGACCCAGAAAAAAAGAATCGTAATACCAGCTATCGGGAAAAGCTGCTAAAAATGTTATAATATGATTTATAATATTGTTGAGGCCATTTTATAAATTAAAACTAATATGTTAGGCAATCAACATTAAACAATGATTATAAATCCCCGAAGAATTGTGATAAAATTGCGTCCAAAATGTTGTTACATTTTAGCTTTAAATGAGGAGGTGATGCTAATTAGAAAGGTTATTAGAATATAGAAGTGACGTATATAGGATCCTATTCAAATTTAATAAGGAGAATTTAGAATGAAAAGCCGTTTTTGGTTAGTAATTTCAATGTTGTTAGTAATTTCAGTTGTCTTAGCCGCATGCGCCCCGGCAGCAGAAGAAGTAGATGATGATGTCATCACCGCTGCGCTCCTCACCCCAAATCCACTGGGTGACCGTTCATTCATCGATTCGGCAGCCCGTGGTATCGAACGTGCCAATGCAGAACTGCCTGTCGATGCAGTGATCATTGAAACCCAGGGCGTTGCAGAGCATGAGTCAGCGCTGCGCAGTGCCATTGCCCAGGGCTATGATATTGTTTTGCCCTTGGCATGGGATGCTGAGCTGCTTTTGAACATTGCTGCAGAATTCCCAGAGCAAATGATTGCTTCACCTTCAGAAGTTTTTGCTTCTGAATTACCCGACAACTTATTGACCTTCCAGATCAATGTTCATGAATCAAGCTTCCTGGCAGGTTTGGTGGCTGGCTCATTCACAGAAACCGGCATCGTTGGCGCTGTGGTTGGCGGTGATGCACCTGGTTTGAACCAGTTCTTCTATGGTTATAAACAAGGTGTTTTGGAAGTATGCCCGGATTGTACAGTCTTGGTCAGCTATCTTGGTTTCGATTTCTCAAACCCCACTCTGGGTAAAGAAACTGCTGCAGCTCAATATGATGAAGGCGCAGATATTGTTTATGCCATCGCCGGCCGTTCAGGTGAGGGTGTATTGGCTGCTTCACAAGAACGCGGTCTTTTCTCCATCGGTGTTGACTCCAACCAGGATTTCATTGCTCCCGGTCATGTGATTGTGTCAATGATCAAGCGTGTTGATATCACCACATTTACACCCATTAAGATGGTTGTTGACGGAGAGTTTGAAGGCGGCTTTGCAGAATTAGGCATGGCTGATGGTGCTGCTGGCTTATCCTGGGATGAAGGTTCAACAACATTCCGCGATGAAGGTCCGGCTGATATGGTTGCCAAATTAGATGCTGTTCAAGCGCTGGTTGAAGAATATCGAGCAAAAATCTTAGCTGGTGAATACGTTGTGTGTGATGCCCTGATCGATGTGGACCGCACCTCGGATGCATGTGCGCCATTAAACTAAGCATAAAAAAATATTAGAAATTACCAACCCTGCCAATCACTTGGCAGGGTTGGGTTAAGGATACATTATGACTGATGCAGTCGTTATGCAAGAAATTTCCAAATATTTTTCATCAACTGAAGTTCTTGCAAATGATAAAGTAGACTTATCTGTAAAAAAAGGTGAGATTCATGCATTGGTAGGAGAAAATGGTGCCGGAAAATCAACCTTGATGAACATCTTATATGGCTTGATCAAGCCTGATTCTGGATCAATTTTAATTAATGGTGATAAAGTTCAGATTAACCACCCAGACGAAGCCATTGGTCTGGGGATTGGCATGGTTCACCAACATTTTAAATTGGTACCGTCGTTTACTGTAGCTCAAAATATCATGCTGGGGATGGAACCGAATAAATACGGTTGGTTGACCCAGAAAAAAGAAAATGAGTTGGTGGAATCTTTAGGGAAGAAATTTGGGCTTCCTGTCAATCCACGTACAAAGGTTGGGGAATTATCAGTCGGAATGCAGCAGCGGGTTGAAATTCTTAAAACTTTACAACGGGCCTCTGAAATATTGATTTTGGATGAACCAACAGCGGTTCTGACACCTCAAGAAGTTGATGAATTTTTGGAAGTTGTCCATCAATTATCCAGTGATCTTGGCCACACCGTTATTTTCATCACCCATAAACTTTATGAAGTTGCCAAGGTTGCAGACCGTGTGACTGTGATGCGGGATGGGAAAAAAGTTGGGACAAAGAATGTAAACGACACGGACATACCAGAAATGGCTCGGATGATGGTGGGGCGTGAAGTGGATTTCACCGTTTCAAAAGAGCCTGCTAACCCAGGCGATATCATCTTTAAAGCTGATGGGATGACCGTGGCCTCTGACGAAGGATACCCAGCAGTTGTGGATATTTCTATCAATGTACGATCTGGTGAAATTGTTGGTGTGGCAGGTGTCAGCGGCAATGGCCAGACCGAGCTGGTTGAAGCTATTTCGGGTATCCGACCGATTGAAAGCGGAAAAATCCAGGTTAATAACATTGTTGTTTCAAATACTTCGGTCTATGAAAGAAGATTAAAGGGAATGGCCCATATTCCTGAAGACCGTATTCGAATGGGATTAAATTTAAAAACAGATTTAGATGAAAATGTGCTTCTTTCAAGGCATAAAAGCGCTGAATTTACAAAATTGGGTTTTATCAATCGTAAAAAAGTGGCGGACTTTTCTGCAGAGATTATCAAAAATTATGATGTTCGAGGTGCCAAACCCGGCGGCAGTGTCGATACTTTGTCTGGCGGTAACATGCAGAAAATCGTTGTTGGCAGAGAATTATCCAGAGAACCTAATTTTATCCTGGCAAATCAACCTACTCGAGGTTTAGACGTTGGAAGTATAGAGTTTGTCCATGAGACTTTAATAAAAGCTAGAGATGATGGCGCAGGTGTGCTTTTGGTCTCGGTTGAGCTCGATGAAATCATGGCATTAAGTGATCGGGTCGTCGTTATTTACCGTGGGAAGATCATGGGAGAATATGACATCTCAGAAGTGAACGAAAATAAAATTGGCATCCTTATGGCGGGCGGTTCCTTAGAAGAGGCTAACGGAGAGATGTCTGTTAATGAAGCGCAAGCGATAGAGGAGCGGTAAAAATGGATAAAGAACGCAAAAAACGGCTTACTTACTCATTATTAATTCCGGTCTTATCCATCCTTGCTGGTTTGATTGTTACTGCATTTCTCGTTTTGGCAGCAGATAAATCCCCACTGCAAGCCTATCGTGTGTTGTTTGAATCTGGATTTAGCTGTCAAAGTTTGCAACGCTGTACCTTTCTGACTACGCTTGAACGCGCAACGCCGTTGATATTAACGGGCTTGTCTGCATTGGTTGCATTTCGCACAGGCATTTTCAGCCTCGGTCAAGAGGGCCAGATGATGCTTGGAGCAGTGATGGCAGCCTGGCTCGGTTGGCAGCTTCAGCTGCCTTATGTGATTCACCCGATCGTTATTTTATTAGCTGCAATGGCTATCGGTGGTGCGTATGGATTTATCCCTGGGTACTTAAAGGTCAAACTGGGCGTCAATGAAATCATCTCAACGATCATGTTGAATGAGATTGCAGTCCTCTTCCTGGAGTGGGCAGTCAACTTCCCATTGCGTGCTGAGCAGGCCCGGACAGCCCATTCGTATACCATCCATGAGACAGCCTGGCTGCCGTCATTTTTGCCGGGTTCCCGGTGGGGGGTGGGGTTCGTGATTGCAATGCTGATGGCTGTCGGTGTTTATTTCCTTGTTTGGCGAACTTCTACAGGTTATGAGCAGCGGATGTCAGGCAATGCACCCTGGTTTGCGAAATTTGGCGGCATCAAAAATGAAAAAGCAGCGCTCAGGGCGATGGTCATCAGCGGTGCACTGGCTGGGTTGGCAGGTGCCATTGAAGTCATGGGCGTTAATCGGCGAATCATTACCGGATATTCTGTTGGTTTGGGATTTGACGGCTTGAGCGTTGCGATTCTCGGTCAGACGCACCCGGTTGGCGTCGTCATCGTGGCTATACTGATAGCTGGTATACGATTAGGCGCACAACTTGGATTGCAAATCCAGATGCGGCTGCCGCGTGAATTAGGTGGTGTGATCATTGCATTCATCATCTTATTTGTGGCTACTGAAAAATTATTTGTCAATGGCCTTAATTGGTTTGAGGGTCTGACAGACAAAATAAAAGGCAAGAAACCAATTGAGGAAGGCAGTGAATAATGGCAGATATTCTAAATTTCTTCACAGTACCTTTAATGGCAAGTGCCATTCGCTTGGGTACGCCAATAATTTTAGCGGCACTAGGGGGTGCTATCTGTAATCGGGCTGGCGTTTTGAACCTTGCATTAGAAGGAAAAATGCTGTTGGGTTCGTTTATAGGGATTATCAGCGCTTATTACATTCAAAATAATCCCTTTTTGCCTATGCCACCTGTTACCAGCACCTATTTGGCGTTAATTGTGGCTATGGCGGCAGGCGGCTTACTGGGAGCCTTTTTTGCCTTGTTATACATCAAATTTGAAGTCAACCTGGTAATTTTAGCCATCGCTATCAACTTGATGTTATTGGAATTGACAGTGTTTGTCATGCGGGTCATGTTTGGGGATGTGGGCACATGGTCAGACCCCAGTATTGTTCAACTTCCGAGGATACAACTACCATTGATAAAAGATATTCCAGTTTTAGGGCCATTGTTCAGCGGCTATAATGCCATTGTTTACTCTGCATTTATTTTGTGTATTGCCGGATACTTTGTATTATTCAATACAAAATTTGGCAGGCACATTCGTGCCGTAGGTGAAAATCTCGAAGCAGCTCGAACCGTTGGTATTAAAGTCCGGCGTGTGCAGGTGTTTGCGCTGGTGATCAGTGGTGCTTTAGCTGCTTTGGGTGGGGCATTTTTATCAGTCGGTCATTTGACGTTATTTACGCGGAACATGAGCAATGGTCGAGGATGGCTTGGGATATCAGCAGCTTTATTTGGTTTTAATCATCCAATAGCCGTTTATTTTTCTGGACTTTTCTTTGGATTTGCTGATGCTGCTGCGATCCGCCTGCAAAATGTCACGGATATTCCTCCCAGTATTGTACAGGTTATTCCCTTTGTAGCCACAATTTTGGCATTGATTTTGGTTGCTTTAAGGATCAAAATTGCAACCTATCTTAATAAACGTAAATTTTTCAGCTCTCGGCAGCTAAAAACCACAAGTGACAAACCTTCAGAATCGAATGCGTAAACTAAAAAACAATATTTGATAGAATATTAAATAACACGCCTCGGAATATCCGGGGCGTAATTTTAAACAAAAGAAAGGAAAAGATAATGGAGTTTCATATCAAATGCGAACCTGAGGCAATTGCTCGATATGTGTTTTGCCCGGGAGATCAAAGGCGAGCCAAGAGGATTGCTGATTCCTTTGATAATCCTAAATTGGTCAGTGAAGAGCGTGGGATCATGGTCTATACTGGAATGTATAAAGGTGTCAGAATGACATCCTGCGGCACTGGCATGGGCGGCCCTGTTGTGGCCATTGCCATCGAAGAACTGGCAAATTTAGGCGCTGATACTTTTGTCCGGGTGGGGTCCTGCGGCGTCTTCCAGGATCATCAACAACCAGGTGATATTATAATTGCGACGGGAACAGTTCGGGCAGGTGGCACATCACGAAAGTATCTGCCGATCGAATTTCCGGCAGTACCAACCTATTCTGTATTGAAAACAATCGTTAATACTGCCGAAGGATTAGGGATTCCTTATACCGTTGGTATAGGCAGCGCTGGTGATGCTTTCTATGGACCCATCCAGGATTTCAGCAGGGAACTTATGAAAGATACTGGAGTGATGTCAGTTGAAATGGAAAGCGATACCCTGTTTATTGTTGGGCAGTATAGGGGTTATAGGACAGGTGCTTTATACTGTTCAGACGGCACGAATAAAGAGATTAAGCCTGAATGGGGTATGCAGAAATATGATCAGGGCGAAAAAGATATGATCAACATTGCACTAGAAGCAATGTTGGCCATCGCAAAAGAGGACAGCCAATAATTTTTCTGGAACTCTCTTAAAAATGCAAAGGGCAGGTCAATTCTCTGCCCTTTTTTTGCTTAAAAAGTAAGTCCTGAGCGGATAATACAACCTTTTTAAGTGGTTTTTTAGGACCAGGTATAGCCCGTCGGAACCCATGATGATCACCATCGTAGCAATGATCATCCCCCCAATTTCTCTGGGAATGCCAAGTTGGATAGATAACCCGGTCATTGCTGCCAAACGTACACCTCCCAATAGGACAGCAGAAATCACAATTGCAATCGGGTGACAGAATCCAATCAGTGCCACCATTACACCATCAAAAAGGTCTGACCCGGTGAAATTTTGCACAAACCGGTAATGAACCCCCAACACTTCAATGCCGCCAGCGATACCTGCAAGGGCACCGCTTAGCATCATTGCTTTGAAAATGCTTTGATTGGTTTTTATTCCACCAGCATTGGCGAATAATTTATTTTGGCCTGACATGCGGATCTCATAACCTGATACGGATCGCCATAAATATATCATTACCAAGGCGGTTATTCCCAACGCAATAAAGAGGCCTGAATTGAGTTTTGTACCCTCCGCCAGTGAAATTAACCTGGTGCTTACAGGAATCCTTCGACCATAACCTGATGGGATAAAACCGAGCAAGAATATTGCTATACTATTTAAAATGATGGTTGAGATGATTTCGTTGATATTTAAAAACACCTTAAGTCCTGCAGGTAAAAGTGCAAAAATTAAACCAGCTAATGCAGAAAAACTCAGCGAGATGATTGGGTGAACACGTTCAATGAGGAGGAAATTATTAGCAGCCCAATTTGCTGCAGCTGCACCGAGTACCATTTGTCCTGCCTGCCCAATACTGAAAAAATCTGCTCTGAATGCAACGGCAGCAGACAGTCCTAATAAAATCAGAGGGGTAGCATATTGCAGGGTGGTGAGGAATGCACAATGATTGCCACCCTGGCATCCAAAACCTGATGATATTAAGATCCTTAAAGCATACAAAGGATTATTGCCAGTCAATAATATAAAAAGGCCGCCAACCAGGAGACCAAAAGTACTGGCAATAATTGGGCGGAGAATCAGATCGTTAAAATATTGTTTATGAAGGATCATGATGGGCTTTATTCTAATATCGGTACGGACTCATTAAATTAACCAGGATTTCAGATTAATCCATCCCCGTTCTTCAGTATAGTGGGTATTTAATTTCTGCCATGCCCTGACGTAAATAACACTGCTCCAGTAAAGGAGCAGTGTTATTTTGATGAAGATTAGGATATCTATTATGCGATTTTCTTTAAAACCGGCAGTCCTGAATCCATCTCCACAACATGCTTGCCCGCAGGTACTTCATCAACTGCGAACTCTGGACGTAAATCGCCTGCAAAAAAATAAAGATCTCGTGTGCTGCCAGATTTGGAAGTTATTTTTTTGAGGTGTAAAAAATACGTCTTACCTTTTGAGTTAGTAAATGAAAAAGCCATTTTATTCCTTTCAAAAAATATAGAATGGATAATTTGAGTTTAATACTTTAAGGGGTTTTGTCAAGTGTTTGGGAGAATTATTTATTTGGTAAATATTCAAATTATTATTTTCACCTTAAATAATTATTAAATGGTTTGCTAAACAACACGATACCGGTCTTTTCCGAAAAAAATCGGTATCGTGTTATTAAATTCAGATTCTGACTTTATTGATTAGTAGTGGATTATCCTGGGAAGTTTTTTGGCCTGATCAACCCAACGTTTCACCATCGAAAGGGCAGGTGGACGGCGAATCAAATTTTTTGATTTATTAGTTTCGAGCATAGTCTGGTGCAGATTCTCAGGATTTCTCTGCGCAAGTTCCACAACTGTATCTACCCCAGCAGCTTCCAGTAGTTCAGCATACTGTCTTTCAACACCTTTGATTCGTTTAAGGTCTGCATGGTTGATCCAGGTGAGCAGCTGTTTTGGACTGATGCCAGATTTCTCTGCAATATCTTCACGGCCGTTAGGCGTCCCGCCCTGTTTTAGCAGTGCAGGAATGCTTCTGACCCCGGCTTCGCGTAATTTTTCGGCATAAAAAGATCCAATACCTTCGACATTTTCAAGTTTGAGTATGATTAATCCTTTCTAATAGAGGGTGAGTAGATTAATACTAGAAAATATTTTCATTGGTGATAAGACAATTTGCTTTGATCTCTATTTATAATTTTACCATAATTTGAGGGAGTCAGCCCTAGAAAATTATTATAATATAAAAATGATTGAGTTATTATACAAAAATTCAAGTGATGTCTTTTTCTATGATATAATATGATAAACTGAAAATATATATCATCCATCTTTCTCAGAAAGGAAAGGTAAATTATGTTTGGCAGTAAAAAGAAGATTGAAGAACTGGAAGCCTAATTAGCCAAAGCCCGAAAGACAGCAGAAGAAGCTACCAAGGCTAAGGCTGCTGATGCGGCCGCTGCAAAGAAAAAAGTTGAAGATTTACAAGCCCAAATATAAAAATTTCAAAGCAAAAGAAGCTAAACAAACCATGGAAGATCGTGCTGCAAAATTAGAAGAACGAAGGGCAGAAATTGCTGATCGCCAAAAGCAGGCTAACGTCAAAGAACATACGGTTGCTGAGGGTGAAACACTCAGCCATGTCGCGTTAAAATATTATGGCAGCGCAACACCGCCATACTGGCAGTTCCTTTTAAAGCACAACGATGAAGTGTTGAAAGGCAATGAGAGAAACGTTCGCACTGGCATGAAACTGGTGATTCCTGAACTGCCCGATGAACTTAAGAAGTAATTATGGCCAATAATATTAATTTAAGCACCTTGTTCAAGTCGGTTGCTGACAGCTTAGAAGAAAATAAATCTGAATTAAACCAGGCTGATACACATAATCACGATCATGGTGATCACATGGTTGAAATCTTCAACCTGGTTCAAAAAGCGGTGTCTCAAAAATCCAAAGCACCTGTTCCAGAGCAGTTAAAATATGCCAGTCAAGTTGTAAAGAAAGAATCCAATAATGGTTCGGCCCAGCTATATGCCCAGGGCTTGGCCAATGCAGCTGCCCAATATACTGGCAATGATTTAACAGCAGATAATATCGGCACTTTCGTCAAAACTTTGTTAGGTGCAGAAGATCAACAAGTTCCCATGAGTAATAATCAATTAGGCTCCTTATTGGCTGGGTTAACCGGACAAAAGCAAGAAACGCAGAGTGATTCGAAATTTGGAGTTGACGACCTGCTCAGGGCCGGGATGGCATTTATGCAATCCAAACAGAGCGGAGGGAACAATACAGATGCAGTACTTCAGGCTGTTATTGCTGCCAGCCCGCTTGGGCAATCTGCTCATCGATCGCAATCAGGGATGCTTGGTGCTTCAACATTGGTGAGTACAGCACAATCCTTTATGAATAAGTAACAAGATGATTTAGTGTTTATGAAATCAAGTCGCTCAAATGAGCGCCTTGATTAGTTTATAATGTTGCCAATATGACGCAATTTCTGCCAGATTCTTTTGCTTTATAAAGCGCTTGATCAGCTCGTTCAACCAGGTCTAATTCTCTGGCAACGTCATTTTCAGGATAAGAAACGCCTCCAATACTGACAGTTACCCTTATGATGTCAACACCATCAGTTACTTCAGTTTCAGCTACTTTTCGATTTAATCTTGTAGCAATATTTAATAAATCATTTCGGGATGCCCCGGGAAGAATGGCCATAAATTCTTCACCACCATAACGAATGAGGATATCCCCGTCTCGTAGTACACTGCGGATGACATTGACAAGCCGAAGGAGAACACGATCCCCCGCCAGGTGCCCATAGGTATCGTTCACTTGTTTGAAATGGTCTAGGTCAATCATCATGACTCCCAACGGTGATTTAGTTCGCAGTGTACGGCCAAACTCTTCATGCAGCCGGGTCATCCCAAATCGGCGGTTATAAACACCGGTCAAAGAATCTAAAGCAGCTAACCGTTCCAGGCGATCAAATAAAATAGCGTTATGTAAAGCTAAAGCGAGGCTTTGTACAAATAGATGTAACCGTTTCAATGCAACGATGCTGAAAGGGTTAGAAGATGCAAGGATGATTGAACCCAAAACAATCTCTTTATACATGATTGGTTCTAAAACTATTTCTTGCGGGCGGAAATCAGTTAATACCCCTTCTACCTGAACATCTTCTGGTAAAGATATACAAATCCTGTTTTCATTTCTGAAAACACTTTTTACATGATCGCTATCGAGGATATTCTTGACATCCCGGATACCTTGAGAACCAGCAATTTCTAATTTCCCCTCATTTTCAATCACGATTGCACCCGCAGCACTGTGTGTATGGGTAATCAATTGGTTTAGGGCTCTATTGGTAAGATCATCAACACTTAATTGACTCCCCATCAGGTCAGAAAACCGGTTGAGAGCATCTTCTGTTTCAAATGACTCAAATAGTGTTTCAACCAGGTTATTGAATGCTTGAGCACTATAACCAATTTCATCCTCAGAGTCCACTTTTATCAAACATTCTTCTGCATCACATGTGTTAATGTCTTTTCCTTCTTTGATACTCTTAAAGTTTTTGGTTACGTAGTGCATGCGTTCCCCCAATAACCTGACCCGTGCACCAACAACCACACGAGCCAAGCTGATGTTTAAACCACCAACAATAATACCTGCAGTGATACAGGCTGCAAAAAACCACGGTGTAAGAACAAGATCAGATGGGATTCCCATCCAGCTTACAAAAAAAGGAAAGATGATGCCAATAATCAATCCCAAACCGATCATCCAAATTGATAAATCAGTGAAAACCTTGCGTGTTAATCGAATCATTGATGTTTGCTCCTAATATAATTACGCTTTTTAATTGAATTTCCAGGCGGAAAGTCCTTTTGTCTATCGTGCAGTCTTGACTGATTTTTATTGCAACTATATTGATGTATTATACCGGTTTCCGGCATCAGGTTAGCTGAATAAACTTTCAGAATCAAATCCATTTTTGGAAAGATTGTAAAATAGTCATTGCTCAGATTGTTCAGAGAATTTAATTATAGACCGGGTGATTTTCAGAATAATTAACACAAAAATGCTTGCGCATGTAAAAAGTCATTAATGAGGCATAACGACAAATCGATTATAAATAATCACCAAGGAGACTTACAGTATGGGAGGTTTGGATAATACATATAATCTTGGAAAAGAAATTGTCGGCTCTTTGATTTTGAACCTTTTGGGTATTGGATCAATTGCACATGTTGCCTTGGCACCACGCTTTCGGCCTGGTGCTTATAACTGGATGATGATTGCTTTAGGACGGGGGTTGGGTTACGGTCTGGCTTTCCAAATATTTGGCAACAGTACCAGGTGCGACATTTGATGGCGTATTTTGGGGTGGCAACAGTGTCAACCAAGTTAGCATTTATCGGGTGGTCGTTGCCTGCGTTGCTGAATTGTTCGGTACTTTGGTGTTGATCTGGACGGTGATTGCCATCAGTGAATCCAATAAAAATAGCAGTTACCGCTATTGGGGTCCAGTCATGATTGGGTTCGCTGTGCTTGCAATTGGCAATTCGTTAGGGGGACCAAGCGGTTTTGCAATCAACCCTGCCCGTGATCTGGCACCGCGCATTTTAGGGGGGATGTTAGGGACACAAGGCTTGTTCGATGGATATTACTGGTTTGTAGCGCCTGTTTTGATACCGCTAATGGCAGGACCTCTAGGCGTAGTATTGTATGACAAGATAATCTCTCTGAAAAATTCAGACACTTAGGTGACCTCGAAATCCTCTGCTGGCATAGAAAGATGGCGCGCTGTTATGAAAGGTAAAAATATGCCCGTATCGACGGTCGCAAAATATTGCACCGCCTAAGTTTCGAATATCAGGGGGTGTTTTCACCCAGCTTTCAGTTTTTGTATCAAATTCACCAAGAGTTTGCAATTCTCTATATTGGTCTTTATTCAAAAGCTCAATTCCCATTGCATCTGCTAGATCTGTTGCGTTGCCAGCTGGAAAAACTCCTTTCTTTTCTCTTATTTCCTGTGCTTCTCTGTCATAGCAGATACTTCTACGACCGCTAGGGCTTTCGGCTGCACAATCATAAAAAATATATTCCCCCGTGTTTTGATCAAAGCCCACAACATCCGGTTCGCCGCCAGTGTTTTCCATCGCGTTAAGTGATGCAAGTTTTTCAGGGTTAGCTTCCAACTTAGCTTTAATATTGAACCATTCAAGATCTGGATGACGGTTCAAGTTTTCCTTAAAACGAAATTCTAATGTTTTGAGTAGTTCTAGACCTTGTTTTGGTGATAAGTCCAAATTAATTTCAATTTTTGATATTGGTTTTCCACTGCCATTAGATGGATTTTTTGCCATAATTTGCCTCCGGTAAGCTAATTCCAATAGATTTTTATTAGATCGATCCAGTTGTTCTGTTAATAATAAAATATTAAATTCGATTGTGTTATACCATTAGGTAGTTATTAAGATATGGAAACACGATCAGATAAAAAATTATATGCTGCACCGCAATATTTTGTGTTGATCATCCCTGCGTGTGTCATACTTTTAGTTTAATGCCATTCAAGGTTAAGGGATCAATGATAATTAGACTGATTATATCCAATTATTATTAAATTATACTCTAAACAGAAATAAAGAGAATATCTTGCCTGATCTAAATTTACTTTAACTTGAAAAAACTATCGCAAATAATTCAATATTGTCTTGATAAAGGAATAATTCGGTTACTATAAATTAATGACGCTTGTTTCCAGGTGGCTTGTTTGTTTTCTGATAATCTGGGTTTATAAAACGGAATATAGGATCAAACAAATCACAAACTTTTGAAGTGGCTTTTTGTTTTATATCGTGGTGGTGCGAAGCCTTTTGAAAGGATAAGATTCGAATCCCTGGTTGGGTGCTTGCCAACAAAAAAGATCACTTGCTTGAGTGACCTTCTGGCTTGTAGCGGGGCTGTGCGAAGCCTCCTAAAAGGATGAGATTTGATACCCTGGTTGGGTACTTACCAAAAAAAAGATCACTCGTTTGAGTGACCTTTTGTATAGTAGCGGGGCTTGGATTCGAACCAAGGACCTCCGGGTTATGAGCCCGACGAGCTACCACTGCTCTACCCCGCATCAGAGATAGGATTTTAAGACATTAAAGGTGGAATGTCAAGCAAAAACGGAACCAAATCCTAAATACATCGTGTTAATCGGTATTCATTGGGGTTGCTGTTTGTTCTGGGTAGCCGAGGTCACGCATCCAATCACAGAGAATTGGGCCGCCATGGCTGTCTCTAACGGGCATATTGCCAGGTAAGCCGTTATACCCCCAAAAATAGCCAAAAGGGCTGTCCAGCTGGCTTCTGGCAGCCCAGGAAAGCTCCTGGTCTCCAATGGCAATCGCATGGATGTGTACAGGCGAGCCGGGATAAAGTTCACCGAAATCACGATACCAGGCCGCAAACCCTGCCAGCCTTAATGCCATTATCAGCGGTTCAATATCTTCAAATAGGATTTCATAGGTAGCTGGTTTCATCACTGAAATATCAACTGCACCGCCGCCTGCATGTGTTCCAAAACTAGCCTCCACAGCATCAGTATAAGATCCCTGGGTGATCGCATCGCCTGTGATGTCAATGACACCTCCGTAAATGGATTGGGCGTAGGTCAACATATCAACAGTTCGAGCGTTCAATCGGTGGCCGTTGATGGTCAATCTTTCATAATTATCGCCAGGTTCCCGGCAACCGTCACTTAGCAATGTAGCCGTTACTGAAGGTGTTTGTGTGTCAGATGGGGTGATCGTTGGAGAACGAAGCGTTGAAGTTGCTGAAACCGGTAATGGTGTTACTGAAGGTGTTGTATCTAAGAAAATGGATATGTTATTGTCATCAGTTTGATTATTTGCAGGAAGGGCAGGTGAACAGGCTGCAATAAGAGATGGCATCAACAGAATTGACAACATTTGTTTTGTAAAATTAATATTTTTAACCATTTCAATTCATTTTAGTTAGAGTTTATTGCCAATGTTACAAGCTAATCATACCTGGTCTAATAAAATCGAGGCGTTCACAGTATTTCAATTATTTCGACAAAGAAAATACCATCACATTCGCATAGCTATACAATTATTCAATGTTTTATTTGGTTTGAGAAAGAAAATTAAAAAGAAATTTGATTGAATATTTAACTTAGGATAATAATTTCGATCATCTATTCTTTGAGATGAGCGAAATATCCAATTTTTACAACTGAATGGGAATTAATCAATCAGCTGTGAACATGCCGACCAGTTCATCCTTTTGATGAGATTCACCTTTGCTGATCAATTTTCTGCCTGCATCAACGTTCCCCCAGAGGTTCCAAAATAAGACTCCCTCGACCTTGTCCTCATTCAAATAGAAAATGGTTCCTTTCTTATAAGGATCAATCCAATCGCTGATGATTTCAAAATCCTTATTAAAATCACCAACAGCTTCATATCCTAAATCAAATAAATCGGAATAGAAGAAGGGGATGTGGTGGTATGGTTGATGACTGCCAGTCATGTTTTGACCGGCAATCATTCCCATTTGGTTGGCATTGTCCTCATGTTCAACGCGCATCCGTTTCCCTAAGCCGTGGTGGAAGAAATTTGCCACATCACCAGCAGCGTATATATCTTTAATGTTCGTCTGTAAATATTCATCTACAATTATCCCATTTTCAATATCAATGCCAGCATCCTGGGCGATAAATGTATTGGGTTTGATGCCAATGCCTGCAATCACGACATCAAAATTTGTTTCTTCGGCATCTTTGCCATCAATGTGCTGATATTTTACTGATAACCCATTGGTAGATTGGGTGATCTCTTTTACCAAATGCTTATCAACAACTTTTATCCCACGAGATTGATAGTATTCATTCAAAAATTCAGCCAGATCATCTGGAAAAATATGACTTGATATACCTGTTCCAGGGAAAATCATGGTAATCTCTTTATCCTGATTTACTAATGCCGCAGCAATCTCTGAACCGATGAACCCACCCCCTATAACGCAAAATTGATTTTTATCATTCGTCAGCTCTTTTAGAGTATAAAAATCCGATAAAGTCCGATAATAGAGCACTTCATTGGGGCTGTTTTTCAGCCTATTCGGGTGCCCCCCTGTAGCAAGCAAAAGTTTCTCATAGCGAAATTGTTCATTTTCACCTGTTTCAACCAATTTCTGATCAGGCATTATTCTCTTGATCTTTGAATTTAAAAACAGGTCAACTTGATATTTTTCCATCGGGCGAATGATGTCATTGACATTACCCTTATCCCAGAGACTTTTTGTTAAGGGGGGGCGATTATATGGTTCAAATTTATCCTTTGAAAACATCGCAATCGAACCGCTGTCATCATATTTTCGTATACCCATCGCTGCTGATGAACCGGTCATGCCGCCGCCGATAATAATGTAGTTAAATTCTTTCATTTTCAATCCTTTCTACTTTGATAATTATTCCCAGCTATGACTGATAGAGACTGTGGATGAACAGTGATTTCTAAAGGGGTTGTGCTAACTGGATCGCCATCCGCTTGAATACGTGCAGGGTTTTGAGTGGTAATCCGGCAGTAATTTCGACACTTCAATATTTTAATGACTGGGTTTAAGCGCTCATTTTTTCTAAAAACTGAGATTAATAAACTGAGGATGTCATAGATATTTGCTGCTCGAATGATAAATATATCCAATTCACCATCATTCAATGACATGTTTTCTGACCACTGTAAATTTTCAATGCCAATGGAACGGCCATTGGTTATCAGGACCTCTGATGCTAAATAGGTTGAAGATTGGCCGTCAATATCCAAATAGAATCGGTGCAATTTCAGACCCAGGATTTGCTGAAAAAAATGGTATAGATAAGCAAAGATGCCCAAACGTTGTTTATCTTTTGAGTCTGTTTCTTCCATTATTTTCGGCGTTACACCAACACTAACATTTAAAATATAGGTTGTCCCATCCATGTGCATTGTATCAATCTTTGTTACTTGGACATTGCTTGATGTGATCAATTCCAATGCGTCTTTTAATTTTGGAGGGATGCGTAGTTCTTTTGCCAGCAGGTTCCCCGTGCCAAGGGGCAAAATTGCTAACTTCTGTTCGGTACCAAATAGGTAATTACTGATAAGCGATGCAGTACCGTCACCACCAGCCGCAATGAATAGATCAATGTTATTTTTTATGCCTTCAGATATGATTTCTTCAATTTCTTCCTTTGACGTGGGTAGGTAAGCTATTTCTAAGCCGATATTTCTCTCATTGAAATACTGCATAATTATCTGGTCTTTCTTCCCCGTGCCGCTTTGACCGGAATTTTTATTAAAAAACATGATTGCGTTTTGTAAACTAGCCATACTCTCCCTGAATTTGGTCTTAATATTTATTTTACTGCTTATTTTAGCTTTTGATATACCTTGATATACCATGGTTAATGCAAAATCATCTGTAATAATAAACTTGTCGCTTTTTAAATATATTTTTTCGGCACTTAACTACTATTAGAAGGGCATGGTATGAAAGCCTTGCAAATCGTCAAATACAAATCTAAAAAAAAATTGGTCGGATGAATATCGATTATAATTAGCCAAATTTACAACCAATGAAAATGGAGATTATATGACTGTGATATCTCAAGAAATTGAAATTTCATCAACCCAGAAAAAACAAAGACGAAGAACACTTTTTGCGTTATCCTTTGGGTATTTCATTGATCAGGGTGAAGGCCAGGCTTTATCTGTATTATTCCCGACACTTCAAGCAATTTGGGGGCTTTCCTACGGGAACCTTGGGATGATCAGCACGATTAGAAATATTTTGCAGTCAGTTTCAACCCCAATTTGGGGATTTTTTGCCGATAAAATCTCCAGAAAATCAGTCATATTAATTGGAACGGGTTTGTGGGGATTGTGGACGTTGGGGGTTGGGTTCACGCAGAATTTCGGTCAATTATTGGTCATCAAAGCTATTTCAGGCATCGGGCTTGGCTGCCTGCTCCCTGCGACGTTCTCGATCATGGCAGATACATTCCCTCAGAAACATCGTGGTAAAGCCTTGGGATTAATGCAAGCAATCGGGGTTTTTGGGATCGTGATCGCGACTGTTGGGCTAGGGTTTCTAGCGACACCTGATTTATGGCGATGGGGGTTTTTTATCCTAGGCGGTTTCAGTGTCATCAGCGGTTTAGTTGTTTGGTTCCTAGTCAAAGAACCGGTTAGAGGCGCCACAGAACCTGAACTTTTTGACAAAGTTACAGAGGAAAACGTTCAACAATTTGCTATAAAATTTTCAGATATCCCTAAAGTTTTAAAAATTCCAACAATTTGGGTAGCAATTTTACAGGGTCTAGCAGGCACAATGCCCTGGGTTGTGATGCAGTTCTTTTTGATTACCTGGTTGGTTAATGAACGCGGCATACCCACACAAACTGCCACTTTAGTATTTGCCGGCATTGTTTTGGGTACAGTGTTTTCAAATATTATTGGCGGAATCCTTGGTGATCTTGGAGAACAGATCAACCCAAAATATGGTCGAACTTTCGTGGGACAGGTGTCCATTGTCAGCGGAATTCCTTTGACTTATTTCCTATTTACCCAAACAGATGATTGGTCCTTGTGGGGATTGATTGTGTTGTGCTTTTTTACCGCGCTATTGATCAGTTGGCCGGGCAAAGGTGCTAAAGAACCGATGATGCAAAATGTTGTCCAACCCGAACTCAGGGCAACAGCTTTTTCTATGACAACCTTCATTGAGAGCGGTTTTGCAGCTGTTGCCGGGATTATTGCTGGCACTTTGGCGGATCGCATTGGGCTGACACAGGCGATGATATGGATGGTTCCATTCCCATGGATTATTTGTGCTTTATTGTTCAGCTTATTCTATTGGAGTTATCCTAAGGACATGGCAAAATTCCGCAGCTTGATGTCAGAACGGGCAAAAATCATTAAGCATCAAAATTGATCGTTTTTGCGGAAAATAAAAAAGACCTGATGAAAAATCAACAGGTCTTTTTTTTACTGAGCGGGAGCGACGGGATTTGAACCCGCGATCTCGGCCTTGACAGGGCCGCATGTTGAACCACTACACCACGCCCCCGAGCGTAACAAATATTATCACATGGGGTATTAAAAGTCAAGGATTCTCACTTATCTCGTATAATTAATTTTGAACAATTAAGAGTGAGGTGTTGAATGAAAATCGTGACAGTTGAACAAATGGTGAGCATTGAAAAAAAAGCGAATGCTGAAGGCATAAGTTATGACACCATGATGCAAAATGCTGGCTTAGGGATAGCGAATGAGGTTCTAAAAAATGTCACATCAAATCAAAGCGTGATCGGACTGGTTGGCTCAGGGAATAATGGCGGTGACACATTGATTGCCCTGGCAGAACTAAACAAACGAGGGATTCGAACTACTGCTTTTTTAGTCAAATCCCGTTCAAGTGATGACTTAGTAAAACATTATGTTGATTTTGGGGGCCAGGTAGTAGATATTTCTGAAAATCAAAATCTAGAATATTTGAAGGCAGCCCTATTACCGGGCACAGTTGTGATAGATGGGATTTTAGGTACAGGCACCAAACTGCCGATAAGGGGTATTTTGGCAGATATTATGGAAGAGGTATCTCGAATACTTAAAAACTCGCCAGATACCCTTAAAATAGCTGTAGATTGCCCTTCTGGTGTAGACTGCGATACGGGAGAAGTGTCTCAAGTCACATTTCAAGTAGATTTCACGCTGAGTATGGCTGCGATGAAGCAGGGGTTACTTAAGCATCCTGCAAGGTCTTACGCTGGTGTTTTACACCAAATAAATATCGGCATCGAGCAATTTACTGAAGAGACAGATGTTAGGTTGCCACTGATGTTATCTGATGATTTTGTGTGCTCCAGCATGCCTGTCAGATCTGATAATGCTCATAAGGGTACTTTTGGCACTTGTTTAGTCGTTGGGGGTTCTGAACCCTATGTTGGGGCGGCTTTTCTCACAGGAAAAGCTGCATACCGATCGGGATGCGGATTGGTCAATATCGCAAGTTTACCTGTGGTTTATGATGCATTAGCTGGAAAATTTCCCGAAACGATTTGGACCATATTACCTGATGTCGAAGGCAGTTATGATCTGGAAGGCATTCCAATATTGCAGAATTCATTTTTAAAAGCAGATGCAATGGTTGTAGGGCCTGGATGGGGTTTAAGTGAAGGTAATCTTGTATTCCTCAAAGGTTTATTGCCTGCCATACCGAAAAATTTACCAGCTGTATTTGATGCCGATGGATTGAAATTATTAAAGCTAATTGACGCCTGGTGGAATCTCGTACCTGGGCAAACTGTATTAACACCGCATCCTGGTGAAATGTCGTTATTGACTGGTTTGAAAATCAGTGAAATCCAAAAAAATCGCTGGGAAATCGCTTCTGAATATGCAAGTAAGTGGCAGGTCACGATAATATTGAAAGGTGCGTTATCGGTTATTGCTGTGCCGGATGGACAGATTTTTATCAACCCATTTAGCAATGCAGCCTTGGCTACAGCAGGGAGTGGGGACGTATTGGCAGGTGTTATTGGGGGTTTGCTTGCCCAAGGCAGCCAGGTTCATTTGGCATCAATATGCGGGGTTTATTTACATGCACTTGCAGGAATTGGTGTTTCCCATGAATTACAGAATAATGTCAGCGTTACAGCCGTTGATATATTAGATTATGTTGGCAGTGCAATTTCACAACTAAAAAAGACCGGTGATTAGAACCGGCCTTTTTGTGTGCTTTAAATTCTACTTAGGCAGTCTTTTTGTCTTTTGGCTTGATGCTGTCCGCCAATTTTTCACGGCTTTCTTCTAAGGTCTTTTCACCTTTAACTTTTAGCTCTTCGGCCTGATCTTTTGCCAGCCGTGACCATTCTTCAGTTTTTTCTTTGGCTTCTTCCCATGCTTCTTCGGCATGTGTGCGTGCTTCCTCAACTGTTTCAGCAGCGCGATCACGTAATTCGATTGCCTTGTCGCGGATTAATGCCCGGGTGTCTTCGCCGGCTTGAGGTGCAAAAAGTAATGAAACAGCAGCACCTGTGAGACCGCCTACAATGAAACCTACTAAGAATGCACCAAAATCGTTACTATCTGACATGTTAAACTCCTTTATTTCTAATTATTTTTCAGGCAGTGATTATGCCGTTATTATTTGGATGGCCGGACCAACTTTTTGATCATGGCCATTATTTGATTAAGTTTTATGACAGGTTCAGTTAAATTATTGCTGACAAATTGTGCAGTCCCTTTCAAAGTATTAACTGTTTCGCTGGTCGAGTTGATGATTGGTCGAATTTCATTTTGCAAAAGATTAATCAGTGTAGAAAGCTGGACTATCAATACGATCAGCGCAATACCGATGATCAAAGATTCTAAAGCCATAAATATGATAAAGACATCTCTGATCTGTTCTGTCATGGCGCTGTTATCTGGGTTAACTAAATAAATTGTTGCCAGAACAATCAGAGCTAAAATACCGATGATAATGATTATTGCTAATATCAGATATAGTTTGTTGGGTGAATTATCTAAAGCAGGATCTTCAATCACTTGTTGATCAATATTCTGATTAAATGTTTCCTGTTCGCTAAAGTGTTCATCTGCCATTTAATTTTCTCTGTTTTCTCTCTGATAAATGTCATTTGTTTTATGCTAATATAATTATAACGGATTAATCATCTAGTGCCAACATAATATCTCCATCATGATAAATTTTTTCTGTTGCCGAAAGGAAAATGTCAGAGAAAAGTTCTTCCTGGTCAGCGTTGGCATACTGCTGCTTAATTAATTCTAAGATAGCCAAAAACAAAACAATGGCTTCCAGGCGGTCAGGATTTGTTGAAAGCATTTGCCGGTAGCTTAATTGTCGGTCGTTTCTGAGATTCTGAATTATGTCCTTGATTTTATTTTTTAATGTGACTCTTGGGATGGTTACAACAGTTGTAATCGGGGAGGCGTCTTCTTCAAAATGATAAAGGTCTTTGAGTAATTGAATTAGATCATCAACTGTTTTTCCACCAAGGTCTAATGTTTCATTGATGACTGGGGGTGGTGCTAATCGGATATAGGTATGTTGACCCTCAGCCTCTAATGACTGCAAATATTGTGCAGATTGTTTTATCACCTGGTAAATCCTCAATTGACGGACTAAGCTTTCAGCAGGATCTTCTTCTCCTTCAATACGGTCAAGCGGCCGTGGTAGTAAAGCTTCTGATTTAATTTGGATTAGTTTTGCTGCCACTACTAAGAATCCGGACACTTCAACTGCCGAGGTCTGCTGAATCGATTCTAAATGCTGAAGAAATTGATCTGTAACTAACGCCAGGGAAAGCGTTGTAATGTCCAGCTCTGATTTTGCGATCAAGTCCAGCAACAGGTCAAGGGGACCATCAAAAACTTCAGTGTGGATTGTATAATTTAAACCAACTTTACTGAGAAATTCCATATAATTATTCCTGACACGTATTATACTCCTGATACTTTTCATTGAAAAAGCTGGATTTGAAATTATTATTATTTCGATTACAATTTTAAACTGATCAACAGAATATCATGAAATTATTGAACTGTTGATGCGCAAGCTATTAATTGATGATGGCTGGCGCATCGATAGTTCTGGGAGAGGACTCCAGAACATGAATGATGTATATGCACCTGAATCCCCACAAGAATTTGCATCCCGTTTAAATTTGCCATTTCAGGATTATTTTTTATTGTCCAGAGCCCTGACACATCGTTCTTATTTGAATGAAAACAAGGATGCGATTGAGGATAATGAGCGCCTAGAATATCTAGGGGATGCTGTATTGGATTTCATCATTGCGGAATGGTTATATAACCACTATCCTGAAAAGCCTGAAGGAGACCTAACTCGTCTCAGGGCGGCTTTAGTGCATACCGATCAATTAGGAAAATTTGCAAAAACCATTGACTTGGGTAAAGCCTTGAGACTTGGAAGAGGTGAAGTCCACGCAGGTGGCAGAGAAAGAATGACTTTGCTGTGTGATGCATTTGAGGCATTGGTCGGAGCATTATATCTGCAAGGTGGCATTAATGCAGTTAAAGATTTCATGGTACCGCTATTGATGGATGTGGTTGACAGCGTTTTTCAGAATCATCTAGATGAGGATACCAAGAGTCGATTACAGGAATGGTCACAAGGACATGGCTATGCATCACCAAGATATATATTAGTGAAAGAATCAGGGCCGGACCATAGGAAAACGTTTGAAATGGAAGTTAAGATAGATAAAAAGTCTTATGGACGTGGGGCTGGTCCCAGTAAACAAATTGCTGAGAAAATGGCCGCGAAAGAAGCTTTAATAAATTTGGGCTTTTTGGAACGTGGGTAATTAATGGTTAAATCACTTCAATCATTGGAACTTCAAGGATTAAAAACTTTTGCCACGATAACCAGGCTTGAGTTTCCTGGTCAGATAACTGCAATTGTGGGACCTAATGGCTCTGGAAAATCTAACATTGCCGACAGTATTCGATGGGTGTTAGGAGAGCAATCTTTTTCACTCTTGCGCGCGAAACGTACTGAAGACTTAATTTTCTCAGGATCCAGCCAAAAATCTCGGGCAGGCATGGCATCCGCAACGATTACTTTCAATAATGAAAGTGGATGGCTTCCAATTGATTATTCTACAGTTTCAATATCTCGCAGAGCCTATCGAGATGGCCAGAACGAGTACTTATTAAATGGCCAGAAGGTTAGATTGAAGGAGATTATTGAATTATTATCCCAAACCGGGTTGTCAGAGCGTACCTATACCGTTATTGGCCAGGGTTTGGTGGATGTTGCTTTAGCATTAAAACCTGATGAACGCCGAAAGTTTTTCGAAGAAGCAGCGGGAATAGGGCTCTATCGATCAAGAAAAGAAGAATCATTACGCAGGCTTGAGAATACACGCAAAAATCTGGATCGTATTTTAGACATAATGACAGAGATCAAACCACGCTTACGTAGTCTTGAAAAACAAGCTGTGCGGTATGAGGAATTTCAACGACTGCGATCTGATCTCGATCTGCACCTGCGTGAATGGTATGGTTTTCATTGGCATCAGAAACAACAGGATCTGAGAACTGCCCAAAAGGCCTATCAAGATCAGGAGAGACATCTTAATACCCTGCGAAATGAATTTAACGAGATTGAAATTAAAGTAGATCAATCTCGCTCTGAATTACTTCACAATCGGCAAGAATTAGAGACGGTTCATGGTGAATTATCAGAACTGCACCAGCAATATGAGGTAGTTTCTAAAAAATTAGCGATTATTGATGAACGACAGCGGTTATATTTGCAACAAAAAGGAAATCTGGAAATTGACATTGGCAACCTCAAACAAGAGGTTGAAGTATTAAAATCACAAAATTCACAATATGAAGCTGAAATTGAAGAAAGACTCACTGCTTATAAAAGCACGCAAAAAGATTTAGAGCAGGTAGAAATAAAATTAGCAGAAGTATCAGAAACAAAAGCTGTAAAAGAAGAACAGCTTGAAGCTATTAGGGCAAAGAAAGTTGCCCATGAGACAGAAAAAGTTCAATTATTAGCAAAATTACAGGAGATAGACCATCGGAAATTATCATTAAGTGATGAAAAGGCAGCGATTGAAGAAGGCATCCAACGATTTAAAGGCGAATCAAAACAAAAACAGGAACTGACTTCAATCTTGCAAGAAGAACTCAAGATTGTGCAGCAGCAGCGCTCAGCCCATCAAGAAAAATTGGCGATTAATTTTGAACAAAAAAGGATCGCTCAAATTGAATACCAGGAATTGACAAATTCTTATGCTGCATTAGAAACTGAACAAGCAAAGCTGTCAGCCCAATTGGATGTATTGCAGCAGGCAGAATCAGCATTAAGCGGTTACTCAGAGGGATCAAAAACAGTGGTTGAGGCTTCTCGCAAAGGAAGGCTGCCTGAACATATTGAACCGCTTTCTAAACATATCCTGGTTGATGAAAAATATGAGCGTGCTGTTTCCTCTGCGCTTGGGGAGCTGGCTGATTTGCTGGTTGTACCAATTGGAAAAGAAGATGTGGTTGTTGAGTACCTAGAATCTAGAGACCATGATCGAGTCGCATTGGTTTCAATCAAAGCCAATCCTTCAAAATCTAAAAATTATTCAATAGACCCAGGTAAAGGAATATTTGGTTTTCTCAGTGATCTTGTTGAAGTCGATGAATCTTATCAAGACCTCATACACCAGTTATTTTCTGACATTCTGATTGTAAAAGATCGTAAAACAGCACAATCTATTTTTCCAAAATTCAATGGCGTTGAAAAAATTGTTACTCTGAATGGCCTTGTGATGCAGGCAAATGGTGTCTTCCTTTCTGGTCAGAGCGCCGCAACAAAAAGAATTGGACGAACCCGTAAGCAAAGTGAAATGCAAGCGGAATTGAAACAGGTGAAGAAAAAATTACAGGCTGGTGAAGAAAAAAAACAGGTGATTAATAGCAACCTCACAAACCACCAAATTGAAGATGAAAAGTTAACAGCTGAATTACAAGCTGTTGATGAAGATTACCGTAAAATCAAGGAAAAAATTGGTCAAAATCAGGAAATTATAAATAGAATTGGAGAACAGATTACCTGGCATAAAAAACATTTGGCCGACATTGAAGAAAAATTTGATCAGTGCAAGACTTTAGCTGCATCTTATGATCATCGTTTGCAAGAATTGGAAGATTTCATTGAAAAAGCAATAAATGATGAACACCAAATTTCTCAAGAAATTAAACAAATTTCAGTTTATGTCCTTCAGCAAGAAGTGAATCACTGGCAGACGAACGCTATTGTGGCGCAAAATGCATTGCAGTCATTAAAGCAAAGACATCAAGATCAAATTAATTATTTAGAGGAAGCACAAAAACGGTTGGTGGTTTATCAGAGCCGATTTTCAGGCGTTAGTGAAAGCTTGAGGGAAATTGAAGGTGAACGAATAGCTCTAAACCAGCAAATGGAGATTGTTTCTAAATCTATTGATTCATTAAAAGAAGAAAATATACAACCGCTTTCGACAACTAACGCAGACCTTGATAAGTCAGTCATTGAAATACAAAAGCTTTCTGATCAGGTTCATCAAAAAGTAGTAATTGCCGAACGTCAATTTACACAGCTCCAGCTTGAATTGAGTCGCAGGAATGATCAACTGGATAATTTGCGTGAACGTATTGAAGACGATTTTGGTTTGGTATCTTTGGACTATGAGCAAAATATTTCGGGACTAACTCCGCTGCCATTTGATGAAAAATTGGTTCAGCATTTGCCAAAAATCCAATCAATTGATGAAAATCTTGAGGAAGCGGTCAAACGCCTTAAAGGAAAAATCAGACATATGGGCGCGATCAATCCTGAAGCTCAAAAAGAATACCTTGAGGTTAAGGAGCGGTTTAAATATTTATCAGAGCAAATTGAAGATCTTGAAAAAGCCAGCAAAGACTTAAGAGCTGTTATTGCAACTCTTGATGAATTAATGGAACAGGATTTTATAAAGACATTCAAAGCTGTAAACCAGGAATTTACAAACTATTTTACAAAATTGTTTAATGGTGGTGAAGCAAAGCTGGTTTTTTCCGATGAGGATAATCCTGTTGAAGGGGGGGTGGACATCGAAGCTCGGCTTCCGGGTCGTAGGGAACAGGGGTTGGCATTATTATCTGGTGGTGAACGCAGTCTGACAGCAGTTGCCTTGATTTTTGCTTTATTAAAAGTCTCACCGACACCGTTTTGTATTCTCGATGAGGTAGATGCTATGCTGGACGAATCAAATGTCGGCAGGTTTATTGAATTGCTCAAAGAGCTAGCAAAAAAGACCCAGTTTGTGATCATTACCCATAATAGGAACACCGTTCAGGCTGCAGATGTGATTTATGGTGTAACAATGGGGAGAGATTCGACCAGCCAGATGATCAGTCTTAAGTTTGAGGAAGTCGATGATGTTTATCTTGAATAAGGTTAATTCACTCATCTAAGCAGAATTTAAATTTCAGTTTAATGTTGTGACAAAAAAGAGGCTGCTAGATAATCACTCAAGCAGCCTCTATCGTTTTTGGGTAGAATATCTTCTATGGAATGATCTGCGGCATGATGTTTTGCTGCTGCTGGAAAAGCTCCACCATCAATTGCTGCGGTAGTTCCGGTGTACGTGGTACATTTCTTTCCCATTCATCATAAATGATAATATCATCCCGAAGGTTGCGCTGCTCACTGAGCCAGGTATTAAACTCAATTGATTTTATCTGCTCAAATTCATTCGGCATGATTTGAGCTTCACGTTTACCAAGGACTTGAATGATATGAAATCCAAAACCGGTTTCGATGGGGTCACTAATGTCACCAACATTCAGGTTAAATGCGGCTTCACTGAAGGGTGCAACCATTGTTGTATCGTTGAACCATCCCAAATCCCCACCACGTTCACGATTGGATTCATCTGTTGAATACTCTGCTGCCAATTTGGCAAAATCTTCATTTTGTTCTAACCGTTCCAGCACCTCGCTAGCTGTTTCTTCAGTTTCTACCAAGATGTGTCTAGCCCATATTTCATCCCGAAGGGGGGCTAAATCCGCAGTGATAATTTCTGTCATCTTCTCACGTAAAATTTGAACTCTAAAAATCTCACGCAAATTTGATATTCCAAAATTATAGGCAGAATACCCTCGGTTAAATTCTGCAATATTTTCACCAAATGCCTGGGTAGTGTAAGGTGTTGGTGTAAGTGTTTCGGTTGGAAGGATCGTTTCAGTATCAAGATCGTCGATTGTTTCTAATTCGGCGCTGGCAGTATCGTCCGTTTGAGCATCTTCCGGATCTTCTGAGGTTTCATCTGTATCAGCTGACACTTCATTATCTTCATCTTGTTCTGACTGATTCGGCGTGACTTCAACTTCAGTATCGTCAGATTCAATTTGTGTAGGTGTGCTGGTCGGTGTCACGAATGCAAGTTGTGTTTCTGATAAGGTTGGTGTGGGCTGCACTGTTACAGTCATAGTTGGGGTAGGCGTACCATCAGGGAAGAACCCAAACGCTGTTTGGATGGCTTCATCAACTTCTGCATCGCTTGCAGTGATACCCATTTTTTCTGCTTCATCTTTTATGACCTGGTTGTCGATCATTTCATCCAGGACACTTCTGGCAAGCGTTTCAGGTTGAGCCAGTTGTGATGCCAAAGATTGTGCTGTTTGCAGGAAGCTTGCACCAAATTCACCAAACTGCTGGTAAAAAGTATAGTATTGAAATGTCTGATTCAGCAATTGAGCACGCGTATATTGGACGTAGGATTGGTACTCACTTACCCTGATGACAGTATCACCAACTTCAGCGACAGGTTTACGCGGACGAACAACCAGCTGGTCAATTGCCCCATATCCAACCAGGCCAAGAATGATGATACCAACAACAACCGATACGATGACGATCAGTCGGATTTGTTGGGCTTCACGGTGGGTTCGTGCCAAGGGTTTCTTAGTTTTGATATTTTGTGATTTTGGTTTCTTTGCCATTAATTTTATGACCTGCCTAACTGGTTGTTGATACTGGGTTTAGTCGCTAACAAAGGGCAGTAAAGCAATATGGCGTGCATTTTTTACAGCCTTAGCTACAGCACGTTGGTGTTTGGCGCATGTCCCAGTTTGCCGACGAGGCCGAATTTTGCCAGTCTCATCAACTAAACGATTGAGCAAATCAGCGTTTTTATAATCTATCTGCAGATCTTTATTGCTGCAAAATTGACAAACTCGAACGCGAGTACTGTACCGGTTTGAACGATAATCACTCATTAATTACTCCTATTTTCTTTCACATCATTTATGAAGTTTATCTTCTATAAAAAAAATCTGGGTAAATCGCCTCTCAGTCTTCTTTCTTGGTCAACATGTGGCGAATAATGGGTTCGACATAACGCAAATTTTGTTTTAATTCATTGCCAAATGAAGGGTCAAATTGTACTTCCATGTACACATAATAACCTTCCCTGAAATCATTGATTTCATAAGCAAGACGTCGTAATCCCCAGAGGTCTTTTTTGAGGACCTCACCACCATTATCTGTAATGAAAGTGTTAACACGGTCAATAACACTACTGGTGGCTTCTTCGTCCAAATCTGGCTGGACGATCAGAATTAATTCATACTGTCGCATTTGGATCTCCTTTCCTCGGGTCTGCTGCTTTTGACTATTGAAAATAGCTAAGCAGCGGAAAGAAACCTGATTTTAATTTGGCTTCTTAATAAACTGGCATTTTGCCAGAACAGCGACAAAGTATACTCGACTATTGAAATAACTTCAAGTCGAGTTTTGATAATGTTATTAGGTTACTACTCAGCTTATGGAGAAATCGGGGGTGTTATGTGGCGGCTTCGCCGCCACATAACACCCCCGGCCTTTCAGTTTCCGTGCAACCTGAGCTGTTACGTTTTTAGTAAAATAAAGGATCGATTAGGCAACATAATTCTAGCCGCTAATTTCGTTTTTTATCTTCATCTATCAATACCTGTGATAGAACCACAGAAACGATACTGACAATGATAGAGCCCAGTAATGCAGGTATAAAACCATCTACGTAAAAACCGACGTTGAACCAGCTTTGGGCAATTTCTGATGCAAGCATGAACGTGCCTGCATTAATGACCAACACGAATAAACCTAAGGTGATGATGATGAATCCACAGGATAAAAACTTTAAAATCGGCCGGATAACTGCATTAACCAGACTTAAAATAATTGCCATTACAGAAAAGGCAATCCATGCATCGCCCTCTACAGTGATGCCTGGAACGATCCAAGCTGCCACATACAAGGAGACTCCAATGATGACCCATCGAATTATTAATTTCATCCGTTAATCCTCTCTTCACTAATCAAATAACGAGAATCTGCATCGTGAATTGTGTTCATCAAAGGCGATTATATAATATTTTGCATCATTATTCAAAATCAGGTGTTTTTAGAGGTTTATCAAAAAATGTAAAGCACTTATGATATTCAAGAAAACCACTTTAATTGTAATGATATAGCTGGGCTGATTTTATTAATAGCACCCCTGACAGGACTCGAACCTGTAACCGTTGGATTAGAAGTCCAGTGCTCTGTCCAATTGAGCTACAGGGGCATTTTATTTTAGCAATTATAACATGTTCAATCTTCGGATACAGGCCGGATGCCTTTATAAACTCTGACTCCAGATAAGGTCCGTAGGATGGTAGATGCCGGACGATTGAGAATCTCCCCAAGCTCTTCTGATGAAAGAGCTTTATTTCCATTGGATAAAAATATTCTGAACACTGAGTCTACCAGTGCCATGCGGTTGTTCAAAAAACCTTCCTGCTTTGCACAATGGGAAATCAGCACATGTTGTAACCCGTCAACCTGGGTTACTTCGGCAGTTTTAGGGTCTACCCAATCAATTACTTCATCACTGTCAAGATTTTCAAATAGTGCCTGGTGTTCTTCACATAAAAAACTGCGAAGAAAAACTCGCCAGTCTCTATCATGGCTCTTCCACCAATCAAAATCAATTTTAAAAGGTGAGTTAAGTTTGGGTTTGATCAGGCTTCTGCGTTTAGAATCCATATTGACCTCTTTTTTAAGAATTACTGCTCAGGCGGAAATAAAGATCCCCCACAGCATCAAATTCTGGGTTCGACGCAAGCGTGTGATAAATCAAACCAGGAGGACAGCGTTTAATACAATTAAGGGCAGCATATAATTCAGCACCATGCACATGCCCCTGGGGGTTCAATTTTGCCAGTTCTTTCATCGTATCAACAACCACATTTTTAATCGGTCTTGGGTTATCTGCGCGTTTTTTCCATAATGTGTCTAATGCATCGGTGGCAGGAACCATAATTGCCATTCGCTCGTTGTAATCTGCTGTGATTGTTTGTTTGAGCGAGGCAAATACAACGCCGCCATCAGCACCAATTAATAAGGTTTTGATCCATTCACGATTAGAGCGTTTTTTCTCAGGATGTATGATGACTTCACCTGGTTCTTTGCCGGGTTTAATTATTAAAATGCTGCCCGGCATTAATTCTAATTCTTCATACCATTCACGCAAACCATAAATATAGTTGTAAGGTCTAACGACCCATGCTGAAATCTCGTTACCCTTTAAATCAATAATCTTAAATTTAACTCGGGGAGATTCTATAGCTGTCGGGAAGAATTGACGTGAATATGCAGTTAATGGAAGGCTGCCTAAACGCCAATGGGGATAATTTAATGTAATGGATGTGTCTTTCGGCGATACTTTTCGTTGATAATCAGGGTTAAACTCAACCAATTCGTCATCAATTAACTGCTCAGATTTTAACATATCTTCAGTTAATAAAGAGCGGTCAAAATTATCGGAAGTGAAGGTTAGTTCAAGAGGACGTTCACGGACATATTCTGGTTCAAGGCGGTTTAAAAACCATTGAACTTTACCGCTGATGCCAACTTCATCAAACCGCTTATCTTCATGTAAGGCATAATTTAAGGAAAAACCAACTAATTTTTTAGGGTCATCGGTCTCAATATCAATTTGTTTTAATAACTCATCCGCTGGTAAAGGACCGCCTTCGTGCATGTCTAATACTGCTTCAGCTAAATTTAAGTGACCAACATTGAAATCAATCATTAATGATTTAGGAAACCATTCCTCACCAATTCGCACTAAATCTTGGTTTTCTTCCAGTTTTGCTTCCAGTTCATGGGTTATCTCATCACCAAATTCCTCGATGATTGATTCTTCTATATTTCCATCGTCAGAATCAGATTGTGTTGAAACAAAGTTTAGCGGGTGGTCCTCAAGTTTTGCTGCAAATTGACGCGACTTACCGTTTTCTAAAGCAACGGTGATTACTTCAAAATCTGGAAGCTCTGGATTGATACCAGTTCTGGATTCTGTCACATCGCCACTGATCCAGTTCAAAGCAGGAAACTGAACTTTATCGCCTGGTTTAAACGCTAAATTGGGAAGATAAATATCGCCGTTTTTCTGCTGCTTCTTTTTAAGATATTCGGATTCGGTTTTGATCCTCTCCTTGATCAATGCTGCAGCAAGTTTATGTGAAGTTAATGGCGTCTCTTTATCCAACAAGAATGAATACAAAAATTCAATGTCAGTGGAACTAATCTCTAAAGTTTCCCAATATGATTTATCTAAATTGATGTCAACAAAAACCATTTACCTGCCTCAAAATAATATTTATTTAATTAGAATTATAACGTATCTGCGGAAGAAAATTATACCTTAGATATCCAATGCGACAAATTAAAATTTGGATAGATAAATTTTGATCATGGGTATAATCAAAGCGTCACACATCTTGCAACTGCGAATATATTTTTATGGGGCTTAAAGCCTATCAATAATGGCATTATCAGACCTTGAATCAAGCTTTTATCATAAGGAATAATTAAATGTTTCTCAATTTTTTCAAAACAAGATTGAAGAGTATTCGAAATGCTTTCATCGGTTGGTGGCATGTTGTTCGCACTCAACAAAATGCTTGGCTCCATGCCATAGCTACTGTTGTGGTTGTCCTTGTTGCAATTTGGCTTAATTTGCCGTTACGAGATTGGGCAGTGTTGACCATTACAATTGCCATGGTTTGGACTTCAGAATTTCTGAATACAGCTTTAGAGATTGTGGTGGATTTAGCAAGTCCTGACTTGCATCCTTTGGCCAAAGTTGGTAAGGATGTCGGTGCTGCAGGTGTCTTAATAGCTGCAGCATCTGCTATAATCATCGGGTTGTTGCTAATGGGACCACCTCTATTGGCGAAAATCTTAGTAAAATATTAAGGTAACAATACATCTGACTCTTTTTTTGCAAGGCAAACTGAGCATTTACATATTAAGTTAATTAATAGTGAGGATTATTGTAGATAAGTATAATATAAATTATAATAATTATATATGGATTGTTAATAAAATGGATTGATACTTATGTTATACTGCAATTATTAAATATGACGAGGAGAAAACAAATGATCACAGAACCAATCAATGTAACTGATGCAGCTTTTGAGAAAAGCGTAATGGAATCTTCATTACCAGTTGTAGTTGATTTTTGGGCACCTTGGTGTGGTCCCTGTAAAATGGTCGCACCTACATTAGATAAAATTGCTCAAGAGTACGCAGGAAAATTGATCATAGCAAAGGTAAACACCGATGAAAACCCGGAGTGGGCGACAAAATTTGGTGTTCAAGGCATCCCAACAATGCTGCTGGTATATGACGGAAAAGTCGTCAATAGGCAGGTAGGTGCCTTACCCGAACCCATGATTAGAGATGTTGTTGACCAATTTCTTGAGGTAGCAAACGAACACAGTAACTAAATTATTTCTCAAATAGCATTTAAAGGCGCTTATGCGAGCGCCTTTTCTATTTAAATTACGACTTTATACGTTCAATGTCAGCGCCAAGTTTTTGTAGTTTAAGGTGAACATCCTGATAGCCGCGGTCAATTTGGCTAACATTGCGAATAATACTTTTTCCTTTTGCAGACAAAGCAGCCAGAACCAATGCCATGCCAGCTCGTATATCTGGGCTTTCCAGATTTTCACTATTTAATTGGGTTGGACCTTGCACGATACAACGATGAGGATCACACAGGACGATTTGAGCGCCCATCCCGACGAGTTTATCTGTGAAAAACATTCTAGAAGGGTACATCCAATCATGAAAAAGGATACTTCCTTTTGATTGAGTGGCAATGACAATTGCAATGCTCATTAAATCAGTCGGAAACGACGGCCAGGGCATCACGGAAATTTCCGGGATGGCATTGCCGAGATCGGGTTCAATTTCTAAAATCTGGTTACCTGGTACAATAACATCATCACCTTCAGTTTGCCAGGTAACCCCTAAACGATTCATCACCAAATGGATCATATCCAAATGTTTTACACCGGCGCTCTTGATCCTGATAGATCCGCCTGTAATTACGGCAGCACCAATATAACTAACAACTTCCAAATAATCAGGCCCGATCGTAAATTCCCCACCATTTAATTTTTTTACACCTGTGATGGTGAGGTTATTTGACCCGATGTTGGAAATTTTTGCACCAAGTTGATTTAAGAAATGGCATAAGTCCTGGATGTGCGGTTCACTGGCAGCATTTCGTAATTGAGTTACACCCTCAGCCAAAACGGATGCCATAATGGCATTTTCAGTTGCAGTGACAGATGCTTCGTCCAGAAGAATATCAGCACCACTTAGACCAGAAGATTTGAAATGGAATAAATTATCCTCATAAGTTGTTTTCACTCCGAGATTTGAAAATGCCAGTATGTGTGTATCAACCCTCCTACGACCGATGACATCCCCACCGGGTGGGGGCAGTTTCAATTCACCAACTCGACCAAGAATTGGGCCGGCTAAAAGGATCGATGCACGAATTTGCTTGCAAAGTTCTGGTCCTAGGTCAGAAGTCATAACGTCACTAGCATCAATGCGAACACTGGAATCATTGATCCACTCAATTTTTACGTTTAAACTTTCTAATAAACATACCATTGACTGCACATCAAGAATTTTAGGGACGTTGTGTAAAATGACTGGTTCTGGCGTGAGTAAACAGGCAGCCAGCATAGGTAATGCAGCATTTTTGTTGCCTGAAGGTATGAGCTCGCCTTTTAGGGGTATTTGACCGTTAATGATAAATTTGTCCATCAGATCTCCTGTATAGTTTATTTGTGGCCTTTATCCTGTGGTTACATAAACTCAATTATTAACTGTTCAGGCTGCCATGCAATTGAAAGGTCGGGGGTGTTGTGTGGCGGCACAGCCGTCACACAACACCCCCTTTTTCCTAATAAGCTGAGAAGATACCTCAATTTTATTAATGATTTAGATCGGCCACATAATTTGCACAATCCAAGTTTATCATAGTCGTGGTGACCAATGATTGCATTAAGATTCAGGGTTGATATGTACAATGTTAAAGAATTTGAGGGTATTCAAAAATCAAAAAAAAATAAAAATTTACTGTTGTAACGTGTTATTATTTTGACTAATTTTCTTATTCATTATGAATAGGCATTTAGTAAAAGTGATGAAAAATTTTCAAAATTCTCATCAAAATCAGCTTTGAGATTTTCTGCGGTGCGTTGAAATTCTTTCGAATCCTGCCATGTCTTTATTGGATATAGCAGGTCATTTTGTATGCCAGAAATTTTATCTGGCACCGATAGTTCAAATACTGAATCTTTATGAAAATTTATATCTCGATGATCTTCGGCAAGAATAAAGTCTACCATCTTTCGTGTTGATTTGAGCGGCATGCGGTATCCAGATTTGAAATCGCCCCCCGTCCAACCTGTGTTTAGCAACCAGATATTACATTTGTGTTCGGTAATTTTTCTCTGCAATAACCTGGCATATATCTCGGGGAAAAATAATAAAAAAGGTTCCGCAAAACATGTTGAAAAGGTCGCAATTGGTTTTTGTCCCAAACCTCTTTCTGTCCCTGCAATTTTTGAAGTATATCCTGATAGAAAATAATATTGAGCTTGTTCTGGATCTAATTTTGCAATTGGCGGCATAACGCCAAAAGCATCAGCCGTTAAAAATATTATGTTTGTTGGATGACCCGCTAAACCCGTATGAGAAGCATTTTTTATATATGCAAGTGGGTAAACAGTACGAGTATTTTCTGTATTTTTGGAGTCGTCATAATCTGGTATTCGAGTATCTGGATCTATGACGACATTTTCTAAAACGCTGCCGTACTGGTTGGTTGCCTTCCAAGTAACCGGTTCTAATTTGGGATCCAGTCGGATAGTCTTAGCATAGCATCCTCCTTCAAAATTAAAGATACCCTGATCACTCCAGCCGTGTTCATCATCACCGATCAATTGTCGCCGTGAGGTTGAGGAAAGCGTTGTTTTACCTGTTCCGGACAGACCGAAAAATAATGCTACATCTCCTTTTTCACCTACATTTGCCGAACAATGCATTGGTAAAACATCTACCTCTGGCAAAATCCCATTCATAATTGTGAAGGCAGATTTTTTAATCTCTCCTGCATACTTTGTGCCAGCAATCAGGATCATCTTGTTCTGAAGATCCAAGCAAATTGCGGTATTTGAATTCACGTGATCAACTAAAGGTTGGGTGCGAAACTCAGGTGCTACAAAAATAACGATATCTGGGTCGTCTTTGATAATTGTGTCGTTATAAATGAAGAGGTTTTGACACACGAGTGCCTGCCATGCATATTCAGTGACGACACGAATTGATTGGCGATAATTGATGTCAGCGCCAATGAAACAGTCGATGACATAAAATTTTCGATTATTAAAATAAGCTGTTATTCTGTTTATTAAATGATTGAAATTTTCAGGGGATATGCGTTGATTTACATCCCCCCACCACATTTTAGAATTATTTCCATAATCAACAATATATTTATCATAAGGTGAACGACCAGTATAGGGTGTTGTTACAACACCCAAGGTACCGCTGTCTGTGAGCATACCTTCTTTATTATGAATTGATTCTGTGATCAATACTGATCGATTTGGGTTGTGAAAAACAACAGATTGATGGACGACTCCGATTGCTTCAAGCCATTGGGTGAGTGCTTGGTGCATAAGGAATAAACCGCCTTTTCTGGTATTGGTGTGTTTTGATTCCATTGAATATTAAATTGTATTGTTTACTGGTGATTATACCTTTGTTTGGTTTATTGATAGGTCAATCGTAGGATATCTATTGTAAGTGTACTTATCAAATATCAGAATCGTCTTGACCAATTTCTAAATCTAATTTTATTTCCCTCATATGTTTGAGTAAACCACCTAAAACACCATTGATAAACCTGGAGGAACCTTCAGAGCCATAATATTTTGCTAATTCAACAGCTTCATTGATCACAACTTTTTCAGGTGTTTTTTGGTAAGCCGCAATTTCCCATAGAGCAATTCTTAATAAGTTTCTGTCAATAATTGCGACCTGGTCAAGCGGCCAGTCTGGAGCAAAATCTGCGATAAATTCATCCAGTGTTTGTTTATGTGCAACAACGCCTGACACAATTTCACTAATGAAAGTTTTTAAAGCTGAGTCCATTTTTAGGTGAGCAAATCGGTTTGCTAATACAACACCAGGCTGGTGTTTGCTGAGATCAACCTCGTATAACACCTGTAATGCAATACTGCGAGCTCTAGTGCGTGATTTCATTTTAATTTACTCATGGCTGGTTGTTATGATTTGAAATCAATATCCATGATGTGAATATTAACACCGCCAACCTCCATACCGACCATCTCAGAAATTGCACGGGATACGCGTGATTGAATTTCTCGTGAAATATCCCGGACATTTCTGTCACTCATTAAAACTACATAGATATCCACAAAAACTCGATCTTGGTCGATTTTTACTCTGACGCCTTGAAAATCTTCTTTTCTGAGGATTTTCTCCAGACTATCTTTGGTATATGCCATTCGGCTGACTCCCTGAACACTGAGCGTAGTTAGCCTGGCGATTTTATGTAATACCTCAAGTGAAACCGTGGTTGAGCCAATATCTTTTTCAATCATGGGTTTGTCCTTTTTTGCTCTATAACTGTAATACTTGTACTAATTTTATTCCTCAATAGAAGAATCTTCAGGTAACTTTCCTGACACCCACAACACCATCAATATGATATCGTTGTGATCGTGGTCACCATCCTGGTATGCCTTGTTGAAATCTTTGACCAATTTATCAAACTTTAGCTTTTTCGGCCATTCAGACAGGAATCCACCATCTTCCTGATACTCTCTAACAAGTTCTAAATCTTTCCAACCTTCCGATTCGAGCCATGCGACAACATTACCTGCTAGCCCTGGTTTAAGTTTTGCCCATGTAGACAGGGTGAATGGCACAACTTCATCTTTGCCCTCGAAGGCTGTAGCATATGCATTAATTTGCAATGGTTGAGGGGCCCTGCTGGGATTGCGAAATCCCAAAACATTTACATACTGATTGAATGATTTTGTAAAGCTGATCTGTTCATCTTTGGAAAGGTGCTGTTTATTTGATAAAACAAATTGAATTACAGATTCAAGATATTCTCGATCAATATAAATATTAATGGATTTATATGAAAGTCTTTCCTTTTCGGTCATGGTTCCTCCTCTTACAACCTTGAGACAACATACACAGTTATGAATTAATTTACTTGATTATCATTTATTATACTCAACAGTATCTTCGTTAATTAGGAATTGGCCTTGTTAAATTTTTTGAGAGGCTTCATCAGCCTCTCAAGTAAAAGGTAATTTAATAATTAGTAACCTTCTTCAGAAAATATTTTTTGGGGATTTTTTATTAAAATATCTCTTGTTTAAAAATCTTCATCGTCATCATCAACTTCTAAATCGATTAGATCATCCTCATCATCTACCCAAAGGTCTTCTTCCTCATCATCATCGATATCGTCCCATTCATCAATATCTTCTTGTTCATCCCAATCTTCGATATCAACATCATCACTGGGTTGGTAAGTTTTGCACCCTAAGTCAGGATCTAACTCAATTGCAGCCGCGCTACAATATTTACCATCTAAGAAGAGGCAATCGAGATAATGGCAATGGATTCGAGGCATTTTTCCTCCTACCTAATTTCATACAGAAACATTCAGGATGCGATTTTACACTAAGTATTTTGTTTCGTAAAGGTCAAATGAGGAGAGTGTTGAAAAACAAGTCATTAATTGACCAAAATCGCAAATTGTGATTCAAT
>CAZCBW010000019.1:0-46504 GCA_964497065.1 uncultured Candidatus Brevefilum sp. | reverse complement strand
TCTACCTGTGGTATTCTTAAAAAATCACTGTTGCACTTGATACTTGAATCTAGCCAATAAAAAAAAGCCTCCCAATCAATTTTGGGAGGTAATATTTTTAATTGGAACTAATTATTCTACAGCTAAAATTTCCAATTCAATCATTTCACCATTGGGTAGTTTCGCTGTTATGAAATCACCAACTTTATGCCCTAACAGCGCTTTTCCGATAGGGGACTCATTGGATATCCTGCCTTCCTGGGGGCTGGCTTCTTCCCTGCCCACCAACTGATAGGTTTCTGGGGGATAGTTGGCTTCTTTGACCGTTACACTGGCACCAACTGAAACCTCATTGTATTCACTGCGGGATTCGATTACCACAGCATTATAGAGCGTAGCTTCTATCTCCTGAATGCGCCCTTCTAAAAAGCCCTGGTCTTCTTTAGCTTTGTGATAATCAGCGTTTTCTGAAAGATCACCCATGGAAATAGCCTGTTTTAATCGCTCAGCCAGTTCTTTGCGTCCAACAGTTTTTAATTTATTAAGTTCCTTTTCAAGTTTTTCTTTGCCCTCAGGCGTTATGTATTGTTTTTTTGGCATTGGTTACCTCAATGTGGTTGTAGAATTAAGAAATTACGGGAGGACTATCGGGTCAAATATTTTTTGATACTCATCTATAGCGAATCGATCCGTCATCCCCGCAATATAGTCGCAGGCTGTAGCTTCTAACCCAATTATATCAATGCTTTCTTGGTATTGGTCAGGCAGGATGGTGGGCTCTTGGATGAAGGCATTAAACAGACTTTCGATGATTCTTTCTGCTTTAACAGCCATCCTTACAACCCTATAATGATTATAAAGGTGTTTGTAGAGAAAATCTTTTAATTCACGATTTCGGCGGTGCATGTCTTCACTGAACCCGACCATATTATATGGCAGTTTCTGCAGTTCTTCGACTGTTCGAATACCACTTCGGCGAATCATACGGTCTATGGATTGGATCAGATCTGTCACCTCAATGCCGATCAAGCGCCGGATTAAACGGTGCCTCGTTAATTCATCCAGTTGATCTGTACGTCGTCTTCCAATACTCTCGTTAATGACTTCCCAGAGAGATATCCCTGACAGTTGGTCTGGGGTGATCATACCTGATCGCAGGCCATCATCCAGGTCATGTGCTGTGTAAGCCAGCTCATCAGCAGCATTAGTGATTTGTGCTTCCAGATGGCCGCGCAATTTTGGGTCAAAATCCTTTGCATCGGCAATATCATATTCTGTTTCATGTTTGACAATACCCTCAAGAACTTCCCAGGTCAGGTTCAACCCGGGAAATTCGGGATAGCGATTTTCGATCTCTGTGACGATTCGAAAGGAATGGCGATTGTGATCAAAGCCGCCATGGTCCATCATCAGGCGTGATAACTGTCGTTCCCCTGAATGACCAAAGGGTGGATGCCCAAGATCATGTGCCAGACAAATTGTTTCGACCAGGTCTTCATTGGCACCCAGGGCACGCGCCACACTGCGGCCAATTTGTGCGACCTCAAGGGTGTGTGTCAAGCGGGTACGATAATAATCACCCTCATAGTTGATAAATACCTGGGTTTTATATTCTAGGCGGCGGAAGGCGGTCGTATGTAGGATTCGGTCTCGGTCCCTTTGGAAGACTGTTCGGTAATCCGGTTCATCTTCCTGGTGCTGGCGGCCTTTACTGTCCTTACTGCGAATGGCATAGGGTGCCAGAAACTGGTCTTCAAGTTCCTCGAGCTGCTGCCGAGTGAATATCATTTTTTGTCTCCATCATTATATCGAACGTAGATTATACCGGATTACTAATGAAGTCATGAATGGTACGGATTGGTGCGATCAATCAACCGCAGTGATCAAAGTACCTAATTTTTCACCTGATAAGACCTTATGGACGTTTCCTGGCGTCACGCCAGAAAAAATTTGCACTTCCAGTGCCGGGTGGTTTTTGATCAGCTCGAGCATCAACTGGACTTTGGATAACATACCGCCGGTGACGTCCGCTGTACCGGCACCTGATATGGCAGGGACAATTGAACAAAAATTTCTGGGTGTGATACGGGGAATCACCTCCTGTGGTTTTTTCGGGTCCAAATAAACACCATGTTCAAGCCCTGCAATCAGGATCCGGTTAGGCTGTAACATTTTGCATAGATGTTGAAAGACCTGTTCCGTTGAAAAGATCGTACCACCGATTTTTATGTCGAAAACCACATCACCCTGGACGATGGGAATTAATTGATGTTCAATCGCCAACTTGATGGGTAATACATCCCAGGTTTCGAGAATTTTGTCACTGGCAACAATTCCTGCGCTTGGCGGAAAGGCTATCACCGGCAGATTTTGTGAAGATAGGTGTTGAATCACAATTTGGTTGAGTTCACGGGCAGCAGCCCAAACCGCTGCAAAGCCCTGCCAATACCCCGGCCCTTTTTCACCTGCCTGGGTTTGATATTGAACAGCCACCCCATGCCCGAATGACCCTGAACCATGCCCGATTAACAAATGAAGATCAGGTTGTTCATTAATTGATGAGCGGATTTCTTTGGCAAGCCGGAGGATAGTGGCGGATTGGGCTGTTAATGCCTGTTGTTTATCTGTAATCAGTGAACCGCCCAATTTTAGAAATGTTAATGATGGTTGAGTCATTTTCTCTCTTCTGTTTTTGAAAGCTGGGTGGTGATGATGCGAACAGCACCTGCCTTTTCGAGGGCGGCCGTCACGTTGTTTGCCTGGCTGGGCTGCACTAAGGAAATTATATTGCCGCCACGACCGCTGCCCGAAAGTTTTGCACCTAAAGCACCAGCATTGCACGCTGCCTCGACTAATGCGTCAAGTCTTGGACTGCTGACCGTGAGTCTGGCTAATAATGCCTGGTTCTGGTTAAGTAAGCTGCCTAATTCGTTGAGATGTCCTGACATCAGGGCATGTTTTGCTTGGTGGACGAGTGCGCCAATTGATTGAAAAATGGCATTGTAATATTCAGATTTTTCTGTGTACAAGGCACATACCGCCTGGACTGTGTCACGGGTAGGTGTGCTCTCTCCAGAATCAGCGATGACCCACTGGGTTGAGTGAGAGATTGACAGGAATTCAACCGGTTGACCTTTGATAAAAAACACCGGTAATTTATAGGCGATGACATGATTATCAATTCCAGATGGAGCGCCATGCTGGATTTTTTCAATTTCATATGCGAGGGATGATACCTTAGCATCTGGCAATGCCTTGCCTAAGAAATTTGAGACAGCCCGGATGACAGCCACTGAAATTGCAGCGCTGGAACCCATCCCGGCTGCGATAGGAATGGTGGAACTAATTTGCAGGGTAAAGGCGGGGATTTGGACGAAGTTAAGTACCTCAAGTGTTTTTATTACAGCCGCAGCCAGTGGATGGTCAGGGTCCATTGTTGATAGATCTGAATCCAAATCAATATCCGGTGCTTCAATTTTGATAAAGCCTGGTTTGGCCTGAAAATTGGGGATAACCCTGGCAGTCGCATTGACCCGTGTGACCGGTATAGCAATTGCTGGCTGACCATAGACCACAGCATGTTCGCCAAAGAGAATGATCTTACCTGGCGCTTTCGAAAAAATCATCGCCATGAGACCTCAATTTTATAAGAAATACAGGATGAAAATAGCAGTCAGCCCCCATAACAGGATGGCGGCTTGCATCGGCCGGTCTGTCAATACGATTTCTTCGGGGGCACCGCCAATTTTCTTTACACGAATGAGAAAAAGATAACGGAAAAGGGCATAAAGCACAAATGGGATGGTCAGCATCATACTGTAATTGCCAGATGTGACCTCGGCAGAAAAAGTGTACAAACAGTAGGTCATCAAGGTGGTGCTCAGAACAATCGTCAGCATTTGATCGAGCAGCTCGAGGGAATACCCATCCAATACCCGACGGTGGTTTTTTGCACCTGATGCAAGTAATTCAACTTCTGCCCTGCGTTTTCCTAAACCGATGAAGAGTGCCAGGAAGGTTGTTGCCACAAACAGCCAGGGTGAGAATCGTTCTGTTTCAATGATGACGACACCGGCGGTTACCCTAAGTACAAAACCGGCTGCAATGATCATCACATCGATTAGCGGCAAATGTTTAAGCCATAATGAATACGCAAGCATGATGATGAAATACAAACTGATAATCAAGCCAAAGCTGGTATCTAGGATAAAGGCGGTGGGGAAGACAAGCAGTCCTAAGATGATTGCGATGACCAAGGCCAGCTGTTTCGAAAGGGCTCCAGAAGCCAGCGGGCGGTTGCGTTTAACTGGATGCTGCCGGTCAGATTCAATGTCCGCCAGATCGTTGATGATATAAACGATACTGGATGCCAGGCAGAAGAGAGCAAAAGCTGCCATGGTGATTAAGAGTGGCTGGCGTGATGCCAATTTGCGGTCAAAGACTAGGGCAGCAAAGATGAAAATATTTTTCGCCCACTGCTTGGGACGTAATGTCTTGATGATCAGCCGGAATTGTTTGAACATGAGATAATATTATCATAATTCAACTGGCTAATAGTGCCATAAAGCTTTACTGATTGAATATGAGCTGATATAGATTGTGCCTTAGAAGTATTTTGTCTGAGTCATTGACCTACCTTTTTACGAACACGAATGTTCTGCTTGAAGTTTTTCGGGAAGGATACTATGCTTAAAGAAAAATATGGCATAAAAGGCAGCGATGGTCAATACATCAGATCAAGGAAATGATCTAACTCAAAGAAAATTTTCATCACCGGTGGCACGGTTGGTGAAACTCGGTCGAGAAAAAGGTTATTTGACATTTGAGGACTTTCTCAAAGTAATTCCGAAACCAGAGGATTCACTGGAACAGGTGGACCTGGTCATTGCCACGTTACACCAGATGGGCATACAACTGATTGCATCAGAAGAGTAATCACCCTGTGAAGAAACAACGGATTGACCTGCTATTGGTGGACCGAGGCCTTGCTGAGAGCCGCAATTATGCCCAGCGGTTGGTGATGGCTGGCGAGGTACGGGTGGATGGCGAAATGGTACACAAGTCCTCGACCCAGGTGGCAATGAATGCAAAAATCGAAGTGCTGCAGCGGCCAAAATATGTTTCACGCGGGGGTTTAAAGTTAGCTGAAGCACTTGAGGCTTTTTCTATATCTGTGCAAGGAAAGATCTGCGCAGATGTGGGTGCATCAACGGGTGGTTTTACCGATTGCCTGCTACAGAATGGTGCAGAAAAGGTTTATGCAATTGATGTGGGATATGGGGTACTGCACTGGAAATTGCGTCAGGATCCAAGGGTGGCTGTGATGGAACGCACCAATGCCCGGTATGTCGAGTCACTTCCTGAGCTAATTGACCTGGTAACAATTGATGCTTCCTTCATTTCACTTTCCCTTATCCTGCCTGCAGTCAGGGGTTGGTTAAAGGAATGTGACTCGCAGGTGGTCGCACTGATTAAACCCCAATTTGAGGCAGGCCGTAAAGCAGCAGCAGTTCATGCTGGTGTGATCAAAGACCGTGATGTGCATGCTCAGGTTCTGTCTGACACCCTGATGGATGCAATTGAGCTTGGATTCAGGCCTGAAAGCTTGGTATTATCACCGGTAAAAGGACCCAAGGGAAATATCGAATTTTTAGTTAACCTGTTTGTGGGGAATTGTCCTGATCATAAGATGATTGATCAGATGGTTGAAAAAGCTATGCGTGAGAACTACTGAATAGAGCCTTTTATTAGGGGTTGGTGTTTGAGCTAGGTTCAGGTAGTGTTCCCTTGTCCGGTTCTAAACTTTTGATTGCTTCTTTAAAATCCTGATTGATTTTGAACTGGTTTAACCCCATTTTCTTGAGTGAATAACGATGTTTGCTTTTAAATAGCTTGGCTTTGGCTGTTTCTTCAACCAGGATATCATAATAAGCTTCAGACATAGGCATCCTGAATCGTTGATAGATATTTTCTACTGTTTGTTTAGGGTCAGCCACCAGGTCTTGATAACGAACCATCACATATTGATCAGGGGGCAGTTTTTTTAAATATTGATGTGGATAAACATACCAATGTTTGGCCTGTTCTTGCATCACGTCTGCTGCAGGCTGTGGATAATCTTCCCCTGGTTCGCCGTATGTCTTCCAATGATTTGCGAACATACTGACGGAGGATGGAATCACACGTAATGGTGACCGAACGATATTGATGAATTTTGCATCCGGGAATTTCTGGTGGAGTGTTTTGACTTTGGCTGAATAGGTTGGGCTTTTTGCGATATATTGCTTTCCGTTATGTGCATAGATATGACGCTTTAGAGCTTCATGGTAATAGGCCATATCCATTTGGCGTTGTTCTTCAGGGACAGCCTCATCATAATAAATATAGTTTCTGACCAGTTCTGGAAATGGAAAAAAGGCAAAAATATTATATGTTGACCAGATATGCAATAGAAGCTGTCCGTCTTCCTCGATTTCATTCAGGCCAGTTTGATGCATATAGGAATATTGTTTGAGTGCCTTTTCAAATGACTGGATGATCTTCAGGATAGGGTTACCAATCAGTCGGTTGATTTTCATCAGCCATTGTAATAACCTGCGCTGAATGATGGAAGGTGCTACATAGATTTCCCAGGCTGTCATGCCGGTAAATCGAGGATCTTTGGCTAAAAGCCGGTGCAGTAAAGTGGTGCCAGAACGAAAATTGCCCACAATGAAAATTGGTTGTTCTATATTTTGGTTTTTGTGGCCGGGGTAAAAAAGCTGGTCGAGTCCATAGGCAAGCCGGATGCAAAAATGCCAGATTGGATATGCAATGAAAATGAATAACAGGATAAAGAATCGTTTAGGTGTTAAACGCCCCGGTGTACCTTCAGATTTGAAAAAACTGTACCACAAAGTCTTTAAATAAAGTTTAAGATTTAGTTTCATTGGTTAATTTACTTATAATTGACGTTTAAGCCGAATCAATATATTTGATATTTCATAATCTTACCAGAAACCGCAAGAAAAGTGCTCATTTGTCCATATTAGCAGATCCGCTTTGTAAAATTGGTCAGCAGGTTTTGAGATCTGGAAATTAGGATTATTACTGAATTGGTTTGTAACCAGAACAAAGGGAATTTCACTGTTCTTACTTATGATATGCTTCTAAACTGCTGCTGGTATAATCTAAAACATCATCTTATCAGATGGGTAAATTGAGATCTGGTTTTGATGTTTGGAATAAAGTTAAATTTAAATTTAATACAACTTCTTAGCTTTTAAAGCGATGGTGTTTGTTGTGTGGCGGCAGAGCCGCCACACAACAACCCGACCTTTCAGTTGCAGTGAAGGCTGAGCAGTTACAACTTAATTAAAAAAAAGAAATTGGATTAAACTGGTTGTCTATGCCTGAAAATATTCGAAATTTTTGCATCATCGCCCATGTAGATCATGGCAAATCAACGCTGGCAGATCGTATGCTGCAGCTCACCGGAACCATATCCGATCGGGATATGACCGAGCAAGTTTTGGATACGATGGATCTAGAGCGTGAAAAAGGTGTCACCATCAAAGCTTCAGCAGTACGGATGTTTTATGACAGCATCGATGGAAATAATTATGCTTTAAACCTAATCGATACACCGGGTCATGTGGACTTCAATTATGAGGTCAGCCGAGCCTTGGCTGCCTGTGAAGGCGCACTGTTGGTGGTAGATGCAGCCCAGGGAATTGAAGCTCAAACTTTGGCCAATCTTTACCTGGCATTAGAAGCCAACCTGACGATAATTCCCATCATCAATAAAATTGATCTTATCTCTGCACAAACCGATGCGGTAGCAGAAGATTTACATAATCTGCTAGGTACACCCATAGACCAGATCATTCAAATTTCAGCCAAACAGGGTCTAAATGTGGATAAAGTACTTCAAGCCATCGTTGACGATATTCCCCCGCCAGTCGGCGATTCGAAGCGACCATTAGAAGCCTTGATATTTGACTCACATTATGATTCTTATAAAGGGGTTATAGCCTATGTTCGTGTATTCAATGGGTTTGTTGAGCGTGAACATCAATTATTGATGATGCGGACAAAAGCAAAAACATCACCTGTGGAAATTGGAGTGTTTGCACCAAATTTAACACCGATTAAAACTTTGAGTGCTGGTGATGTTGGGTATGTGGCCACCGGATTCAAGACTGTATCAGAATGCCGGGTTGGCGATACAATCACTTATGCCACTGAAGGGATTGATGCACCTCTGCCGGGTTACCAGCATGTCAAACCGATGGTGTTTGCCGGCGTTTATCCTACTGATGGTGAAGATTACGCTGATTTACGCGATGCCCTGGAAAAACTTCAGCTGAATGATGCTGCGCTGGATTTTGCCCCTGAGACTTCAGAAGCGTTGAATTTTGGTTTCAGGTGCGGCTTTTTGGGATTGTTCCATATGGAGATCATCCAGGAGCGGCTTGAGCGGGAATACGATATGGATGTGGTTTTTACTGCCCCATCTGTGGAATACCGAATAAAGTTAAATGATGGTGAGATGATCACTATTTCATCGCCTGCCAAGCTTCCCCCTGAAAATGATATCGACCAGATTCTGGAACCCTGGATGGAATTAACCGTCTTCACACCAACTGATTATTATGGTGTGGTGTTAGACTTGGTGACAAATAAAAGGGGCATCTTCATCGAGCAGGAATATCCATCACCCAACCGCGTACAGATCAAATTTGAGATACCGCTTTCAGAATTGATCATTGATTTTTTTGACCAGCTTAAATCTGGCACTCGCGGCTATGCATCTATGGATTATCAGTTCAAGGAATATCGGTCTGAAAACCTGGTGAAATTGGAACTCCTGGTCAATGGTGAGTCGGTTGATGCATTAACAGCTATTGTCCATAAAGATGATGCCTACCATAAAGGCCAGGCATTGGTATCACGTTTGAAAGAACTGATCCCTAGGCAGTTATTTGTAATACCGGTTCAGGCATTTGCACAAGGAAGGGTCATCTCTCGGGCCAATGTTAAGGCTTTGCGCAAAGATGTTCTTTCCAAGTGCTATGGTGGGGATATCACCCGGAAAAAGAAACTGCTTGAAAAACAGAAAAAAGGCAAACGCAGGATGAAGATGGTCGGCAACGTTGAAATTCCGCAAGAAGCGTTTATGGCGATCCTTCGCCTGGATAAAAAATAATGCGGAATAAATATCGGGTGATATTTAAAGTACTGTTACGCTGGATAATTCCATTGGGAATCAGCGGGCTCGCCTTATGGTTGGTATTACGGGATATTGATTTTGCTTCATTTTCTCAGAATTTGATGCGTGTTGGTTGGCAGGCGATTTTATTTGCCACCGCTGCTTATTTTACAAGTTTCTTTTTTCGAACCCTGTGCTGGTTTATTTTGCTCAGACGCAAGGTTCCGTTTAAGGATGTCTTTTTTACACTTGGTGCAGGTTATTTACTCAATAATATCTTTCCCTTTCGACTAGGCGAAATAGGACGGGCTGTACTCCTGGACGACCCGGATGGGGTTTCCGGTTTAGAGGTGCTCTCAAGCATCGTGGTTGAGCGTGTCTTTGATGTATTCCTTGCTGCAATTTTTATTTTAGCCATGCTGCCAAGAATATTCGACCATGCCTTTGACCAAAACATCATTATCATCGTCTTTATATTGGCTGTCGGGGGACTTATTGCGTTATACCTGGTTGCCAGATTTCGATCAATGATTTCAAGATGGCTGTCAGGCCTGGGCAGGGAAACTGGATTTATCCAAACTTGGTTAAACCCGAAATTAACAAAATTGATGGAAGGATTGTCAATTCTGACCCATCCAGTTGCTTTTCTGACGGCTTTTGTTAGCCTGACCATCAGCTGGTTCTTAGCCTTTGGACAAAATTACATTATCTTTCGCAGCTTGTATCCTGACCCGCCATTCTGGTGGATGATATTTGTACTAAGTGCTGCTGCGTTTGGTGCTGCCTTACCTTCAGCACCTGCTGGCTGGGGAGTTTTTGAAGGTGTAAAAGTGGCAGCTTTTGCTTTATTGGGGGTAAACCCTGAAGTGGCACTGACCCTGGCGATAGTTGTTCATCTGATGGCTTTTGTTTATGCGAGCTTGATCGGGTTAATTGGGTTGCGTTTACGCGGTGAAGCCGTAGTGTCATTCTACCAAAGGGTGATCCGCAAAAAACCTGAAGCCCAACTTATTGAGTAGGTCTGCGATGCGTATTTTATTGGTCCTGACTTATTTCCAACCTCACAAATCCGGGCTAACGGTGTATGCTGTTCGCCAGGCACGTGCTTTGGCAGATTTGGGACATAAGGTCACTGTGTTAACGTCGCAATATGATCAATCGCTGCCAAGAGAAGAATTGGACCACGGCGTTCAGATCATCCGTTTACCGGTATTATTCCGACTTTCAAAGGGGGTGATCATGCCCCAAATGCCGTTTAAAGCTTTGAAACTGATCCATGGCTCGGATATTGTTAATCTGCATGTCCCCCAGGTTGATGCCGCGCTTTTGGCAGCCCTGACGAAACTGAGTCGAAAACCACTGGTCTTGACCTACCATTGTGATTTACAGATGCCTGCCGGTTGGATCAACCAGCTTGCCGGTGCAGCAGCCCAGGCAGCCAATCGGTTTTCAGCCATGATTGCGGATGTCATCGTCCATAACACCCGTGATTTTGCTGAAAATTCAACTTTTCTGAAAAAATATCTAGATAAATTAGCCATTATTCAGCCGCCAATAATTATTGAAAAAGTATCTGAAACCCAAATATCAGCATTTAGACAAAAATACGGTCTCAAAGTTGACCAAAGAATTATTGGCATGGTCGCAAGATTAGCCACAGAAAAAGGGGTTGAATATCTTGTTCAGGCAATGCCAAAGATCTTAGAGAGGTATCCAGATGCCCGGGCTATTTTTGTTGGTGAATATGAAAATGTGTTCGGCGAGCAAGTTTATAAAGAGAAATTGCATCCCATGATCCAACATTTAGGTGATCACTGGTTATTTATGGGTATCTTATCTGAGGAAGAAAAAGCAATTTTTTATCATCTTTGCAATGTTTTGGTACTGCCAAGTATCAACAGCACTGAATCCTTCGGGATGGTTCAGATTGAGTCTATGATTTGTGGGACGCCTGTGATTGCGTCTGATCTACCCGGTGTCCGCCAGCCAGTTGAATCTACGGGTATGGGAAAAATCGTCCCAACTAAAGATCATCAGGCACTGGCAGACGGTATTATAGCTGTTTTAGAAGGCGATTTCACAAAGCCGAATAAAACCTCAGCATGGATTGAATCGCATTATTCTCCGGCTTCGGTGGCGAAACTGTACGAAAGTATTTATTCAAACCAATTAAAAAGAAAATGAACAGAGACCAATTAGACCAGATCCTTTGGCGGCATATTTCTGCCCTGCCTTATTTCAGGGGATTATTGCGAGCAGTGGAAGACAGCTTTTATCAAAATATCACGCTGACTGACCCAGTTTTAGATTTAGGGTCAGGAGATGGTCATTTTGCTTCTGCTGCTTTTGATCGTCCTTTGGCTGTGGGTCTGGACCCCTGGTCCAAACCGATGCAAGAAGCAAAATTAAGACAAACTTATCAATTATTAATAGTGGCAGAGGGTGCCAAAATCCCTTTCAGGGACGAAAGTTTTGCAACTGTCAACAGCACTTCGGTATTAGAGCATATCCCAGAAGTTGAGCCTGTTCTCAGTGAAGCAGCCAGAGTCCTCAAACCAGGTGGGATGCTGGTATTTTGTGTGCCAAATCATCGATTTCCACAATTATTATGGGGGCGGCGATTGCTGGAAAAGGCAGGGTTCAAGAAACTGGGGATAAAATACAGCCGCTTTTTCAATCGATTAGCCCGTCATGCCCACACGGACCCGCCCCAGAAATGGCATGAGCGTTTGGACAAAGCAGGATTTGATCTCGTTGAATCCTGGGATTATTTCTCACCTGAGGCATTGGCTGTTCTGGAGTGGGGGCATCCATTAGGGTTATCCTCGCTGATTATAAAGAAACTGTTTGGCCGATGGATTTTATGTCCCCAACGATGGAATTTGATCATCCCATGGAAGCTGACCAGAAAGTATCTTGACAACCCTAAGTCACCCAACGGGGTGTGTTCCTTTTTTATTGCCCTGAAACGAAGATGAATCCTCGACGATATTGGTATTATTTTCTGTCTATTTTTAAAATGATTTTTGGGTTTAAAAACTGGTTTTCGATGTTACCTTTGTTCTTATCAAAGGAGCAGGCAAGTGGAATGGCAATTCAGCTACGACAGCCCCCGATCCAAATGCAAGTTCGAAGTGCCATGGATGTTTGGTCTATCAAAGAGACCTTTTTCGATGCCTTTTATACGAAAATCGGTTCACCTGTACAGAACGGCTGGTGCGTGATCGATATTGGTGCAGGTATTGGAGATTTTTCCATCAAGGCGGCTTATGGTATGTCGGATATACAGGTGTTTGCTTTTGAACCTTTTTCTAGTTCCTATAAGTTATTGTTGGAAAATTTGGAAATAAATAAAATTGATAATGTTCAGCCCTTTCAAAAAGCTGTCTGGCATCAAGATGGCAAATTGAGTCTGGACCGGTCAATATTGGAACCATTACAAATAACCAGCAATGAAATAAATCTCCACAATCCGCTGCCGATCACTGAAGAGATTGATGCGGTTTCATTAATAACATTTTGTAAGCAGGTACATATATCGAAGATTGACCTGTTAAAAATGGATTGTGAGGGGGCTGAATACCCGATCATTCTCAAGTCACCACCTGAAATATTCAAGCTCATTGATCGCATTGTGATGGAATACCATGATTTAAATGAACAAAAAAATCATTTTCAGCTGGTCGCGTATTTAGAAGGGCAGGGTTATCAGGTGCGGCAGCAGCAAAACTACGTCCATAATTATCTTGGTTATCTTTATGCTGAAAAGCTTTGAGGGAAAGGTCTTAATTGAGACTATAAAATAATTCATATAGTAATCTGGTTCGGGTTGTCAGGCATTCCTCAGTAGAGTATGATATTCCCCAATGTTAGAAACTATGTGAATTAAAACCAAGTAAATTAAAATCAGAATTTTTTATGGAACATAATCAGCAAGCGCACCCGGAGCAGCAAGGTCAAATAAATGAGCCCAGTGTCTGGGATCTGTTTATGGATAAATTGAATTTGTGGTCGAGGAATTCACAAACAGAACAAGATCGTGTTGACCCCATAGAGCAAAAACAAACAACACATTTTCCCTTGTTAACGTTGGCAGCGATGTTATTTGCCTTACTAGCCCAATTATTATTAGAACCTGCACCAGTGCGAACACCTTGGCCAGGTATTTTGTTTTATACGATTGCTTTTGGATGTCTGTTAACTTCGATCTTGCGTAAAGAATGGCAGATGCCAATGTATAAACCGGCACTGGTGCCTGTTAAGGATATCAAAATTCAATGGGCATACTTGATCTTTGGGGTCGTTTCAGGTTTATTGGCGTTCATGTTTTTTGGAAATGGTCAGTTTGGATTCTTTAACACGTTTTTTTGGGTCTTATCGTTTGTTTTGGTTTTTTTGGGTTTGAGAGAGACTAAGCCGGTAACGGAATGGCAAATCAACCGAGTAATTGAGCAGCTAAAGGCAAAGGGCTGGCAGATAAGAATCACACAATGGACGATCACCGTCGTTGTTGTTATTGGGGTCATCTTATTTTTTAATTTCTATCGATTAGATTCTGTCCCCCCTGAAATGGTCTCAGACCAGGCTGAAAAGCTGCTGGATGTTTTCGATATTTTGAGTGGGTCCAGGTCGGTATATTTTCCCAGGAACACAGGCAGAGAGGTGCTTCATTTTTATTTATCAGCGGCCTATATGGGTTTATTCAACCTGGAAGTATCATTTCTAAACCTGAAAGTTGTGGCTGTGATTGCCAACCTGGCAACTCTGTTTTTTATTTATTTATTGGGCAAAGAGGTCGGTGATCGCTGGGTTGGATTAACAGCAGCTCTGTTTGCAGGGATTGCCTACTGGCCATTATTATATACCCGGCTGGCATTACGTATTCCTTATTACCCCTTATTTGTTGCCCCTGTGATGTATTTCATCATCCGTGGATTGAGAAAGCAATCTATCAATGAGGTGATCTGGGCGGGATTCTTTCTTGGGTTGGGTCTACACGGTTACACCCCATTTCGGATCGTGCCAATCTTTGTTGTAATAAGTATCTTGATCTATGCCATGCATCATCACGGCCAGAACCTTAAGCTGCTTTCTGTTTTTTATTTAGCTGTGATCGTGTTTGTGTCATCTTTGATCTTCATCCCGCTGCTCCGTTTTTGGCTGGCCAATCCAAACCTGTTTGCTTATAGGGCGTTCTCCCGCCTGACAGGTATGGAAGTCGGATTTCAAAGGCCTGCTCTCTTGATATTTTTAGAAAACTTCTGGAAATCAAGTGTGATGTTCTTCTGGCATAATGGCGTTATTTGGGCACACTCCATACCTGGTCGGCCAGCTTTGGAAGTGGTTTCAGGGGCATTTTATTTTTTGGGAATCGCAGGTTTGGTCATGCGGTACTTCAGGAAGCGCAATTGGATTGACCTGTTCTTATTAATTTCTATCCCAATGTTGATGATGCCATCCATTTTATCGCTGGCCTATCCAGGTGAGAACCCCAGCCTCAACCGGTCGGCAGGTGCTGTTGTTCCGGTATTCATTGTTATTGGGCTGGCTTTCACAACAACGATACGTGTGCTTAAACAAAGGTTTACAGGCCAAACCGGCAAACTGGCAGCTGCTTTTGTAACGGTTGGATTGATTCTATGGTCAGGTGTCAATAATCATGATCTGGTATTCAACCAGTATTACTCAATTTATCGCGCATCCAGCTGGAACACTTCGGAATTAGGCAGAACGGCAGCCCTTTTCATTGAGAGCATTGGCTCACCACAAACAACATACGTGATTGGCTATCCCCATTGGGTTGATTCAAGGCTGGTTGCCATCAATGCCGGGCATCCTGAAATTGACTTTGCTGTCTTTCCGGAACAGATTCCCGTCTTAATGGCTGATCCTCGTGCAAAAATGTTTTTTGTCAATGTAAATGATCAAACCAATTTAGACTTGCTGTCAAGCACATTCCCTGACGGTGTTCAATGGCAGCAGGAATCGGCCATACCTGGTAAGAATTTTATGGTTTATTTCGTACCGCCATCTGAGGGAGTGACGCCTTGATGGAAAAGAACACTCAAAACCGCTCCGTGAATTACCGATGGAAGCAAATTCTTGTCCTTGTCATCCTGATTCTTATCCTTATTTGTGGTGCATATCTTCGCCTGGTTGGGGTCAATTGGGATGAAAACCAGCACATGCATCCTGATGAAAGATTTTTAAGCCTGGTACAGGCAGCCATTTCACCTGTGGATGATGTATCAACTTATTTTAATACTGCTGAATCTACACTAAACCCGGCGAATCGCGGGTACACATTTTTTGTATACGGGACACTGCCGATTTTCATCATCCGATATCTCGGAGAAGCACTTGGTCAAACGGATTATCATTCGATCACATTATTAGGCCGGCAGGTCTCTGCAGTTTTTGACATTTTCACGATCCTGCTGGTTTTCATGGTCGGAAAACGTTTATATAATCGCTGGGTTGGATTGATTGGTGCCGGGTTTTATGCGATGGCTGTATTACCGATCCAACTTTCTCATTTTATGACAGTGGATACCGCTACAAATACCTTTGCTTTTTTGGCGGTTTATGGTGCGGTGTGGGCGTTAACACGAGATAATTCGGATAAAACAACACACCAAAACGGAAATAAGAATTTAGCTGATTCAGCACCGGTAAATGATGAAGCGAAGTTTTTAACCTCTCCTGATAATTTCCATCAAATTCTTTGGCTCTTGATTGAGCTTGCTCCGTATATTCTTTTTGGAGCGGCATTAGGTGCGGCAACTGCTTCAAAAATCAATGCAATTGTGCTTGCGATGGTTCTCCCATTGGTTGAGTGTATTCGATATTCTAAGATGTCATCGGATGAAAGAAATGACAACCTGATCCTAATTTTTAGAAATTTATTGGTGGCTGGGGTTTTGAGCTTTCTCGTTTTCCGGGTTGGACAACCTTATGCCTTCAACGGCCCCAGCTTCTTCAATTTTGGGATCGATGAAAATTGGTGGGCCAGCATGCAAAGCCTCCGTTCACAGGCATCTGGGGCAGTGGATTTTCCACCGGCACTGCAATGGGCGAGAAGGCCGATCACTTTTTCCATGATAAATCTTGTAGCCTGGGGGTTAGGATGGCCGTTAGGGTTGGCCGCCTGGGGTTCGTTCGTGGGTATGGGGATATTGATATTGAAAAGAATTAAATGGCAAAAACACCTTCCCCTTTGGCTGTTCACCGGTTTTTATTTCGTATGGCAGTCGCTTTCATGGGTTCGCACAATGCGTTACCAGATGCTGATCTATCCTGCCCTGGCCTTGTTTGCCGGTTGGGGCATTGTTTCCCTGATATCAATTACTAAGTTAATAAAAATTGGTTCATTCCGCATCCCCGGGAAGTATTTTAAGACAGCAGGCATCGTTCTGCTTGTCATTATAATTTCCACAACAGCAGCATGGGCTTTTGCATTTTCTCGTATTTATACCCGTCCGCATACCCGGGTCGAAGCCAGTCGGTGGATATATCAGAATGTCCCCGGGGCTTTAACCCTGAATATCACCACACAAGAGGGTTATTTTCGTCAGCCTCTGCCATATCGCGCTGGTGATTCATTCTATGGCAATGAATATTTCTCGTTACCATTTATAAGTTCGGCTGATGGGGTCATAACCCAGGTAAATTTTCCATATATGCTTGATCAATCTCAAGCTGATGCACCAATACAGGTGTATTTAAGCGTTATCTCATCACATAATCCTGAATTAGTTTTAGCAACATCAGGTGTTGAAAGTTATTTCCTGCCAACGGAAAATGAGTGGCGGGGGGATTCCTATGATTTCATTTTGAATCCATCAATACAAGTTCAGGAAGGCGAGCTTTATTATCTTAAGTTGGAATTAAGTGATGAAGACGCTGCATTATTACTTCATGGTTCACCAACATTATTATTGACAACGGCTGAAGGCATGGTGGTTAACAGCCCATTACCGAGGATAATGCAAAGCGTTCGCTTAGCGCATCCCTATGTGATGAATGTGCAAGTCCTTGAAAGCGGCTGGATCAAAGATATTGATGCAGCCTTTGTGGCGGACCTGGCAGGCATTGAAGGTGTCAAAGATCTGTCATTATCGCTTCGGTTGGCTGATGATGAATCACAAATTTATACCGCTACACTTCAATCAGCTTTTTCAATTGATAATGAAATTCGTGGTGATCAGTACCGATTCAGTCTTCAAGAACCCTTAAGTGTTGAAGCTGGTCAAACACTTGTGGTTAATTTGTCTACAGAAACTGAGAATGTGAGGCTGTCATTAAATGCCCCAGCACCTGTTCACGAGAGCAGCTGGGATGATGCAATTCCATATCCAGTGGATGGGTTCAGCCCATACAGTGAAACCGGTGGTATTTATCGACCCGATCTCAATTTTGAAATGTATTGGGCAGATGACCCGCTTAAATTAGAGAAGTTCGAAAGAAACCTTGATCTGGCAGATTTTGTTTTTATCACATCAAACCGCCAATGGGGGACGACAACGCGGGTGCCAGAGCGATACCTGTTGACCACGCATTATTACAGGCAGTTATTAGGATGTCCACCGGTCAAAGAAGTCACGTGGTGCTACAGCGTTGCAGAGCCCGGGATGTTTGAAGGAAACCTTGGGTTTGAACTGACAGCTGTTTTTCATTCCAATCCCAATATTGGACCGATTGAATTTAATACCCAGTTTGCTGAAGAAGCCTTTACTGTATACGACCATCCCAAAGTGCTGATCTTTCGAAAAGCTGACACTTATGATTCGGTCCATATGAGGGAAGTTTTACGGGAAGTTGATTTAAGCCAGGTTGTTTATTTTACACCTGGAGAAGCAGCTGCTTACCAAAGCCTATCCTCAGGGCTTGATGATGATCCGCGCCCTAACCTGATGCTGCCTGAAGACCGGTTGATGATAAACCGTGCCGGAGGGACATGGTCAGAATTATTTGATCTAGAAAACATTCTCAATAATAACCAGGTCGTGGCTGCCGTGGTGTTTTATCTATTTGTGACACTTCTGGGTTGGGTATCATATCCACTGATTCGTTTAGGTTTGCCGGGTCTGGCTGACCGGGGTTACCCTTTTTCAAAACTTGCGGGTTTGCTGCTGCTGACATTAGTCGTCTGGCTGCTTGGTTCATTTAAAATACCCGTCACAACAATATTGATCCTGGCTGTATTGGCAGGTATTTTATTATTGTCAGGTTTGTTAATGATTGTTCAACGAGAAAACCTCTGGGATGAGATTAAAACGAGATGGCGCTATTATCTTATAGTTGAAGTGTTAGCAGCTATCGCTTTTGTGTCTTTTCTTTTAATTCGGTGGGGAAATCCTGATCTCTGGCATCCATTTAAAGGTGGGGAAAAGCCGATGGATTTTGCCTACCTGAATGCCGTAATCAAAAGCACGACATTTCCACCTTTTGATCCGTGGTTTGCAGGTGGATACATTAATTATTATTACTTTGGCTTTGTGATTGTTGGGTTGCCAATCAAGCTTTTGGGCATTTTGCCATCCACTGCTTATAACCTGGTTTTGCCGCTGTGGTTCAGCTTGATGATCATTGGCAGCTTTTCGATTGGTTGGAATCTTTATCAGTGCCTTCCCAAACCGCAATATATCAGCAGTGAAAAAGACAAGCCGCATAGTGTACTGAATGCAGCCTTTTGGGTTGGTTTGGCAACCGCGATTGGTTTAGGTGTATTAGGGAACCTCGGTACGGTGCGTTTGATCCTCAACGGCTATCAAAGGATCGCAGCAGGTGGCCTTCCACTTGATCAAGCTACTTTCGGGCAGCAGATAATATGGACAATTCAAGGTTTAGTGCAAGTTATTCAAGGCGTACCCTTGCCTTTTTACCCGGGGGATTGGTACTGGGTGCCAAGCCGAGTCATCCCTGGCGAAGCAATCACAGAATTTCCGTTTTTTACTTTCATTTACGCTGATCTGCATGCACATTTAATTGCCTTGCCAATCACCATTTTTGCTGTTGGATGGAGCCTGTCGGTTATATTAAACAAGGCTCAATGGGGTGAGAAGGATGGAAAAAATAAATGGATCGGTGCGATTACTGGTTTTATCCTTGGTGGGATCGTGATCGGTTCACTTCGTCCAACGAATACTTGGGATTATTACACTTATCTCGTTTTAGGTTTGGCAGCCGTCGGTTATAGTGTGTTTAAAAATTATTTGCCCCGCTTCTTGTTAGATCAAAAAAGCGGCATCTTTATCGAGAAAATCATTGCGGTTTTTATTTCAGGCTTGCTGCTGGCCGGTTTGTCGAACTTGTTTTATCGGCCATTTGATCATTGGTTTGGCCAGGCTTATACACAGGTTGGAATTTGGGAGGGCAGCCGGACACCTCTTGGTTCCTATTTAACCCATTGGGGATTATTCTTGTTTATTATCTGCAGCTGGATGTGTTTGGAAACTTATCACTGGATGAAAACGACACCAGGCTCTTCACTAAAAAAACTCGAGCCTTATCAAGGATGGCTGATAAGCGGTTTTATTCTATTCTGCATCTTCTTAATTGCTTTATTGGTTTCAGGGGTTGTGGTGGCAATGATCGTCTTGCCATTGGGTTTATGGACGATTATTTTGATGATTAAACCGGGCAGGTCAGACGGTGAACGGTTCTTGTTGTTCATGATCGGCAGTGCCCTGACATTGACTTTGGTGGTTGAATTATTCCACTTGGTTGGTGATATCGGTCGAATGAATACGGTATTTAAAATATATTTACAAGCCTGGGTTCTATTTGCGTTGTCAGCAGGCATCTGTTTTGGATGGGTTATAAAATCAATCAAATTCTGGCGAAGGCGGTTTTCACTGGTATGGCAGGTTGTACTGCTCCTGCTGGTTGCATCAGCTGCTATGTTTACACTAACGGGGACAAGCGATAAGATTCGTGACCGGATGGCACCTGAAGCCCCCAATACTTTGGATGGGATGGCCTACATGGCTTATGCGACCTATTTTGACACAGGCGAAGCCATGCATCTGGTGGAGGATTATCATGCCATCAATTGGATGCAGGATCATATTATTGGTTCGCCGGTGATTGTGGAAGGGCAGGCCTATGAATATCGTTGGGGTAATCGCTTTTCAATTTACACCGGTTTACCCGGGGTGGTGGGTTGGAACTGGCACCAGCGGCAGCAAAGGGCAGTCCTTCGGTCGAATGCGGTTCAAGACCGGGTAAATGCTGTCAATAATTTTTATAACACTGAAAACCTGCCAGAAGCCCTGGAATTCCTTGAGCTTTATGATGTGGAATTTATTGTATTGGGGCAGCTTGAGCAGCTTTATTATCCAGGTGCAGGACTGGATAAATTTGAATTGCATGAAGGTCAGTATTGGGAGATAGCATACCAATACGGCAGTACGATTATATACAGGGTCCTTCAATGAAGTTTTGGGATGTTCTCAATTGGAGAACTGATTTTTGTTGGGTTGGTGTTGGGTATAATTTGGCCAGAGGAAAATTCATTGGCTAATTCGAAAGATGTTTATCAGGATCAATTTCATGGTTTATCATTCAATAATCTAAAAGAATATTTGCCAACAGATAATTTAAATGCGTAATCTATCTAAACAATCATTCCTGTTATTCTTCGGCATTTTTTTACTGGCCGCAGCTTTCCGTTTCATTCGATTAAATGTAGTGCCCTTGAATCATGCTGAGGCTGCCCTGGCATTACAAGCATTATCAGCTGTCGAGGGCACCCAGGTCCGGTTTGGATCAGAGATTGCCTATGTTGGTTTAACCAGTATTTTCTTTTTCTTGTTTTCAGCAAATACATTTTTGGCCCGGTTTTGGCCAGCTCTGAGCGGCAGTTTATTAATTTGGGTCCCTTATCTTTCTAAAAAACAAACAGGCACCTGGCCGGCTTTGATAGCAGCTGCAATATTAGCATTATCACCCGATATGGTTGCTCTTTCCAGGATTGTGGGCTCGCCAATGATGGCAATGGTGTTTCTGCTGCTGGCAGTTGGTATGTTTCTAAATCGTAAACCAATCACCAGTGGGATTTGCTTTGCACTGGGATTGATGAGTGGGCCTGGTTTTTGGGTTGGATTGTTAATTATTGGTCTCAGCCTGATGATTGGTGAAATGGGATTCAGTATCACAAAAAACTATTATCTCGAATCTCTAAAGCAAACTAAACAATATTGGGTGCGGTTAGGGTGTGCTTTTGGTTTGACATTACTCGTTGCAGGAACGAATTTTTTTATGGCCCCATCTGGTCTGAGCGGGGTCTTTTCAGGTCTGTATCAATTTGTGAATGGGTTTTTTCAGACTTCCATTCTGCCAATCCGATATTTCTTATTGGCTCTGTTTAGTTATTGTGCCGCTGCCGTTTTATTTGGTTTTTGGGGTGGTATCAACAGCCTGAAAGATAAAAACAATCTAGATCAATTTCTGTTCATCTGGGTGTTGGTTGCTTTTGTGTTTTTAATTATTTATCCTGCAAGACGAACTGCTGATCTGGTTTGGCTTACTTTCCCATTATGGATTTTGGCTGCCAGGATCATTTATCAGGCATGGTATTTCCCAGAACGGGCACAATACGTACCAATTGTAACAGCCATTTTGCTAATTACCCTTTCAGCCTTCATCCTGCTGATTTTACGCTCGCTGGTCTCACCGATGGTTTTGCAGCCTGATCAAAATAATTATTTTATTGCCTTGGTCGGGGGCGTGGTGTTGATGATTGCAATAATTATCATGGTCAGTTATGGCTGGTCAGCCGCTTACGCCAGATCTGGCCTTATCATTGGTTTGGTCATCGTGAGTATTGTTGGGATGGTTTCTGTCAGTATTAATTCAACCAGTCTGGCACCAGAACCCAAACATTCTATTTGGTTTGACGATGAGCCCATTCTTACAACTAGATGGATGACCCAATCAATTGAGCGCGTTAATATTTGGAATGCAAGCGGTGTTGATCCGGTTGACATTGCTGTGATCAACCGAGATTTACCCGGGATGCGATGGCATTTAATCAGCTACAGGCCTGTTCATTTTGCACCTTTTTTATCTCCATCTGCGGATTATGGAATCTTGATCACAGACGTGCAGGAGAATCCAGAAATCACAAGCAGTTATCTCGGGCAAAAATTAGTCTGGTCACAGCAAATTAATTGGCACGCATTAACAGGGCAGCAGGTTTTATCCTGGGCACTTACAGGTGAGGCACCGGTTATAAGTGAGGAAATCATCCTTTGGGTGCGGACGGATCTGATGCCCGCAGATGAATTTTCTCAATAATTTAGATTGGAATAAATTAATACATGAGTTTACCAACAACAATCTCAATTGATGGGCCAGCAGCATCAGGGAAATCTACCCTGGGTGCATTGCTGGCTAAGGAATTAAATTATCTTTATTTTGACACAGGAGTGATGTATCGAGCTGTGACACTTGCTGTAATTCATCAGGGTTTAGCATTGGAGGATGAAGAAGGAATCAGTCAGCTTGCCCATAGTGTCAGGATTGACGTTCAACCCCCAAGCAAGCCCGACAACCAAGATTATGAAGTGTTACTCGATGGCGTGGATGTCACTGAGGCAATCCGTTCGGATGCGGTAAATGATCATGTTTCAACAGTTTCAGCATATCGAGAGGTCAGGGAGGCAATGACAGACCAGCAGCGCAGAATAGCCAGAGAAAATAGAGTTGTGATGGTCGGCCGAGATATTGGCACTGTTGTCATGCCTGATGCAGATATTAAGATTTATCTCGACGCGTCAGTTGAAGTGCGGGCTAAACGTCGTTATAAGGAAATGGTAAGTCAGGGTATGAACCCGGATTATGAGGCCGTATTACGCTCCGTTAAGAATCGAGATCGGATCGATAAGAACCGTGTGATCGCACCGCTAAAACAGGCTGAGGATGCATTTGTGATCAATGCGGATGATCTTTCAGTTGAACAAGTATTAAAAAAAGCAAAGGAAATGGTGGAATATGTGTGATACATTTGTCGCCTTAGGCAATGCCACAATTGACGGTTCGGTCATATTTGGTAAAAACAGTGACCGAGAGCCAAATGAAGCCCATCAGCTGGTGATGTTCCCCCGTATGAAGCACGATGAAGGTGAACAGGCAGTCTGCACTTATATTGAAATTTCTCAAGTGGCTGAAACCAATGCTGTCTTGCTTTCTAAACCTTTCTGGATTTGGGGTGCTGAAATGGGGGCTAACGAACATGGGGTTGTAATTGGCAATGAAGCTGTTTTTACCAAAGAGCCTTATGAGAAAAAACCTGGTTTGATCGGCATGGATTTCCTCAGGCTTGCATTGGAAAGGGCTTCTTCTGCTGATGAAGCACTTGATGTGATCATTGATTTACTTGAAGTCTATGGTCAGGGTGGAAATTGTGGATTTGCAAAAAAGTTTTTCTATCACAACAGCTTCTTAATCGCAGATCCGGATACAGCCTGGGTTTTGGACACAGCCGGAAAGCATTGGGCTGCAGAAAAAGTTCAAGATGTCAGGGCTATTTCAAATGTGATCAGCATCAGCTCTCATTGGGATCGTGCATCTGAAAATCTTGTCTCACATGCTATAGAAAAGGGTTGGTGTAAAAGCAAGGAGGAATTCAACTTCAGCCGCTGCTACAGTGACCTTGTCTACACAAAATTTTCAGATGGTGAACATCGATCTTGCAGAACAACCGATTTATTAAAAGAAAAGATTGGTGAGATTGATGTTTCCTATGCTATGCAGATATTAAAAGATCATGGGCCAGATGCAGATAATTTATGGAATCCGGGCAAAGGTATCACAGGTGCTGAAGTATGTATGCATGCCAGTTTTGGTCCTATTCGGGGCAGCCAAACTACGGGTTCTATGGTATCACATTTAACTGGTGTACAAAATACTCATTGGTTGACAGGGACAGCTGCACCATGCACATCGCTCTTTAAACCTGTATGGATGGATGCCAAACTTCCGGATTTATCTCCTGAACCGACAGGCATTTATGATCAAGCCAGTTTGTGGTGGCGTCATGAAAACCTCCATCGAGAAATTTTACGGGACTATGCAACCCGGATCAAGCCTGTGCGAGAAGATACGGATAAACTTCAAAACGAATTTGTGATTAAAGCGGCCAAAGTAGCTGATGAACCAAGAGAAACACGTACTGCAATGACCGTTGATTGTTTTCACCAGGCTGCTACCTTGACTGACCAACTGGAAGCATTGGTCAAAAAATTGTCGATCGAAAATCGACGACCGCTGATGCATAAGGCAGCCTGGAAGAAATTTGACCGGGAGGCTGAGAGGTCTTAAAAATTCAATAGGGTGAATTAATTAGAAATTAACTAAAATATTTTTGTATAAAACCCCAACAATGCTATAATGGATTAAGCAATTAATCATATAGTGGAATTTTCCATGCCAATAATCCTTGCACCGCTCGGACCAGAATATACCATCCACATGCCCGGGGAACTTATTAAATTATTCGCCTGGTTCATAGGATTATTCCTGATTTTTTTTATTTGTTATAAACTTCGCCATTTCAATCTGTCAATGGACCGATCAAAATTGCTTTGGTTGACTGGATTAAGTGTTTCTGTCCTTGTCATGACTCCATTTCTTGGCGTGCTGCTGCCTACTGGCGCAATGTCTAGTTCAGGTATTCTGCCAGTGGTGCATATGATGTTCCTGGCGGCCGTACCCTGGATGTTGGCTGGTGGGCTGCTTGGTGTTCTGCCAGCAACTCTTTTAGCAGGCATGTCCGGTATCTTACTGGCTTATTTGGATACGCATAATATTTTCACACCGTTGGTTTTTATGTCTGCTGCTATTTTCTTTTCATGGAGTTCGCAGCAATCCTACCGAACTGGTTTTTTTAAGCAGCTTAGAAACCCTGTATTGGGCGGGTTAATTAGCCTTTTGGTCACTTTACCTGTTGGTGCTGCAGCGATATTTTTTAGTATTGATGCAGAAGGCGGGATGAGATTGGCTGAGATGTGGTTAAATCTTCCGCATGCTTTCCTCACGATGGGGGGTATGGTCTTAACAGGCGGATTGGTGTGTTGGTTGGTTCGAAAATTTGTGAATACTAATTGGGGAAATCAAGCTCCGCTTGTGCCAGGGCCAGGTGAGATCAATCCACTGTTTCACATGATAGTGACCGCATTATTTGCAGTAATAATCTTGATATTTGTTCAGGTGTTTGCAAGTTATCAGTTGGCTAAACGTCATGCGAGGACTCAACTGACAGATCAGATGGAAAATATTTCAGGTCTTATCTCCGATGGTATGACAGATTTCTATCATACCGGAGAATATGTTTTGAGTGGGTTGGCTGAAACGAGTCATCTAGCGAATGGAGATCCGGCCTTAATGGCGGATCAATTCTTAAAAAAAGCATCCGTCCAAACTTTTTTTGGTGATTTAGCTGTGGTCGATCCAGACGGTGTGGTGATTGGTGCTGCCTCACTATCGCCTATTGATACTTTCAGTATCACTTTGGAAGAACGATCGGCCATAGAAATCCTTAGGCCTGGGGCACCAATTCAAGTTTTAGTTTTACAGCCTGACGATAGTTTACAGACAACCAGGATGAGTTTTATAAGCGCATTGTCTGGGCTGCAGGGATTTGAAAACTATGTTTTAGTAGGAAGAACTGATCTTGAAAATAACCCACTTTCACAAAGGTACTTATCATTATTGGATGGTTTTTTTCAAATGGCTGGACATGGACAGGTGATTGGTCAAGAGGGTTTTATTTTGTATCATACGGATCGCAGCCAGGTGATGCGTTTTTATCCCGAATCCAGATTTGATTTGCCTACTTATTATGAAGAGAAATCCCAGGATGGTCCATACCTTGTGAATTATTTTCACCCAATTGAGCCATTAGGCTGGGATGTTAAAATTACCTTGCCGGGTCTGGTACTGGAGTCATTGGCATGGGAAATTGCAGCACCAGGTTTAGGAATAGGCATCGCAGGTATCATGCTGGCCTTTTTAATATCTGTTCTGTTGGTTAAACCCGTATTCAGGGATATTAAGCTGATAACGGAAACAGCAGAGAAAATTGATGATGGAGATTTTATAATTGATCTATCATCAGGCCAAACCAGCAAGTTATCCAGAAGGTTGTTAAACGCCATCAGCGAAATGATAAACTCAATTCGGAGCCAAACTGAAAAGCATGCTGAATTTATAACAGTCAGTGAAAAAACTGCGGGACCTATCTCAATAAGTGAATCTATGCGGTGGATCATGGCTGCTGCGATGTCTCGAGAGATTTCTGCTGTACGAATAATTATTTTTGGTGTAAACGAACCAGGCAAGCCAAAATATGAAGAGAAGTCGTTTGGCATGGGCAAACATGCCCAGGTACTGGCAGGTCTGGATGGAGAAATCTCGCGATTATCCAAGCCTTTAAGAGAGGTCATCTTACGTGATTTTGAAGTTGGAAAAATTATTCCGTTAGAGAAAGGTATGCCTTTATCAGCCTCAATGATTATTGAACCCTTACATGGAAAAGACACCTCATTGGGACTTATGTGGGTTTCCTACCATGACCTCAGATCTCCAGATCATAGCGATATTGAATTTTTTAGGAAACTTGCTAATAAAACGGCAGCCTTGATTGATAAAACCCAAATTTATGATGAAGCAATTTACATTCGGAAACTAATCCAATCAGCAATGGACAGGCTTTCTGATGCAGTGATCATTTCGGATAGTGCTGGGTTTATCTTTTACCAAAACCTTGCTGCTCAAAAATTGAATAATTCGCTATTCTTCAATGACGCTCAAACCGGTTTTTCTGGCAAAGTTTTGCAAGAGAAACTGCAAGATAATCTTTTGTCGGCAATAACCGGGACTTATTCTGAAGAAATAAAATTGAGAGATGGCCGAATCCATCAATTAATCCGCGAACCTTTGGTAATGGATAATGATCAAAGCAGTTACGCATTTGTTTTGAAGGAAATGACCAAGCAAAAAAAGCAGGATTTATTAAAGTCGGAATTTGTCACAACTGTCAGCCATGAGTTAAGGTCCCCGCTATCTTTAATTCAGGGTTATGCCAAGATATTAAAATTAACGGGTAATTTGAATGATCAGCAGGATGCCTACATCGGTAATATTATTAAAAGCATCGATGAGATGAAAACACTCGTGCAAAATTTATTGGATATTGGCCGTTTGGAGGCTGGTGAAACTCTGGAAATATCGCGATTTGACGCAGGCGAGGTATTGGTCAGTGTTATTGAGAGTATTGAAAACAAAGCTAAACAGAAGAATATCAAGCTTGCATATTTTTCACCTGAATCTAAGATGGTGATTGAAGCAGATAAGACATTTTTAACCCAAGCTTTAATTAATCTGGCGGATAATGCAATTAAGTTTTCGAAAATGGGAGGGGAGGTGGCAATTTCGATTCAAGAAAAAGAGGAGCTTATTGTTTTTATCGTTCGCGATAACGGAATCGGTATTTCACCTTTGGATCAAACTCGATTATTCAAAAGCTTTCACCGCATCAATCCATCTGTAGGTCAGGACCAGGAAGGCAGTGGGCTGGGGCTTTCGATTGTCAAGACTATCGCTGAACGCCATGCGGGGAAGGTTTGGGTAGAAAGTCAACTTGGGGTGGGAAGCACATTTTTCTTGCAGATACCGAAAAAAGCGGCTGGGGGATAGCACAACAACTGGAAAATAAAGAACAAAAAAATTGGTCGATGAAATATTTGACAAACTATATATTAATTTGCTATAATTATCGTTTGCATGTATAGGAAAAAGTTTTAAAATCGATGCGAAAACACCTGAGGGCTTAAGAGTCTCTCAAGGGTTTTCTCGCGTTAACGCATTAAACAAAAAATATCAAGCATTAATTCCATTATAAACAGGAGGCTCCTAGTGGAAACAAAGGGATTGAAAGCTCTACGAATTGGTCTTGCATCTCCTGAGGTTATTCGCAGTTGGTCGTATGGTGAAGTATTAAAACCAGAAACCATTAATTACCGACGTTTACGTCCTGAAAAGGACGGTTTATTTTGTGAGGCGATATTCGGCCCCACACGAGATTATCAATGTTATTGCGGTAAATATAAGAACCCGCGATACAAGGGTATTGTGTGTGATAAATGCGGCGTTGAGGTAACAAGATCAGCTGTTCGCCGTGAAAGAATGGGGCATATTTCACTTGCTGCACCGGTTGCCCATATCTGGTATACACGAAGGATTCCATCCTTTTTGGGTTTGATGTTAAACATTTCACGCCGAAATTTAGATCGTGTCCTTTACTTTGCCCAATATATTGTGACCTATGTGGATGAGGATGCACGGCAAAAAGCACTGAAACGGCTTGATGATGAAATCAGCTTGTCAGACCGAGAGCTTGGAGAAAAGGTCAATGCGCAAATTGCTGAGGTTAAAAAGAAACGTGATAAGGATTTAAAAGATTTAGAATCCCAGCGTGAAGCTCTACAAGAAAGCTATGATGAACAAATCGGCAATCGTATTGACCCGGTCATTAAAGAGGGCCAGAGACTTGAAAGTGAAATTCAGACACGGATGGGCAAGAAAATCCGTAAAGCCATCGTCTTTAATGCTTTGGATAAAGAATTAACGATCGTCGAAGTTGGTGATGAAGTTACCTCCTCTCATCTCAGCCAGGTTCAGAAAATTGTCAAAGAAATGATTGATGATCTTGAAGCTGATCTGAAAGGGCAGCGTGAACGGGAATTAGAGCATTTCAATATTGACAAAGAAGAGATCAAAGCCGCAACTGAGCTGAAGATGGAAGAGCTCCGTAATGAACTTGAAGATCAGGCAGAGGAAAGCCAAACTGAATCCGCTCGTTTGCGGGATGAGTTGTACGAGTTGGAACCATTCACTTTTTTGAGTGAAGCCCGCTATCGTGAATTGAAATCGCGATGGGGACAGGTGTTTAGGGCTGACATGGGCGCTGAAGCTTTCTATGATATTCTCAAACGAATTGATTTGGATGCGATGGCAGAAGAGTTGTGGGATGAAATTAGAACCACACGCAGTAAACAAAAACGGAAGAAAGCCACGCGGCGGCTGGGTATCGTTGAATCATTCCGCCGTTCACGAAACAAACCTGAATGGATCATCATGACTGTACTCCCGGTGATTCCGCCGGATTTGCGTCCGATGGTTCAATTGGATGGCGGCAGATTTGCCACATCAGATTTGAATGACCTTTATCGACGAGTGATCAACCGAAATAATCGATTGAAAAGACTGCTGGAGCTCGGTGCGCCTGATGTAATTGTACGCAACGAAAAACGCATGCTCCAAGAATCAGTCGATTCATTGATTGATAATTCACAACGCGGTAAAGCGCTGTCAAGGCGTGGGCGAAGGGAACTGCGTTCACTCAGTGATATGCTCAAAGGCAAGAAAGGTCGTTTTCGCCGCAACCTCTTGGGTAAGCGTGTGGATTATTCGGGCCGATCTGTTATTGTTGTTGGCCCATATTTGAAATTACATCAATGCGGTCTGCCGAAATCTATGGCACTTGAGCTATATCGACCATTTGTGATTTCAAGGTTAGTTTCACAGGAGTATGCTGCCAACATTAAAGGTGCCCGTCGTTTTATTGAACGCAACCGCCCGGAAGTTTGGGAGACATTAGAAGAAGTGATCAAAGAGCGTCCAGTACTGCTTAACCGAGCACCAACGCTTCACCGTTTGGGTATCCAGGCTTTTGAACCCATCCTGATAGAGGGCAGCGCGATCCAGCTCCACCCGCTGGTCACAACTGCTTTTAATGCAGACTTTGATGGTGACCAGATGGCTGTTCACGTCCCATTGTCACAAAAAGCGGTGACTGAAGCACGAGAATTGATGCTTGCAACAAAGAACTTGCTTAAACCAGCTAATGGCGAGCCGATTATCAGCCCTTCTAAAGATATGGTTCTAGGTGTCTACTACCTGACGATGAATGTTGATCAGGAAAAGAAAGGCGACGGCCGGATTTTCTCAAGTATTGATGAAGCCACAATGGCATATGATTTGGGGCAGGTGCATGTACACGCACACGTCAAGTTACAAGCAATGACCTGGTACGATGAAAATAATCAGCGGATGGAGGAGCCGGAACTCAGGCTGATTGATACAACCGTCGGTCGTATCGTATTTAACAATACCCTGACAGAAAGAATGCAGTTTTTCAACGACGAATTGGATAAAAATGGCGTCAGGGATTTAATCGCAGACGTGTATGAAATTTGTGGTCAGGAAGAAACCTGCCTCGTCGCTGACAGAGTTAAAGAAATTGGTTTCAAGTACGCAACCCGGTCTGGTTCAACCATTGCAGTTGCTGATATCACTGTTCCACCTTCGAAAAAGAAAATTATCGAGGAATCTATGGAAGCAGTGGATGTGATTACTCGTGATTTCAGACGTGGCTTATTGACAGAACAAGAACGAGACGAAAAAGTCGTTGAAATTTGGTCTGAGACAACCGACAAGGTAGCTAGCGCAGTTAAAGATGCATTAGATCCATCCGGAGACCTGGCAACGATGGCCAATTGTGGGGCCAGTAAAGGCGGCTTCAATTCAATTTCACAGCTGGCAGGTATGCGCGGCTTAATGGCAGACCCTGCTGGCAGAATCATCCCCATGCCAATTCGCTCAAATTTCCGAGAAGGTTTGACAGCACTGGAATACTTCATTTCCACACATGGTGCTCGAAAAGGCCTGGCAGATACGGCACTTAGGACAGCGGATGCAGGTTACCTGACCCGTCGGCTGGTTGATGTTGCCCAGGATATCATTGTTAATACTGAGGACTGCGGCACTACCAACGGAATCTGGATTGGTGCAGATGAGGATATTGCCGGACAAACATTTTCTGAGAGAATTTATGGTCGAGTATTGGCTGACCGCGTGATCGACCCAAAAACCGGTGAGATCATTTTTGAAGCTGATGAAATATTGACACATGATCGGGTTAAGAAAGTTATCAACCTGGGGTTGGACGGTATTATGGTTAAATCACCGCTGACCTGCGAAATGGTTCATGGCATATGCGCCAATTGTTATGGTGTTGACCTGGGAAGTGGCGAAAAGGTCAAATTGGGATCAACAGTTGGGATTATTGCTGCCCAATCCATTGGCGAGCCGGGAACACAATTGACATTACGGACTTTCCACACAGGTGGTGTGGTAGCTGGTGGTGATATCACAACAGGTCTTCCACGAGTTGAAGAGCTGTTTGAGGCTCGTAAAGCACCCAAAGGTGAGGCAATTATCTCAGGGATCGCAGGAACTGCTCACGTGATTTATTCTGAAAAATATACCGACCAACGAATTGTGCGGATTAATCACAGTGAGATGGTTTCAGATGAATATGAGATACCTGAAGACTGGAAGATCGAAGTTAATGAAGAGGATGAGATAGAAAGCGGCACTGTGGTTGCCACCCAGGACGAAGCGGTCATTAAAGCACAGCACAGCGGCTGGGTACGCATAGAAGACCAAAAAGTGATTGTGTCTTACGAAGTGAAAGAATCGGAAGAATATGATATCCCGACGACATCACGTTTGATCGTCAAGGATGGTGAAAAGATTGAAGCTGGCCAGCCACTGACAGAAGGTTCACTGAATCCCCACACGATTCTTCGAATCAAAGGCCGTGATGCATGCCAGAAATACATCATGACCGAGATTCAGCAAGTGTACCGAACTCAGGGTCAGAATATTAATGATAAACACTATGAAGTGATCATCAATAAGATGCTCGGCAAAGTGCAGATTATACGGCCTGGTGATTCCAAATATCTTCCACAGGACCTGGTGAACCGATTGGAAATCAGGCGTGTCAATGAAGAATTGGCTGCAGAAGGGAAACGTCCTGCACGTTATATAGAGATCTTACTGGGAATCACCAAAGCTGCTCTTGAAACTGATTCCTTCTTATCGGCCTCTTCATTCCAGCACACTATTAAAGTTCTTTCCGCAGCAGCAGTTTCATCCCGTGAGGATCCTCTGTATGGGTTGAAAGAAAATATCATGATCGGCAAACTCATCCCGGCTGGGACTGGATTTGAGCCAGGACAGTTCACCAATGAGACTCCGGGCGAGACACCAACTGGCGCATCCCTCGAGGGTAGAGTGTTGGATCTCTTCGAAGATGAAATCGATGAACTGGATTTGATCGATGATGATATCGATGAGATTGATGAAGACCTTTTGGATGGTGATGGAACCGAGCTTGAAGAGGACCAATCCGATGATGACCTTGATGAAGAAGAATTGGACCTGGCAGAATAAAGAATCTTAAAAACTTGAAATATATTAAAAATCCCGAGAAATCTCTCGGGATTTTTTATGATATAATGAAATATATGTTCTTTAATAGTCAGTTTATTTGCCTGTCAGCAGTTGCGAATGTGCAGGAGGATTAATAATGGGTTTAGGTACTGTAAAGTTAATCAATATCAATGATGAGATGCAGCAATCCTATTTGGATTATGCCATGAGTGTGATTGTTTCCCGTGCGCTCCCTGATGCCAGGGATGGTTTAAAGCCTGTTCAGCGTCGGATATTATATGCGATGTATGACATGGGGTTAAAGTCCGGGTCAACTTTTAAGAAATCCGCCAGGATTGTGGGTGAAGTATTGGGTAAGTATCACCCGCATGGAGATATGGCTGTATATGAGGCGATGGCACGTCTTGCCCAGGATTTTGCCCAACGTTATATGCTGGTTGAAGGGCAGGGGAATTTTGGCAGCATTGATGGTGATCCGCCTGCAGCCATGCGATACACAGAAGCCCGCCTGACTAATATCTCCATGGATATCATTCAACAGCTTGGTATGGATACCGTGGATTTTATTGAAAATTTCGACGGTTCATTAAATGAGCCGGTTGTAATGCCGGCTTTGATTCCGAATATGCTGGTCAATGGCGCCTCAGGTATCGCTGTTGCTATGGCAACGAATATCCCGCCGCATAATCTTGGTGAGGTGGTGGACGCGTTGGTGATGATGCTTGAGAACTGGAAAAAGATTGACGATATTGGCGTCGAGGATTTGATGCAGTATATCAAAGGGCCCGATTTCCCAACAGGCGGTTTGATTATCACCGATGATCGGACGGAGACTTTGGCTCAATCCTACGGCAGCGGTAAAGGCCGGGTCAGGATGAGGGCGCGTGTCAGATTAGAAGACATGGGCCGCGGCAGGAAAAGGATCATTGTGACAGAATTACCATATATGACCAATAAAGCATCCCTGATAGAAAAGATCGCTGAATTTGTGAGGGATGGCGCAATTGAGGGCATCAGTGATTTACGGGATGAATCAGACAGGCAGGGGATGCGGATTGTGCTGGAATTATCAAAATCAGCAGACCCAGACCAGATTTTGAAAACTCTTTATAAGCGGACAACGATGCAGGGCACCTTTGGTATCAATATCTTGGCACTGGTCAAAGGACAGCCTCAAAAACTTAATTTAAAGCAGGCTTTAAAAGTTTTCGTTGATCATCGTTTGGAAGTGGTCAAACGGCGCAGTGAGTTTGAGCTTAAAAAAGCAGAGGAACGACTGCATATTTTAAAAGCTTACCTGATAGCGCTTGAGAATCTAGATGAGGTCATTGATACGATTAGAAAGTCTCAACGGGTTGAAACTGCCCGGACAAACCTGATGCGCAAGTTTAACCTGGATGAGGTACAGGCTCAGGCTATCCTGGATATGCCGCTGCGAAGATTGGCAGGTTTGGAACGAAAGAAGATCGAAGATGAATTTAAAGAAGTGACCAAACGGATCAAAGAATTACAGAGTTTGCTGGGGTCGGCAAAACGGATGCGCGCTGTGGTGATCGATGAATTAAAAATGGTACGTGAAAAGTATTCCGACCCCAGACGGACACAGATCATCCAGCTTGATGAAGGAGAAACAGCAGTTGACCTGGTGACAACAGCGGATGTGACCCCTGATAAGACGGTTTGGGTAGCCGTGTCAGATTCGAACCTGATTGCCCGTACAGATGAGGATAAAACTTTTCGACAGTGGGGGATTGGTGCACCTAAAATGGTTTTACGTACAACAACCCATCAAACGGTCTTTGCCGTAGCCGAAAATGGTGAAGCTGCTGCTTTATCTGTTTATGCGCTGCCTGTTGCGGATGATCCTGAAAAAGGTGTAAAAATCTCTTCAATAGCCCCATTTTCAAACGATCATTCGATAAAATTGCTATTTTCTGTACCCCCAGGTATGGAACAGGATGAGGGATTCTACATCACTGTCAGCAGGACAGGGATGGTTAAACGGTCTTCACTCAGTGACCTTCCTGGTCCGTCATCAAATTTATTCAATATAACCAAAATCAATGAAGGCGACCAGCTAAAGACAGTCCTTTTCACCTCTGGAGATGCGGATATTATCATCCTGACGAAATTTGGCATGGGAATCCGTTTCAGTGAGGATGAAGTCAGACCAATGGGTTTATTGGCTGCTGGTGTCAGCGGCGTTAAATTACGTGGTGATGACGAGGTCATTGGTGCTGTGGCGACTGCCAAACGGGGAGAAGTGCTCCTTGTGACCAATAAGGGTTCAGCAAAACGTATGGATCCTGATGTATTCCCGACACAGGGACGATATGGATATGGTGTCATCGCCTGGAAATTGCCTGATTATGAAATTGTGATTGGGGCAATGGCTGGTTTATTGACTCATAATGGGGTGCTGCATTTTATTGAAGCTGCCAGCCGATTGGTGCGAGTCACGGATGCCCCCAGCTGCAACCGGACTCAGCGTGGTGCTAAGATAATTGATTTGAAAAAAGGTGATGAAATTCTTGAAATGACAACCCCGTTAGATATGACTGATCTACTGGGTTAGTTAACGGGTGATTTAATCAGGTAGTTTTCATGGACGAATAATGATAGCGGATCTTGTTATCCACCAATCCGATGGTATCCCTGCCTTCGATCAAGGTTCCCGAATTGTCAGCTGCTTCCCATTGAAAATTTTGGATATTGCGTTGGTTTGATTCGTTAACCAATGAAAAAACACAATCAGGATATTGTTCTAATAAGTATTTGACCCAATTTCGGATGGCTTCCTTGCCCTGGATAAAACTTTGCGGCCGGATGTGAACTGCATTATCTGCATAAACTTTGATCACCTCTTCAGGGTCTCTGCTGTTAATGGCATTGATATAAGCTGTTGGTAAACTGGCTGTTTGCGGCTGTGATTGATAATCATATGCCTTAACGAAATCCCAAAAGGCTGGCAGGTCTCTCCGGCAGCCCTCCCAAAACCAGAAATTCACTGCCGGGATATTCATTTGTTTGGCTGTGTCCATAAATTCATTTAGATCTTCTAATTTTGGTACCCAGCCATGTTCTTTGAACGTTGGACCGGTAGGGACGATCGGCCGGTACGGCCGGATATTCTTGAATTCATTTACACAACGCTTAAGCTGCTGCGCAGCTATCCCGTGGGTCTGCATCCAATAAACCTGGGGCATATTATAATCACAACGCTCAAGAAAACTGGTCCATGGAAATTGATGGTGAACCAATGGGTAGCGGTAGGAGCTTAATGCAATTGGCATGCTGCCCAGATGATTGCGCAGAATTGACATATATCTTGAAGCTGCAGCCGCTTTACGCAGGTCGCGATATTCTTTTTCTGCATTGACGGTGAAGCCATCTACACCTAATTCAAGGGCACGTTTTACTGCGATTTCAGCTTCCTGTTGGGGATAATTACCATATACGTACTGCCAACCCCAGACGGCAATATTTTGGGCCTGGAGCTTTTTAATCACCGGGCGGACATAATCATAGTTTCTGTTGAGATCCATATTATACGGAAAGGCACCGTCTGCAATTTTGATCAAAACATGTGAGAGGTTTGCTTCATGTGCTAAAGCTGCAATCTGGTCAGGATCACCGCGCTCACTGCGCTGCACGATCCAAATATAGTAGCCTTTTCCTGTCAGTTTCATGTCTCACATCCTATAAACTATGCACTGTTTTCGCCTGCTAGTCCGAGGTTGTCAGCGACACTTTTCATCGCTTGAATCATATTGCCCACATGCTCCCATAGCTCAAGGCCTAAAGCTTGTGCGCCTTCTTCAATCTCTTCACGGTTAGCACCAGCGGCAAATGAACGATCTTTCCATTTTTTCTTGATTGATTTTGGCTTTAAATCGTACAAAGCACGGGAAGGCCGAACCAGTGCAACGGCAGTGATCAAACCAGTGACCTCGTCACAGGCAAAAAGTGCTTTTTCCATCAGCGATTCCCTGGGAATACCGGTATGGGTGGCATGGCTTAATACTGCCCGAATGATATCCTCCGGAACACCCTTTTGACGAAGGATCGGCTCACCAGCTGATGGATGTTCTTCCATATTTGGGTGAATCTCCCAATCAAAATCATGCAGCAAACCAGTGACTGCCCATTTCTCTTCATCTTCATCGAATATACGAGCATAAAAGCGCATGGCTGCTTCGACTGCCAGCATATGCTTGATGAGATTGGGATTCTCAATATATTCATGCACGATGGATAATGCTTGTTCTCTGTTCATAGCTATACCTTTCTGTGCAATAATGATGCCAGATATCAAAAAGGACTATTGTTAATTGTAATTGCTCACGGCGCACTGCAACTGAAAGGGAGTGGGTATTGTGTGGCGGCTGCACCGCCACACAACACCTACGATTTCCTCATAGGCTGAGTAGTTACTGTTATTTTTGAGTAATTTCTCAGGGGAAAATAGGTTCAGGCTCACCCAGTATCAATGTTGGCGGGATGATATAGACATCCCAGTAGGCTTTAATGGTCGCGATAATTTCCCGAGTCCACCAAAAAGTATAACTTCTCAATGGATAATTGGCATCATCTGCTGTGACGCCTTCCGCCTCAACCCCTAAGGCATTACAGGTGAATATTGCCCTGGGAAGATGAAATGCCTGGGTAACAACGAGCACCGAGTCGACTTTAAAGATTTCTTGTGCTCTGTAGCAGCTGTCATAAGTGCGCCGGCCGGCAAAATCCAGAACAACATCCGCTTCGGGAACCCCCAATGAGAGGGCAAATTCCTTCATCGCACCAGGTTCATCGTAGTAAATTGAGCTGTTATCGCCGCTCATCAGTAATTTATCAACCTTGCCGCTGAAATACAGTTCAGATGCCCTTTGAACTCGATCTCTGAGAACAACCCCAGGGGAGCCGTCACGGTTGAGTCCGGCACCTAAGACCAATGCAACCTGTGCATTCGGCGCTGAATCAGGCAGGTATGTTTTATTTCGGCCATATATCAGCATCCCCAACCTTAAAAACCCGGTCAGGAAAAAGCTGCCAATCACGAGATATAGAACAGAATGAAATAGAAAGCAGGTCAGTTTCTTGAGTGTGGTCATTGGATGGCTGGTTGCGAAGTGATCATTTCCAGGTCTAATGCGAGCGGAATGATCAGACTTCTGAGAGAGTTATAAAAGGTGTCTTCCACAGTTCGCAATGCTTCAACCTCATAATTTAACGCGGTTGAAAGCGTTGATAGTCCTTCAGGCATGTCTGGCAGGCGTAAGACAGCTTCTTGAATTCTGAAAAGAATATGGGTAGGGAGGGATGGCGATGTAGATAGGTTTGTATTTGGAATAATACCTGTAGATTGCCAGATCACCTCAATTTGCTCCTGGGCATCTGGCAAGTTTTGGAGAATGTCCCCTGATGTGAGCGGGTCGCCAGTCAGGGCATAGCTGACGCCAAAATCACAGATACCCTTGATGTAGAGCGCTCGGAGGATCGCATTATAAGTATAGGCGTATACTGGTGCGCGTGTTGGTGTACTGACATTATTGAGCAAGCCCAGCGGCACATAATTGCCAGGGATGGAATGAGGATTAAGGAAACAGGGTCGGGTACCTGAAAATTGCTGTAGTGCTGTAATTGCCTCGTCAGTACTCTGGTTTGTTTCAGAATCAAAATAACTGGTAAAACCACTGTTGATGTTGGTTAAAAATTGCACCCCATAGGCATAAACACCTTGATGATTGGTCATCAGAACAACCTGGGCTGCACCTTCCCAATTTAAGTACAGGTACTCGAATGGTGCCAACCAGAACAGGTCTACTTCACCATCCAAAATTTCAGTGGCCATGGTTTGAAAATCAGGATACAGCAGGCTTTCGATGGCATATCCTGTGTCCCTGCTGATCAGAAAAGCGATATCCTGAGCCGCTTGCGTACGTGCGGGATCTTCCGTGGTGAGAACAAACCCGATCGTGATGGGATTGCCTTCAGTGCCCAGCGGCGGCAGGGTTGGGGTAGGGCTGGGCTGCGGCGTGGGGGTGATGAGAGGTTCTGCAGGTGTTTCCGTTTCCGGCACAGGAACAATAACCTCGGTTGGATCTGGCGATGGGAACAGGTTGCAAGCTGTGAGGAATACCAGACATAAAAAACCAAGCCTGATAGAAAATGATAAATTCTTTAGGATTCGTTTGTTATTCATGGTTCAAATTCGTTCAGTCCACGAAGGATGGGCATATTTTCCGTCCACCAATTGTTGTGCCCTGAGGCCTTCCTGTTTGGTCAGTGCCGCAGGTTTGAGATCTAAATTGAGCGTATTTTCAAACGCCTGCTGAAAAGCTTGGCTGGCTTCATCCCAGGTTGGTTTGATTCCCAGAACACATTCGACAGTGGTTGCATGCTCAAATAATCTTGCATTTGCCCTGGCCTTGTTTTCAGGATGATCAAAATTAAGCGCTTCGATGATGCGTCCCAAGTCGCCATACAAGGGCAGTGTGCCGTGTTGTAAGATGCCTTCTTTTCGTCTGGCCTGGGCTGACCCAATCAATTTTCTGCCTTCAACGGTGATCTCATAATAGGAGGGTGCTTCGAAACAGACCGGGTTTGTTTTGTCTGGTCTTTGTTGGGCTTTTTCTTTTTTGGCTTCGGGATTAAGCCCCATCAGCCTTAATGCCTCCATCAGGGCTTCAGAAAGGCGTAAATAACTCTCGAGCACCCCACCGCTGACACGGGGCTCAGTTTCAGGTGCGATTACGGAATAAGTCAGCTCATCGGCATGCAGGATGGCACGACCGCCTGTAGGCCGCCTGACGACTTCCCAGCCATGAGCTTTCAGGGCTTGCTGGTTGACTTCGGAAAAAGGTTGGGCATGTCCTAACGAAAGACAGGCCGGCTGCCATCCGAAAAGCCTGAGTGTGGGGGGTGAATCGCCCGAATAAACTGATTCTAAGATGGCTTCATCGACAGCCATATTCCACGCACCGTGTGCAGGTGCATGTTCTATGACTCGCCAGGTTGTTTTCTTATACTCCATTAATATTCACCTTCTCTATATCTGCTTAGCATCTACTGTATTTTATACCACTTCATCCCAGTGATGGGAATTGGGATGACGATAATTTTCTGATACCATTAACTGTGGACGCGGCGAATTAATTGATTAAGTGTAACTACTCAGCTTATGAAGAAATAGGAGGTGTGGTGTGGCGGCAAAGCCGCCACACCACACCCCCTACCTTTCATTTGCATGGCAGCCTGGGCAGTTACATTTTTTCATATACAGACCAGTCCTGCTGCCGGCTTGTTTTGCATGTGTTGAGGACTGTAGTATAATTTTTGCTGGAGGTACAATGCCGACAAATCCGACCAGAGATAGAATAAATTCCGAAGTCATTGATACAAAGCCGATTCGCCGCCCAAGCTGGATCAAAGTCAGAGCTCCTAGCGGCGAACAATATGAAAACCTGCAGCATCTTATGCGCAGTAAATCTCTGCACACCGTTTGCGAAGAAGCTGGCTGCCCTAATATGGGTGAATGCTGGGGGACCGGGACAGCTACGTTCTTGATGCTGGGGGATGTGTGTACCCGGACTTGCGGATTTTGTGATGTCAAGCACGGCCGCCCGGAACGGATGGACTGGCATGAACCGGAGCGGGTCGCACAGGCCGTTAAAAAAATGAATTTACAACACGCAGTCATCACCAGTGTTAATCGGGATGAGCGACGGGATGGCGGTGCCCCCATTTTTGGGATGGTCATCCGGCGCATCCGCCAGCTTTTACCAGGCTGTTCGATTGAAGTTTTAATTCCCGATTTCAAAGGCAGTATCGAAGCCTTACGCATCGTGATGGCAGCCAGGCCAGAAATTTTGAACCATAATGTTGAAACTGTGCCAAGGTTGTTCAAACAGGTGCAGCCGCAGGATCGTTATGAATGGTCTGAAACGATCTTATCCAATGCCAAAAAGCTGGACCCGGAGGTGTTGACAAAGTCTGGCATCATGGTAGGGTTGGGTGAGACGTTTGAAGAGGTTCAGGCGACGATGCGTGATTTACGAAGTTGGGGCGTGGATATTTTGACCATTGGGCAGTATCTTCAACCGAGCCGGAAACACCTGCCGATCCGCCGGTATTATGAACCGGATGAATTTACAGCATTGAAAGACTTTGGGATGGAACTGGGTTTTCAATGGGTTGAAAGCTCCCCACTGGTGAGATCTTCCTACCATGCCGGCGAACAGGTGCGAGCCCTTTCGATTGTTCATCGTAAGCTTTACCAATCGTAAATAAACAAAATTTGTAACTACTCAGCTTATGAAGAAATAGGGGGTGTGGTGTGCACACCACACCCCCTATTTCTTCATAAGCAAGGCAGCCTGAGCAGTTACTAAAATTTCCAATAAAATAGAGGCGTCTGAAACCATATACCTTTTTTCTTTTCAACCGTGTTTTATTTTCTCTTGTGCAAGTATGTTAAAATTATGTTATCGGTGAAAGGAGTTTTAATCATGGATATCAAGAACATCCCTATTGAGAAACCAGAAGCGATCAATTTTATCCTTGGCCAATCCCATTTTATTAAGACTGTTGAAGATATTCACGAAGCCCTCGTGAACAGCGTCCCAGGGATTAGATTTGGTCTGGCATTTTGTGAAGCCTCAGGTGACCGTCTTGTGCGATGGAGTGGTACAGATGAAGCAATGATCGAGCTGGCCAAAGAAAATGCCATGGCGATCCGTGCCGGGCACAGCTTTATTCTCTTTTTAGATGAGGGATTCTACCCGATCAATGTACTCAACCAAATCAAAGTCGTTCCTGAAGTCTGTAGGATCTTCTGTGCGACGGCAAACCCCACCAATGTATTGGTGATGGATGTCGGAGAAGGCAGGGCGATTATTGGTGTGGCAGACGGCCTTTGTTCGGTTGCTATTGAAGGAGAAGAGGGCATAGACTGGCGCAAGAATTTATTGCGAAAAATTGGTTATAAACTTTAAGCCTGCCTATGACTGAATACCATATTGATTTTGAACCGGTTGGCAGGCGCATCACGGTGGGTGAAAATGCCAGCCTCCTCAAAGCTGCACAGGATGCAGGCATCTCACTGACAGCATTATGCGGGGGTACTGGAGCCTGCAAGCAGTGTAAAGTCCGCTGTATGAGCGGAAACCTCTCAAAAATACAGGTAGTAGAACAGGAGACATTTTCTGAGCTTGAATTGGCCCAGGGATGGCGGTTAGCTTGCGAAGCTTACCCGGCCAGTGATATCAAAGTTGAAGTGCCACCTGAGTCAATGACCACCGCACAGCGACTACAGCTCGAAGGTCAACAACAGACGATCTCTCTGGATGCAGTTGTAAGAACTGAACCTTTTTCGCTGCCAGCACCAGATTTGGAAGACTTGCGGTCTGATTGGGAGCGCTTCACCGAATCTTTTAATCCAGAAATCAGCCAGCATATCAGTGCTGCACTTCCTGTGATGGTCCAGTTTTCTTCAAGGATGCGTAAGCAAAACTGGTCAGGGAATGTCGTGTGGGGTGATGGATACCAGGTGATTGGCTTTTTGTCGCCGGGTGAATCGCATTTTGGAATGGCTGTTGACATTGGCACAACCAAGATCGCTGCCTTCTTGGTGGATTTAGCGACAGGGGAGACCATCGCCCAGGCTGGTGCCATGAACCTGCAGATTGCTTATGGGGAGGATGTTGTCAGCCGTATTGCCTATGGCAACCAGGATGAAACCTCAAGGCAGACTTTACATACCCGGTTAATTGAAAACCTGAACGAACTGGCAGCGGAGCTTTGCCGAAAGAGGGGGATCCAGCATCATCAGCTGTCAGATTTTGTGGTGGTTGGCAACACTGCCATGCATCATCTGTTTGCAGGCTTGCCTGTTTCTCAGCTTGGCGAAGCGCCTTATGTGGCAGCTGCCAGGCAGGCGATCAACTTCCCTGTACGTGATGCCGGGTTGTTGGGAGCACCAGATGCCCGGGTGTATTTGCCGCCGAATATTGCCGGCTTTGTTGGTGCGGATCATGTCGCGATGCTTTTGGCGTCCGACTTGCAACAAAAAGAGGGTATCAGCATTGCACTGGATATCGGCACCAACACTGAGATCAGTCTTTCGAAGGATGGTATGCTGGTCAGCTGCTCCTGTGCGTCAGGACCGGCTTTTGAAGGTGCACACATCCATGACGGGATGCGGGCGGTGCCTGGTGCGGTTGAGCGAGCTCAATTTTATGATGATGAATGGCATATATCAACCATCGGTGATCAACTCCCCATCGGAATCTGCGGGTCAGGGATCCTGGATGTGGTGGCGGGTTTACTTAAAAGCGGGCAAATAGATGTCACCGGGCGTTTGACAGAGAAAACAATCAGGCGTGTTGATCACCCAAAAGGCGGAGCAATCGTATTGGTACCTGCTGATGCGACAGGCACAAAAAATGACCTTCTGGTGACCCGGTCAGATATCCGGGAGATCCAGCTTGCCAAGGCAGCCATCCGGGCAGGTGTGGAAGCACTGCTGCGGGCGACGGATACACCTGCGGATGCGATTGATCACTTTATCATTGCTGGTGCTTTTGGCACGTATTTAAACCTGGATAGCGCTATTCGTATTGGCATGTTTCCGAAATTACCCCGTGAGCGATACCAACAGATTGGCAATGCAGCGGGGGCTGGTGCCAGGCAGATGTTGATCTCCAGGCCAAGTCGGGCAGCAGCAGAAAAAATTTTGGATCAGATGACTTATATCGAACTGACAACCGACCCAGGTTTTATGGAATCTTATGTTGATGCGATGAGTTTTGATTAAACGAAAGGGATTGGCATGGAAGCATTAGAAGCAATTTTTTCACGTCGTTCTGTCAGAAAATATACGGCTGACCGGGTCAGCCAGGAGGATGTTCAGGTTTTATTAAAAGCTGGCATGCAAGCACCTTCAGCCAAAAATGAACAGCCCTGGCATTTTGTGGTCATTGATCAGCGAGAAATGCTGGATGCCATACCGGCGTTTCATCCTGCATCAAAGATGCTGCTGGATGCGCCTGTAGCTATACTCGTGTGCAGTGACCGGACGCTGGAAACCAAGCGCGCCAGCTGGCTGCAAGATTGTTCGGCAGCCACCCAAAACATCCTGCTTGCAGCACATGCACTGGGTTTGGGTGCTGTTTGGCTGGGCATCTTTCCCGACTCGGAGCGAGTGTTTGGCATGCAAGATTTATTGAATCTGCCAAAATATGTTCGGCCGGTTTCACTGGTTGCAGTGGGGCACCCGGCGGGTGTCCCTGAATCGGTAGACCGCTTTCAACCTGACCGGGTTCATCATAATCAATGGTGACAACCTGTATTTTCTTGATGAAAAAAATTATTGTAAGTTGAAAACCTTGTGGATATAGGGCAGCATTGCTTTAACCGCGCGTGCCCGGTGGCTGATCTCATTTTTGAGGTCTACAGGAATCTCTGCCATTGTGGCCTGATGATCAGGCAGATAAAAGATGGGGTCATAGCCGAATCCACCGTCACCTCGTTCATCAGCGATGATGATGCCGGGGCATTGCCCATTGGTGGTGAATACCTCACCATTGGGGGTCATCAATACGGCTGTGCAGTGAAAATGCGCTGTCCATGGTTGGGGTAGACCATCAAGTTTAGACAGGAGATATCGCCTTCGGTCAGCATCTGTGGCATCTGCTTGAGGGGCATATCGCGCAGAGTGAAGTCCTGGTTCGCCTTCGAGGGCATCCACCTCCAGGCCTGAGTCATCTGCCAGAACAACCAGACCGGATTCCTCAGCATATGCTCTGGCTTTTATGAGGGCATTTTCACGATAGGTATGACCCACTTCTGGGATGTCCAGGTCCAAGGATAAAGCCAGGGTATCCAGCACCTGGATCGGAAGGGAGGCTAACAATGCGTTAAATTCCCTGATTTTGCCTGGGTTGCCTGTTGCGATCAGCAGCGATTTTTCCATATTTTGTCTCCTAAATCCTACCTAATCAGTCTGATTAGATTGACGATGAATTTTCAGCGTGTTATAATCCAGTTTACTTAGAAATTTTACCCATAACCCTGATCGAGTGAAAAATTGTGAAAAAGAGTAATAATCCATTGCGACTTAATGTTGGCTATTTATATCATAAGCCGATTGGCACAATCCGTGAGATTCCTGTCGAGGTCGACCAAGTTCAGGTTGATGACCTGACGATCTCGGATTTAAAAGGGGTTATTCGTTTATCTCGCACCAGAGAAGGTATTCTGCTCCAAATCAATTTAGGTGCAAGTGTTAACACGGCTTGTGTTCGCTGTTTGGATGAGTTCTTCATGCCGGTGGAAACCGAATTTGAAGAATTGTACCAATTTCCATCCCGTTATTGGGAAGAGACAGATCAGATTTTACCGGATGACGGCTTTCTTGATTTGCAGCCATTATTACGTGAATACCTGATTTTAACACTACCGATTAAACCTTTATGCCAGATGGATTGTGCCGGCTTATGTGATGTATGCGGGGTCAATCTTAATCAAAAAACCTGTCACCACCAGACAGAAGCGGAGCCTCAGGCTGGTTTCATCGAAAGCGAAGAAACAGCATGAGAGGTTCAAATTAGGGCGTATTAATTGAAAATTTTTACCATGCAAACGCCAGGAGCCATTAATGGCTCGTGAACATCAGCAGGATATAATTGAAAAAGTTATCAAGACTTTATTAGAACGCGTTGATTCTCAGGGTTTTCTGACAATTGAAGATCTGATGCACTTTTTCCCTGATGAGGATGATACTGAAAACATTAAAATTGTCATTCTGCAGCTAAGCCAGAAGGGGGTCGAAATCTATGATGAAGATACCCTTGGCAGTGCTGGTAAGGACGATGAAAGTCAGGCTACAAGCCTTACTCAAAAAAAGGGGGGTAGTCTGGAGCATGTCAACGCAGATGACACGGTTGGCTTATATCTAAAAGAAATGTCACGAGTGCCGCTGCTTTCTGTTGAAGAAGAACAGTCATTGGCCAAACGCATCGCAGCAGGGCGGTCAGCGAAAATCAGCCTGGCTGATCCGAAAAATGCACTACCAACGTCTGAAACACAGGCACTTGCCCAGATTGTTAAGATCGGTGAAAAAGCCTGGGAACACCTCATCAAGGCGAACACCAGGCTGGTTGTCAGCGTTGCCAAAAAATATATCGATCGAGGGGTACCATTTTTAGACCTGATCCAAGAAGGCAACCTGGGCCTTTTAAAAGCGGTAGAAAAATTTGATCATACACGTGGTTTTAGGTTTTCTACGTATGCCACCTGGTGGATACGCCAATCCATCAGCCGGTCTATCGCTGACCAGGGGCGCACGATCCGCATCCCGGTTCACATGATTGACCGAATCAGGGAACTGTATAAAATCAGCCATGAACTTGAACAAACACTTGGACGCAAACCATTTGCACAGGAAATTGCTCAAGTGATGAAACTAAATGCCCGCAAGGTGCAGTGGATGCTGCGCATTTCCTGGCTGCCGCTGTCATTGGAAACACCGGTAGGCAATGAAGAAGATACTGAGCTGGGCATGTTTGTTGAAGATGAACATACGCCTACGCCGACTGAGGTAACCTACCAATCCATGCTCCGGGATAAGATTGACGAAGTGTTGACCACGCTTTCTCCCCGGGAAGCTCGTATTTTACGCCTGAGGTTTGGGTTGAAGGATGGACGGATCTATACTTTGGAAGAAGTGGGCAAGAAATTTGGTTTAACCAGGGAACGTATCCGCCAGATTGAAAGCAAAGCACTGCGGCAGTTAAGGCATCCACATCAGTCGCACCAGTTGAAAGATTATTTTTAATCCTGTATAATTTATCCACGATGACAAAGCTGCCTGAAATGATGTGCATGTTGAATTCTTTGCCGTTATACTCGCCGGCAGGATAACACGAGGTGATGCGTCATTTCCGAAGAAGCGGCTGGCCTTGGCCAGCTTTTTTATTATCTGGCATGGTAACTACTTAGCTTATGAAAAAATTGGGGGTGTGGTGTGGCGGC
>CAZCBW010000018.1:0-46557 GCA_964497065.1 uncultured Candidatus Brevefilum sp. | reverse complement strand
CAAGTACCTTTCGCTGAATAAGTTGTTTATTGATTAATTCCATGACAACCCACCAATTTGGCGAATCCGATACTTGGTGGGTTGTCCACCGATATATAAAACGCCAATTCCGGCGGCTTCAAGATTGTTCAATTTACAGGGAAGATTTCAGCCAACCCACCCTACTGCTTGCGATGACAACAGGCGTTGTAAATGTAGGCGAATCCGATACTGGGATGTATAACCGGTGGTATTCAGGCATAATAATATTTTACAAGATTATTTAGCTGTCGTGAGGGTCGGCCAGGGGAATCGCAAAATCCGAAATCAGTCGTAGGGTGGGTTGGCTTGTATATTCCCGTTGTAAAAACAAGTACCTTTTGCTGAATAAGTTGTTTATTGATTAATTCCATGACAACCCACCAATTGGAGCTCAAACCTGCGTGTGGTGGGTTGTCATGAGATGAGATAATTTTTTAATTTCCAATGGTTTCAAGTATGTAATATAAATTTTGGTGCTTTAAGCCAACCCACCCTACAAAAAAATCAACCAATCCTACCTCAGCATGTCAGCTGGGTTATCCAGCCAGTAGCGGCGGTAGTGGTCCGCCGTCCAGGCGGTGTCGGTGGTGAAGAGGAACAGGCGCACGGTCAGCTTGAGACCCCCATGGTCAAAGGCGATCGGCTCCCCGTCGCGCTCGAACAGGTCCCGAAACCCGTCCACCTTGAACTGGTACTCGGTGCGCGAGGTGCCTTTGGGGTCTACAAACAGGATCTTATAATCCTCTCCCTGCTGCATCCAGAAGATGAAATCAGGTCTGAAGTTCGCCATCCGGTTTTCAACCGGGTAGTAGTAGGGGATGTTGATCCGGTCGTGATTCTCATCAATGCGGCTGAACAGCCACCAATCCAGCATCTCAAAGGGGTTGCCATCCTGGCCCAGCAGCGTTTCTAATTTGTTGAGGAAGCGCACTTCACTGGGAACCTTGATCACGCTGTTGAGGTAATCCAGCTTATCGTCCTCGGTCACCAGCACCGGCAGGTAATAATGTGACGGGATGCGTCTGAATTGCACCGGCTGGCTGCCCCGCCGCTGAAAGCCCTCCCCCTTATTGACCGTTTGAGCCTTCTCCATGAAGGTTTCAAATGGCAGCTGCCCCGCGTCGTACTTTGCCTTCAGTTCGGCGACCTTTTTAGGCTGATCGTAGAAGATCTCCAGCGCGCGGCTGAACTCGGTGAACTCAACCTCCGGCAACCGTACCCGCACTTTCTGGTGATGGATGATCTCATCCTCGAGCGGTTTGAACGTCTCAAGCTCTCGGGCATGGAGCGAAAAATAACGATTGACCTGCTCCACCAGCACCGGCAGGTTCTTATAATGGGGACCTTCTGTGAGGTAGTGCCGTTCAGGCGTCTCAAGGCTGGTGCGCACCCGCTCCGCCTGTCGCGGTGAGAGATTGTGCAGCGCCAACAGCAGGCGGTCATCTGGCAGGTAATCCATATAACGGCTGAGACGTTCCATATTTACTTCAGAAAGCGGAAATTTCGCCATCTCCCGCTTGTGGTAGAGCAATCGTGCCTGCTGCCGGAAGACCGAGATCCACAGCGGGTGCCCGCCCACCGCCTTTTTGTTCACCTGCAGGCTGATCTCAAAGCTTCCGGCGTGTTCGTCCTCCTGGTCAAGCCCGCTGATGACCGTCTCAAGTGCCTGGCGGTTGGTGCCGAAGATGAACTCCGACTCAAGCGGCAGGATCTGCTCTTTGACCCGGTGAAAGAGGGCCGCCGTTTCCGGCGGCAGGGTGCCGCTGGCGTACAGCTCGGCGAAGCGCTGGCGCAGGCCGGGCAGGGGTTCGATGCGTGCCCCCCGGCCAACCGACTGGAGGATGAACTTCTTGGCGTCGGTGCCGGTGCCGATGTTAATGTAGAGGATCACATTGGGGCGGTTCGAGTCCCAGCCTTCATAAAAGCTGCGCGAGCCCAACAGGAGGTTGATGCTGGAGGTGTCGGCATTCAGCCGTTCAAAAAAGCCCTCGTCATCAAAACGCTGGTTGACTTCGTAGCCCGCCAGTTCTTTGGTCAGCCAGCCCGAGATATCGCCGATGCGGATCAGCGCGAAGGGTTCGTCGCTGGTCTTGAGTTTGAAAGCCACCTCTTTGCAGTTGGAGGGGCGCAGGAGGATCTCGACCTGCCCCGGATGCCCGCTGTTGAAAACGGTTTCGAGCAGGTCTGCCCGGGTGAGCGCACCCAGTGCATCCAGGTCAAGGCGCAATCGGGTTGTGCTTTCATAGATGAAGGGCGGCCCCGGCGCCAGTTCGGCGATCAGTTCCGTTTTGGCAGCCTCCCAGTGCCCGTCTTCAATTTCGCCGTTGGCAATGCGCACCAGCTCGCGGAAGAGCAGCTTGAGGTCGGCATCTTTGGTGTTGACCGAGTTGACCAGTGCCATCAGCAGGGGGCGGTGGTAGAGGCGGGTGTCAACGGACTGCACGCTGGCAGCCGCCTTTCGCAGATGCGCCAGCAAGATCAGAGCCTTGAGGACGATCTTCTGCTTCTCACTGCGGGTGAAATCCTCCCGGCGTTTGAAGGCGGTCGTCTCCTGGTCGAAAATATACAGGCGTTTGCCGTAGCCCTTGCGGATGAACTCGCTCAGGTTGAAGTTGTAGGCGGTGGTGATGATCTCGCGGGGGTCGGTGAAGGTGGCAGAGAAATTGAAAATGAACCCTGCCCGTGCCAAAATGGCATAGATCTGCTGCCGTTTGGAATCCTCCCGGTCACCCTTGTGGGCTTCGTCCAGCAGGATGTACCAGCGGCCGTTATTATCGTAGTTGCGGAAGTCAATGATCTTTTCCTTCTGCTCATCCGAGAGGTTGTCGGAGCGGTAGCAGAACACAGCCCGCTCACGGCCGGCAAACAGGTTGGGTGCGGTGCGCCTGACCTCGCTGTAGTCCCGCAGTTCGTGCAGGCGGATGTAAAGATCGCCCGTGGTGTTGAACTCGGCCATGTGCACCTGAAGCTGTTCGAGCAGGTCATCCCGGTGGGCGAGGATCAGGATATCGTGGTTGGGGATCTCGCCGCGCTCGATCAGCCCGTGCAGCAGCTCAATCAGCTTGACGATCACCAGCGTTTTGCCGGAGCCGGTCGCCATCCAGAAGCAGATGCTGTTGACGAACTGCTCGAAGGGCAGGCGGTTTTCTGCGGTGATGAAGTAGGTTTCCTGCAGGGCTGCCAGCTGGCGTTTGGCATTGCTGCCCCGGTCAATGGGGATGTCGAGGTCTGCCTCCAGCCCGAAGTCTTTATAGGCCTGGTAGAGGGCGGCTTTGCGGTCGGGGGGCGTCAGCCCCGGCGGGCCGTAGTACTTCCACAGTGCTTTGAGCGCATAGTCGAGCGCGGCCTGCTGGTAATCCCACAGCGTCTTGCCGCGGCTGAAGGATGCCAGGTCGAACCCGAGCCAGTTGGGCGGCAGGCTCCCGGGCGGGAGCTGGTCAAGCATGCGCTGCAGATAGACGATTTCGCGCATCTCAGCCCCACCAGACCATCGGTTTGAGCGTCTCCCAATTCGGGTCGTCCAGGCGCATCGTCTCGCCGTCTTCAAACGTGACCGTCTCGGCGGTGATGCTTTTGATCCACTTGCCGCGCAGGTGCGAGAGCGTTTCGGCCAGGTCAATATCCGGGTAGAGCCGCTCGGGGTGGAAGTGCACCATATCGGCATCGGGGTCGGCTACGATGCTCTCCAGCAGTTTGAGGTCGCGCAAAAAGACATAGGCGTGGTAGGGGTCGCGGTCGGGGTCGTCGAACAGGTCGGCATCTTGGTAGCGGGCTTTGGCGAGCGCCTCTTCGTAGGATTCGAGGCTGTAATACTTGACGAAGTGGCTCAGGCCGGATTCACCCTCGGCGAAGGCGGGTTTGCCGTCCTTCCATTTGGAATGAAAGGCGACCTTTTTGACCCGGGGCAGGATCACCTCGTGAAAGTGGTCGCCCATCTCGACGAGGATGTACTTGCGCGAGCCGCCGTCTGCCCGGTTGAGGTTCATCACCGCGTGGGCGGTCGTGCCGGAGCCGGCGAAAAAATCAAATGATAAATCGTTATTATTATTTAAGGCAGAGTCAATTAATTCTTCATAAAGTGATACTGGATGACAATAAGAGAATTGTAATCCGAGTGCTTCAATCTCACTTTTTCCTCGTTTTCCATTTGCAATTACAGATGTGAGTGGTTTTTTAGCATCTAAATTAAGGAATACTTTTCTCTGGGGTTGAGTGGTTTCATCTTCACCAAAAACAATTTCTCCTTTATCTACTAATTCCTTCATTTTTTCAGGTGTACGTGACCAACCTCTGCTTGGTACTTGGCATGGTTTTTTTGTTTTTGGATGAATTAGTGGTTTGAAAAATTTTTCTGGAGGACGATTAGGATTAGGCCAGGTCATGGCTACAAGCCTATAAACTTTTCCATCTTTATCAATATTTGAATATGCTCTTTCTCCACCAGTAAAATCCTTTTTGTTATTTATCCAGGTTTTTAATAGCTCATTGGCTAATTCTAAATTTTCATTATTATTTTTATAAATATTTTTTGCTTTTTCGAGAATTAGGATAATATTATTTTTTGTTACGTTAAATTTCTGGAATTTATTAGATGAGAAAATAATATATTCATGTTGTATAGATATACCATTTCCACCCATCATAGGATTTTTCTTATCCCAAATAACAGTACCTATGTATGGAAATGGATATTTATTAATTAACCCATGTAAATTCTCGTACTCGTTTTCGTCAATATGACAAAGGAATGATCCATCTTGTGTTAGAAAATCTAAGCTATTTGATATTCGATTTTCCATCATGGTTAACCAACTGGCATGTAAATAGGTGTTAACATAAAGAAAGCCGCTTGTCTCAGAATTGTAAGGTGGGTCAATGTGGATACAACTAATTCTTCTTTTATATTTTTCATTTAATGAATTTATTGCCTGGTAGTTCTCACTGTGGATCAGCCAGCCGTCCAGCTCGGCATCCAGGTCGTCAAAGCAGGCCAGGATGGCCAGTTCCAATTCAGGGACATGGCGGGTATCCAGCGGCAGCGTCCGCCATTGTGGATGAATTGGCGCACCGGTCAGGTCTTGCTCGGTCAGCTGGCGCAGGAGTTCACCCGGTGCCATCGGCGCATCGAGCATGCCCAGCGAGACCCATTCCGCCATCTGCGCCGGCATGCCGGGGTGGGTAAACAGCGCCTCCAGCAGGTCAGGTGTGCCTTTTTCGACCAGGTGGTCGAGCGTGACGATGTAATGACCCCCGCGTACGAACTTGGGTTTGTTCCACACCCGCACCAGCTCATCCTCAAACTGGCTGATGAAGGCGATCACCTTGAGGGCGATCTCCTTGAGCGCCTGCAGCTGGGCCAGCCGCTCGGCTGACCAGATGTTCTTTTCGGCGAAGAGGTACTGGTAGAGCCACAGGTCGAACTGCTCCTCGAGGAAGGCGCGGGCATTCTTGTTGATGAAGTAATCCACCTCAGACTGCTTTTCAAAGATCCTGAAGGCCTTCTCGAGCGTCTCGTCCGAGAGGGTCAGGTCTTCGGCACGGGTGGCTTTGAGGATCTCATCCACCTTGGTGACCCGGCCGCGCACCGAGTAGGCAGTCTCGAATACCAGCGTCCCATCCGGGAGCAGCTCGCGGAAGGTGAACACAACGTCGCGCTTTTCGTTGGCACGCTTGTGCTCGATCTGCGAAGCGTCGAAGTAGAACGACACGCCGTCCACCTCGACCCTGAGGCTGTTGAAGATGCGGTCGGTTTTGACGTAGTAGAGCATGTGGGTCTTCCAGAACAGCACCACGTCCCGGTCGTCGGTGTAGACCTTTTCGTAGATGTTCTGGTGCAGGGGGGTATAGCGGAAGTAGATCGAGCCGCTCTCGCTGAAATAACGCCTGAAGAAGGTGTAGAGCTTGTCGAACAGCTCCTCGCGGAAGGCGGGGAAGGGAGCGACGGCCGCGTCGATATCCGCTTTGAGGTGGGGGAAGACGCCCTCGGTATAGTAGTGCGACTTGATCCGCATCAGGTTGATGAACCCGGAGTCACCCTCGATCTCTGCGCCGACGAAGATATCCCGCAGGGCATTGAAGAATTGCTGTTCGTGATGTTGGTCTTTTGGCATGGCATACACTCCCTAGTGTCGTAGGGCAATTTTACCTTAGATTGGAATCGTCATTGCGAACCTCGAAGAGGTGAAGCAAACGCCGGTTTGTGAAAGCAAACATAAATGGTGAGATGTTTTTGTTTGAGACATTCGAAGATCGGTTCCCTCTCCGCTTCATTTCATTCGCTTCGGGGACTTCGTCGTTTCACTCGCGATGACAACACAGATCGTAGTTGTAGGGTGGTGTTGGCTTGATTCGTCCCGATTAATCAATGTGCACCTTTTATCTGATAGACCCATTTATATTTACGTCCATGACAACCCACCCTTTGAGATGCGAACCTGCTTGTGGTGGGTTGTCCACCGATATATAAAACGCCAATTCCGGCGGCTTCAAGATTGTTCAATTTACAGGGAAGATTTAAGCCAACCCACCCTACTGCTTGCGATGACAACAGGCGTTGTAAATGTAGGGTGTGGTTGGCATGCTAAATCTCGATGTAAAAAGAGGTGCTTTTTACTTAACAGATTGTTTCTTGATTAATTCCATGACAACCCACCAATTTGAGAATCGCAATCTTTGGTGGGTTGTCCACCCATCAATAACAGGCAATGCCACCGGTTTCAAGATTGTAATAATTGATCGTGTGTTCAGCCATCCAACCCTAAATGATCTACCTGTTCACAATGCACCCATTTACCAACTCACATTATTTTTGGCAGGTTGTCCACCAAGCAATAAATTGCCAAATCCGGTGATTTCAAGGGTGTTTCATTAAATCCGATGTTATCAGCCAACCCACCCTAGGCGATATGAATGTGTCAGGCTGAAAGCCTGACCTACTGATTCCTGACTCCCTAATTCCCTGATACCTGCTTCCCAATCATCAGATGATTGCCGCTTGCGGCTAAAATTGGCCCTTTTTTAGCCGCTTTTGACGTATTGTAAACGCCGGCCCGGTATGCTATCCTGTGTCTGTAGAAGAACAAATGTTCTATTTCTTCTCAACAGCGGGTGCCCGGGTGACCAAAGCCCTGCCAAACCCCCTTCCTGCGCTTTGCGCCGCACCCGGGTTCCCCCGCTGACCTGACCGCCGACACAGGGAGAGAACCGATCGATGACAAACCGACCCACCCCCAAAGACGAAGCCGCCTTTTACCGCCAGGGCTTTACCCGCGCCGAGATGGCAGACCTGGATAAAGCGCTGGGCGAATCGCTGCGCGGCGAGATCGGCATGCTGCGGATCGTCATGCGCCGCTTTTTTGACCGGGCTGCACAGGAGGCAAACGACCTGGACGCGCTGGCCGATGTGGTGCGAGTGCTGGGGCTGAGCGTGGCCCGTCTGGCCAAAGTGCTGCAAACCGAGCAGTCCCTGCAGTCCCAAAAGGCCGGCGATCTGGGCGAGGCGCTCACTCGCAGCCTGGCGGCTGTGCTCGAAGAACTGACCCAGTCCAACGGCAAAGGGGAGGCGGCAGCCGATGGATGAGAAAGCCGAAGCGCTGCTGACCGAACAGCTGCGTCATGCGGTGCACCTGCTGCAGGCGCGCATCCGCACGCTTGAAACCCGGCTGATCCACCAGCAGGCTGTCAATGCCCAGCGCCTGGCGCTTTTAGAAGAGGCGATGCGCGACCACGAGACCCGCATCCGCACAGCCACGGAGGGCGTGACCCAGTTCAAGCTCTTCGCCGGGCTGACCTCGGGCGGCTCGGGGTTGATGTCGCTGCTGGCGATCTTGAAGTCATTTTTAGGGGGTTGAAGATGGGTTCAGACCTGGATTATGAGAAAGCATTTGATTACATGTTGAGGGATATCACCCGCTTCACCAGGCTCGCCAGCGCGATCAAACTGCGCAGCTACCAGGCCGCCCCAGCACTCTCCATCATCAATTCGGTCATCAAAAAACAAGGTCATTCGTTTGTGGTCATTTTCCCTCGCCAGTCCGGTAAGAACGAACTGCAGGCTCAAATTCAAACCTATCTGCTGACCATCTTCTCTCAACTCAACGCCGAAATGGTGTCAATCTCCCCCACCTGGAAGCCGCAGACTTTCAACGCCATGCGCAGGTTAGAAGCCGTCCTGTCAACCAACCTGATCAGCCGTGATATGTGGCAGAAAAACCGAGACTACATTTACCGCGTGGGTAAAGCACGCTGCTATTTTCTCAGCGGCTCACCCACTACAAATATTGTCGGTGCAACCGCTAATATCCTTTTATCGATCGATGAAGCTCAAGATATTTTGATCGATAAATTCGATAAAGAAATCGCTCCCATGGCTGCCAGCACCAACGCTACCCGCATTTTTTGGGGCACTGCCTGGACGAGTAATACCTTACTTGCCCGCGAAGAACAGGCAGCCATGGCCAAACAGCAAGCCGATGGTATTCAGCGCGTTTGGCGGCTCACCGCCGATGATGTGGCAACTGAGGTTTCAGCCTATGGCGATTTTGTGGCCGACCAGGTATCTAAACTTGGCCGTAATCATCCCATGGTCAGAACTCAATATTATTCAGAAGATATTGATGCTGCTGGTGGTCTTTTCCCGCCTGAACGCCTGGCCCTGATCTACGGCATCCATCCCCCACAGCACAAGCCAGAACCAGGTCAAATTTATGTGATGACCCTCGATGTGGCCGGTGAAGACGAGACCGGCAAAGATGGCGATATTCTCACCAATGCCGGCCGTGATGCCACCGCCCTTACCATCGCACGCGTAAACCTGGCCACCCTCGAAGACCCAGCTATTTTGATGCCAACCTACGAGATCGTTTACCGTCAGTTATGGGTTGGTATTAAACATACCGAAATTTATTCGCAAGTGCTTTCACTCGCTACCACCTGGCAGGTACGCCACCTGGTTTGTGATGCTACCGGTGTAGGTGCCGGCCTGGCTTCTTTCTTGGCCAGATCGCTCGGCGATGTGGTCATCCCGTTCAGCTTCAATTCAAAAACCAAATCAACCCTCGGCTGGGATTTTCTCTCCCTCGTCGATACCGGCCGGCTCAAATCCTATGCTAGTCCTGAGCGGCATCAAGCCGCATCAGGCTTATGCCAACATCATGGGATGTTGGCCGAACTTGATCAACTATTCTTTAAACAGCTTGAATTTTGCCAATACGAAATCGTGCCAGGTCCTGAAAAAAAGCTCAAATGGGGTGTCCCCGATTCTACCCGTGATCTCAATTCCGGTGACCTGCTTCATGACGACCTGGTCATTTGCGCAGCCCTCTTAACCGTCCTGGATGCGCAATCCTGGGCTGTTTCTGGACCGTCTGCTCTCGTTTCAGCTGCTGATCCTCTCGACGACATGGAAAGGTTTTGATGTTTTTTTCACTTTTTCACCTATTCACTGATCACCAATCTTTTTATTTATTCGTTTCTATTCGTTTGGAATTGGAGATTTAAATCATGCCAAATTCAGATTTTGCCTTCGGAATCGACCTCTCCAGGTGGAATACATCCGCCGATGGTAAGAAAAAAGTCAATTTCAACACCATAGCAGCACATGATCCAGAGGTCACCTTCATCGCCATGCGTGCCGGCATTTCCTGGGGTTATCAAGACCCCTGGTATTCGTACTACTTCGCCGAAGCCGGTAGGATAAACCGCGTCCGCATGCCTTACCACGTCCTGTTTCCAGCCCAACCGGCACAATCTCAAATGGATAATTTTTTTCGCATTGTAGGTGATATAGATTATTCCATCACCCCCTTAGTCCTGGACCTTGAACTTGACCACGGCCAGACAGTCACCACCATCACCAAAACCACAGCAGATAGTGTCAAGATCATCACCAATCGCACCGGCCGCATCCCCCTTATTTATTCCCGCACCAGTTGGGTTAATCAATTTCTTCACGTCCCTTCCTTACCCCCCGTGCATTGGTGGTTAGCTCAATATCGCTGGCCAGTGCCTGCGCCTCTTTACACGCCAGAATATCCCTGTCCCCCTAATCCTCTGCCCCGCGGCGTCCCTGCCTGGTTGATCCATCAAACCGCTTCACGCGGTAAATCCATCGGTGCAGCTGCTATGCGCTTCATGGATTACAACCGCTTCAATGGTTCAAAGATCGATCTGCTTAAATTTATCGGTATAAAACCCCAAGAACCCATCATCTGCCCGATCGATCGGCATTTATGCCCTCGTCTTATGAGGGATGTAGAGGCGCGGCAATCTCCATTCTAGATCCCCGGGATTTGGAGGTCTTTTATGTCATTTTCGTTCGATTAATGAAATCCCGGGGATATTAATTATCCATGAGTGTGGCTATCTTCGATATGGGAATGTAATGATCAATGGCAGAGGGCTATGGTTGTGATATGTGGAGATCGCTTCGGGTCCCTACCGGGACAACCTCGCGATGACAAAAAAAGTGCTACTCATCCTTGGCCAATTCACCTATTCACTACTCACCATTCACCTAACACCTAATACCTAATACCTAAGGACAATCTCATGCCAAATTCAATCAACCGGTTATTTACCAAAATTTTCTCGCCAATTGTCGAACGTTCTGTAAGAGATGCCCTCTCAGTGGCCGAAAATGATAATACTTTTTTTATCGGTACGCGCAGGTATGACGAAACAGATCGTGACCGCCTGGAATACAATCGCCAAGATATTTTAGAGCAGTGCCTTGATGCCTGGCGTGAAAATCCACTCGCCCGCCGCATTGTAGAACTTACCAGCCAGTACGTTGTCGGCGGTGGCTTTGATATTAAATGCAAAGACGATCACACCAAAATTTTTTTAGATCGTTTTTGGCAGCATCGCTTACATCGCATGGATGCGCGTATCGTTGAGCTTTGCGATGAACTCACCCGCACCGGTAATTTATTCCTCTTGGTCAGCACAGACCCCACCGGTATGAGCTACATCCGCACCATCCCTGCTTCCAATATCGACCAGATCACACCATCCCCCAACGACATTGAGCAGCCCCTCTTATTTACCACAAAGGTGGACGACAAAACTTTATCAGCTTGCTCTTACCCCCCTTATGACCACACAACAGATACACAATTCGAAGATGGAAACTTTAAGCCTGTGGTACTCCACTACGCCATCAACCGGCCAGCCGGTGCACAGTGGGGAGAACCAGACATAGCCCCGCTGCTCACCTGGTTGCGTAGATACTCGGCCTGGTTAGAAGATCGCGTTCGATTGAATAGATTTCGTAACGCCTTTGTTTATGTTGTCACCGCCAAGTTCGCCAGCGAAGAAGCACGCAAAGCCCGTCAGCTTCAGCTTGCAGCCAACCCCCCATCACCAGGATCTGTTTTAGTTTGCGACGAAAGTGAGACCTGGTCTGTGATCTCGCCCAAACTCGAAGCCATGGACGCACGCGAAGACGGCCTTGCCATCAAGAAATTAATCGCTGCCGGTGTCGGTCTCCCTATGCACTTTCTCGCAGAGCCAGAAGGCAGCACCCGTACAACCGCAGACTCCGCGGGCGGTCCTACATTCCGTAGGTTTGAACAGCGTCAGAAGTTTTTCATTTGGCTGTTATCCGATCTGCTCCAGGTGGTCGCATCCCGTAAAGCCATGATTGATAAATCCATCAACCCCAACATCGAAATCAAGATCAGCGGTGCAGACATTTCAGCCCGTGACAATGTCGCTCATTCGATCGCAACAGTCAACATCCTCAACGCATTGGAACGGCTCAAAGACATGGGCCTGATCAGCGACAGAGAATTATTAAGAGCAACCTATCGTTTCGCTGGTGAAGCTGCTGACATTGACGAGCTGCTCAAAGGTGGCAGTGGTAAAGACCAGCGAGAAACTAAAAAACCAATTCAACCGGCCAGTACCGACCCCGTGGATACTTCGACCGGTGTACCAAAGAAAACTGTATTAACCAAAAGAAAGGATGGAACACTTGAGTTCACCACCAATTGATCTACAAAAAGACCAGGCAGAACAGCAAAGTGCTCTTGTCGAGCAAAGTGCTCTTGTCGAGCAAAGTGCTCTTGTCGAGCAAAGTGCTCTTTCCGAGCAAAGTGCTCTTTCCGAGCAAAGTGCTCTTTTCGAGCAAAGTGCTCTTGTCGAGCATCAAGTACGCTTTTCGGCCACCGGCCATGCAGTCTCACCAGGTAAGTTTGAAATCCTCTGCATCACCGCAGGCAAAGGCAATGGCTGGGAATTCCCCGCCGAAGTCCTGCGGTCTTCATTGGCCCTGTGGAACGGGGCACATTGTTTCATTGACCACTCCTGGTTTTCGCGTTCCGTTAGAGACATCGCCGGTCAAATTTCTAATCCCACTTGGGATGAGGATGCCCAGGGCATCCGCGCCACGCTCAAAGCCTTTGGTCCAGCTGGTGATCTTATTACTGCCTTTGGCAAAGAGGTTATCGCAGAAAAAGAAGTTGACCCTCGCGTCGGTTTTTCTGCCGATATCCTGTTCACTGCAAACGCTCGCAAAGTGAAAGAAATCCTGCGTGTTATCTCGCTTGACCTGGTCTTCGACCCGGCACGCGGGGGGGCTTTTCTTCGTGCGCTTAACCAATCTGAAAGGAATATTCCAATGCCAAAAGAAACAAATCCTACTCAACCTGTTCTACCGATCGACCCGCCGCAGCCAGACCCAACCCCTGCGGTCGCACAGCTGCAGAAAGATCAAGAAGCCATGCGCTCACTCCTGGACGAACACCAACGCCAAACCAAACTTGACCAGGCTCTCGAAGAAGCCAAAGCAACCAGGCTTCAAATGTGCAGCTATCTTTTAGAAAGCGGCCTGTCCGCTTCTAAGCTGCCTAAACCCGTTCAAGATCGTGTTCGTAACCAATTCGCCGATCGCATCTTCGAAGCATCCGAACTTCAAGCTGCCATCGAAGACCACCGCCAGATGATCAGCGAACTTTCAGCCGCTCAAACCGTGTCCGGCCCCGGACGGATTACGGCCATGTTCAACGAGCGCGACAAGCTTCAAGCTGCAGTTGATGATCTCTTCGAAGCAGAAAGAGACGAAAGCCTGGCCGGTGTCTCTGTTCCCAAATTATCCGGTGTCAGAGAACTTTATCTCATGCTCACCGGCGATCACGAACTGCACGGCGGCTACCATCCTGACCGCGTTCACCTGGCTGCCACAGCAGACTTCACCGGCCTTGTCAAAAACGCTCTTAATAAAATTGTCGTCAGTTCCTGGAAGTCCCTCGGCCGCGCTGGTTATGACTGGTGGAAAGAGATCACAGTCCAAGAACATTTCGCTTCACTGCATGACATCACCGGTACGCTCATCGGCACAGTTGGTGATCTCCCCTCAGTTGCTGAGGGCGCAGAATATACCGAACTTCTAATCGGCGACAGCCCCGAAGTTGCCAGCTTTACTAAATACGGCGGCTACATTCCGCTGACCTTGGAACTGATCGATCGTGACCAAACCCGTAAGCTCAAAGCCTATGCCCGCGAGCTTGGCTCGGCTGGTCTGCGCAAGATCTCAAAGCTGGTTTCAGAAATCTTCACTGCCAATGCTGGGGTTGGGCCAACCATGGCCGACACCGGCGCACTCTTCAACGCCACAGCCGTCACCACCGCGGGCGGTCATGCCAACTTGCTTACTACCGCGTTAACTATCGGCCAATGGGACACGGTTTGTGCTGCAGTCTACAATCAGCCGATGCTCATCAAAAATGCTGCCGGTCTTTACGGAACAGGCCCAAAGATGGCCATCAATCCGAAATACTGCCTGGTGCCCCGTGCCCTCCAATACACCGCCTGGCAGATGCTGCAAGGTACTTTCGTCCGAGAAGCAACCTACACCTACGACAACGTTCTTAAAGGCTCGGCCGTGCCCGTCACCGTGCCAGAATGGACTGACGCCGACAATTGGGCCGCTGTGTGTGATCCCGTGGTCGCTCCGGCCATCTATGTCGGTGAACGTTTTGGCATCATGCCAGAAATCTATGTCGCCGGGGATGAACTTTCACCGGCCGTGTTTATGAACGATGAACACCGCCTCAAAGTTCGCCACTTCCTCGCCGTATGGGTTAACGATTTCCGTCCTCTTCACAAGTCGAATGTTTAGATCGGTGAATGGTAAATGACCTTGGTGACTTCTACCCCCCGAAGCGTAAGCGAAGTGGGGGGAACGATTTCCGTCCTCTTCACAAGTCGAATGTATAAAGCAGTGATTGAAAACCTTAATATCAAATTCTTGGTACCTAATGGCTATCAACCACTCACTTTTCACCATAGCCTGAATAGCCTCAAGCCATATCAGGCGTATGCCCACATCATGCGATGTGGGCCAAAGAAAGGATTTAATCTCATGGGTTACACACATTTAACAGATATTGCTCAATTTATCCCACCCTCGATGATCAACAAATCGGCCGGTACCTGGGCTGCTGCATTTGCTTCAAATCGAGCCTCTGAATCCAAAGCAGCTGCAGCTGAAACAATCATTTTGACCATCCCGCTTTTTGTGCCTGGTTCTAATCACGGGCTCATCGGCGGCCGTGTTAAATCGGTCAAATATTGGTATTCTGTTGCTGTCGCTGATCTGACCAGCTTCAATACCGTCAGTGTGGCCAAATCTACACTCACCCCCAATGTTGCAGCTGTCACCGGCGCAGCTGTCGCAAATACCATCACAGCAGATAATGACAGTTCAGCCAAGCGCATCACCCAGGCATCGCACACCCTCGAAGTGTCCATCGATAACCCGGCTTTCATCAAAGACAATGAAGCTTTATTTTTGGCTTTGAGTTTCGTGTCTGCTGCAGGTTCGATTTTTACGCATTTTGGGGCGCATGTTTATTTTGACCTCAGGCTCTAAACACCAATTATTCAATCGGATCTCACTGAAAGGAAACCACCATGTCTAAACTCAACCTCTTGATCACGTCCCGAAAATTTTGGGCAGCGTTGATCGGCCTGATTTTGATGGTCATCACAGCTTTTAAACCCGATTTCCCGCTGACGGAAGAACAGCTCACACCGGTGATCTACCTGCTGGTTGCTTACATCCTCGGCACCGGAATCGAAGATGGGCTGACCCGGTACCAGCCCAAAAATTAAATCAAGTCCAATCCACGAGCCTGCCTTCGTACAACGCGAGGGCAGGCTATTGAAAGCGAGGCACAGCATGACAATCGATACCCAAAAAGCCGCCATTGCACTGACCGGTTCCACACCTTTAAAAGCCCGCCTTTGTGAAGATGGCTCGCTGGTGGTGATTGCATCCAACGGGCAGAAATTCCGTTTTACAGCCGCTGAGGTACGTTCTGCTGTTGAAGCACAACCGTCAAAACAAGGCAGATCGGCAAGATCAGCGTCATCCAAACCGCGGTCTACCAAAAGCAGGGTGGAAACAATCCGTCCAACCCCCAAAGGATGAGGATCATGTCTATCACACTCACTACCATCCAAAACCAGGTAGAGCAGCAGCTTAACGATGTCGCCAATCTCATCTGGTCTTCTGACACAATTCAAGAAGCCATCAGGTCAGCCCTCGCAGACCTTTCTCGTATTTATGGTTTTCTGGTCACCCTCGAAGGCCTGGATGGTGAAATCTTAACCACCTTTGATGATCTCGATCAATCCCCGCTCGTTTTGGGCGGCGTGGCTTATGCCCTCACATACCGCGTCATCGGCCGCTCCGAAGAAGCCACACCAGAACCAAAACTCGCTGGTCAATTAGCAGATTTCGCCCAGTCGCTCATGTCAGAATTTCAAGGTCAGTTAGTTCAAATCCAACTGCGCAGGTTTCAAGAAAGTACCTATCCTGTCTCCGGTCAATGGGATTGGAACGAAGGGGCTGATTTCTGATGTATCAAATTGCCATCGGCGACCCATCCGCAGGTTTTACAATCATCGAAGGTCATTCTGTTACTGCTCCCTATAACCAGGCTGCAGTTTTTTTTACTTTCGCACCTGGTCCCATCCTCAAAGAAAATATCGTTTTGACCCTCAAAGGCACACCCGCTCAAATTACAACCGCCCTGAGCACACTCGAATTAATCATCGCTCGCGCCCTCGATTTTAAACGTGCTGCTTACCCATCATCTCAATATCTCCGCTTCCAGCTTACGGCCGGTGGCAGTTATTACATCACCCCAATTTCAAATATCTATCTCGAATCCAATCCGGCCGGCTACAAATCGCATCAAACCGGTTCCCTGTTGCTTACCCTCCACTATCAGCGCCCTAACTGGTTTGATGGTCCTCAAACAGAGCTGCCCCTCACCGGTTCCGGAGGGACGGACATCACCGGCGGTTTCTCGCTTTTCAATCACACCGATCATCACGCAGGGCACGGCAGCACAGCACTCATCAAAAAGGCTGATGTAGTCACAGAGCTGCCGGCCCCGCTTCGCATCGAATTAACCAACACCTACGCCGCACCCAACGCCAAAGATATTTTGGTCGGCAGTTTCTACCATCCCTCCAGCACAGACTTTAATTTATTTTTTGCCCAGGCTCATAATATGTCCGGCGGGGTGCAAAATTATGACGTTCTGGCCATCGGCGACTATTACCGCCGGCTCACCTGGTCAGCGACCGCTTTCTCTCCCATCCTCTATTATTCGCTTTCAGCCGGCGATACCAACATCCTGGACGGCCGCACGTATCAGCCGATCATCCGCTTATTTAATCCTCATGCCTATGACGATCTTTATTTGCAGCTGCGCTTAAAGCGCGGCACCGATACCCTCTTTACAGGGGATCCTATTTTCGCCAATAAAGCTTATCAATATATTATTTTCCCTCCCGTTGAAATCCCGCCTAACCAGCTGCTCCGTGAAACCCTGCCTCATTTTGTCGAGTGTGTTTTTTACGCTCGTAAAGTATCCGGTTTAACCTACACCCTCGATGTTGATCAACTCATGTTATTACCGCTCGATTTTCCGGCTTCTTTTTTGGGCTTCTTTCCATTCAGGAAAGATAATATTCTCATTGATGATAGTCACCGTCAACAGCATAACGTTCAGGCTTCTCATATCGGCTCTGAAACAGTCTCCCATATTCGCCAGGGCGGCCAGCTGCTGCTCATGCCAAATGCAAATACCAGGTTATTTTTTAACCAGTCCTCCGTCACTGATCAACTCGATGTGATGCGCACTTCATCGGTCAAAGTTTTCTACCGGCCAAGAAAAAGGCTTTTGTAATGGATAATTTCACAGTCGATTTTTTGACCAGGGATTTTAGCCAGCCGTTCACGCCTGCCCTGGCTTACTCTCCGGCCGACCCTGTTTTTTTTGTCCCTCAGTCCCTTTCCTGGTCGGCCTACGGCGGCCAGGATCAGGCTGTCTTGGTCACCAATACCACCCTAGAAAAGGTCTTTGATCTGCCTTCCCTCATCCGCTGCCCCGTCTTTATTCGTGATCATTTCGGCTCGCCTGCCTGGTGGGGTTTTGTCAGTGAAATTAAAATCCAGTTCGAGCAGTGCCTGGTCAGTTTATCAATTGATCAACTTTTCAACTCGGTTAAAGTAAATTACTCTTTTATCTCGCCAGATAATAAACTTGGTCAGCAACTGCACACCCCCACAGCTGCCAACCCATCATCACAATCAGAGTATGGCATCAAAGAGCTTTCCGTTAAACGCTTTGGCATTGATGATGATTTTGCCCTTAATTTACGAGATCATCTTCTCTCTCAATTCGCCTGGCCATCAACGGTTATCACTCAAAATCCATCAGATCAACAGGTATCGGCAGTGCTTATTTGTAAGGGGTGGTTTCATACCCTCGACTGGCAGACTTATAACAATCCTGAAGGTTTTTGGGGCAATTATGGCCCTGGGCCTGGTATCTTCGTTTTTGATTCCGGCTCATCTGTTCGTTATCCTTCCCAGCGCTTCACAGCTGGTGCAGCTGCACAGCTTAAATATGCTTATTTCATGCTTCGCAAAATTGGCACACCTGCCCGTAACCTTGCCGCACAGCTTCGAGATGCTGCAGGTGCGCTTTTAGTCAACTCTGGTGCCTACAATGGTGCATTATTAGAAGATACCAGTTATACTTGGGTTCGCTTTGAATTCTCACCACCCTACGCATTGACAGGGGGAGTGACTTACATGATCGGGGTAACAAGCACGGCCACAGATGGAAGCCATCATTTTGGCATCCGCACCGATGAAGATCAAAATTTCATTGGGGGTTATGGCCGTTATTACAACGGTTCATCATGGCTCAATCTCCCATCCATCACCCAGCCAGGGGGCAGACCAGACCTGTATTTTCGCGTTATTGCAGTCACAGACACAGGCACCCAGCTGTTTAATATCTCCACACATGGTAATCAGTTTTTTAATCGCATCGAAGCACCGGCCACCGGTGTTTTAATTTCGCCTTACAGAGATAACGATTTCAGTCACAAAAAAGAACTTGAATTTCTTATGTCACTTGGCACATCAAATCAGCTTAAGGTCTTGGCCAACGTCACGCCAGACCGACAGCTGATTTTTAGTGAACAGCCATCACCAGATAACCCTGCGGGCTTCCTGGACAGGCAAGGGAGGTTTTTTACGAACGAAGGCACACCGGTATACCCGTGGAAACCACCAATAGGTAAATGGATTTTATTTTCAGGCACCAGCCGTATTAACCACCCATGGGATAAACACCGCATCCCTGCCAGCTTTGTTGAAAAGGCAAAATATAATTCGCTGACAAGGATTTTGACGCTCAACCCACAGCGAGAAAATTTGATATGATTAGCGGCAAGTGATCTGATCAGTAGAGGAGCAAAAACAAGATGCCCCAAGGGACTTATTATTTTCCGGAAGGATTCATGTGGGGGACGGCCACCGCTGCACACCAGGTGGAGGGACGCAATGAGAACAATACCTGGCATGCATGGGAACAGGAAGAGGGCAGGATTGTGGACGGGCAGACATCCGGACTGGCCTGCGACTGGTGGGGCGGTAGATGGCGTGAGGATTTTGATCGCGCCGAGGCAGGGTACCAGAACGCGCACCGCCTTTCGATCGCGTGGAGCCGCATCCAGCCAGCACCGGATCGCTGGGATGAATCCGCACTGGACCGCTACCGGGAGATGCTGATCGGGCTGAAGTCTCGCAAAATGACGCCGATGGTCACGCTGCACCACTTCAGTGAGCCGTTGTGGGTGGCTGAAATGGGCGGCTGGGAAAATGAGGTCATTGTGGAGCTGTTCGCGGCTTTTGTGCGCAAAACGGTTGAAGCGCTGAAACCTTACTGCAACCTGTGGGTGACGATCAACGAACCGAATGTGTATATGTATGGCGCTTTTGTTGACGGCGTTTTTCCGCCAGGTAAGCAGGATCTCAAAGTTGCTATTGAGGTGATGCGCCATATGATCCAGGCGCATGCCCGCGCTTATGCAGAAATTCACAATTTGCAGCAGGACGCCAAAGTGGGTACGGCCATCCATTATCGCGGCTTCAAGCCTGAAACCTGGCTGCCGATGGACCGCTGGGCAGCAAAGGTGTTTGGGACGCTGTTTAACGACCTCTTTGTGCGGACACTGAAGGATGGCGTGTTCAATACGATCATCAAAAAGGAACGCATCTCGGAGGCTGTGGGCACCCAGGATTTTCTGGGTTTGAATTATTATTCCTGCGATTCAGTGCGCTTTGACCTGCTGGCATCGAAGCAGATGTTTGCCCACCGCCGATATCCCAAAGATGCCGCCCTTAGCGAGACCGGGTTTATTGCTAACTTGCCTGGCGGGATGATTGACTGCGTCAAATGGGGGGCACAGTTTGGGGTGCCGATGATCATCACCGAAAACGGCGTAGAAGACTCGAAGGACGACTTCCGGCGTCGTTACACAGTTGAACACCTGCATGCCCTGTGGCGGATCATCAATGATAACTACCCTGTGCTGGGATATTTTCACTGGTCTCTGGTGGATAATTTCGAGTGGGAGCGGGGCTGGACCCAGCGCTTTGGGTTGTGGGAACTGGATATTGAGACCCAGGCGCGTATCAAACGCCCCAGTGCGGAGATGTATGCAGAGATCTGCCAGATCAATGGAATCGATTCGACAGTTGTGGAAAAATACGCACCTGAATCGATGGCGGTGTTGTTCCCTTAATCGACGATTGAGGTCATAAAAGGGCTGCACAGCCGCTGTTCACCTGAAACCTCAACAAAGATTCCTTCGCTTTCAATGATCGGAAAAGCTTCCAATGCAGATGACTGCTGGTTGAGCAGTTCTATTGCGCGGGACCGTGTATAATGCCACGAAGTCCAGGGATGGCGTTGTTCAGGCGCTGCTTCAAAAAGCCGGCAGGCTAAAACTCCGCCGATCTCCTGTTGAATGGGTTCAGGTGTTTCGGGATTGGTGAAGGATGTCACCAAAGGCGGGATTGAATCCCATGACAGGCTGTAAAGATAACCTGCATCTAGTGTGGTAGAAATGGTTTCATCGCCTGGCAGCAGACTGCGGGCAATGTTGTGCCTGGTTATCAAATTATCTACATTCACCAGGTTAACTGAAAGCCCAAACCCAAGGATGAAAACGATCAAGGTCAATGCCATGCGGTTGAAATTCCCCAATATTTCTAAAAGCGCAACCGCCGCCAGGAGCAAACCGACCCACAGGATGAAGATATGGGTCAGGGTACGCAGGCGGGTGAACCCATAGGCTGCTTCATAGAGCGTCAGCCTGGTATAGGCTGATATGAGGATAATTGAAACAAGCCCTACCAGAAGCAGTCCGGATGCGGAGAACACCCGCTGGTTAATAATCGATTCACGTCTGGTGATGATACTGAGGGCATAATAGACCATCAGAGTGAATAAGGCAACTGCCAGAAGTTCAAAAAAGCCGCGCCGGGCATATTCCGCGTAGGTAAACCCTTCCAGGTGGATATTTGTTTCACCGCCAAAAAGATAGGTGAACTGCAGGCTGACAAAGGCCAAGAACAATAAGTTAATCCCGCCCAGGATGATATTAGCTTCGATCCATCCCAGGATTTGGGCAAATTTGTTTTTTTCTGGTGAGGAAGCTTGTAATTTTTCACTTTCTGCCAGGCCAAAATAATAGGCAGACAGAAGGAGGTAGCCGATCACCAGGATGTAAAAGAGCCGGAAAAGGTATTCACCGATGTTAGGCAGTTCAAACCCTTGAAGCAGATTTTGGAGGCGCAGGTTGAACACCGGGTCAGCAGAAGCCAGCAATGCCGTTAAGACGACCAATATCGGCAGCGCCAGTAAAATGCCGCGCAGGTAGGGGGATGCCTGGTACAAGAAGTTTCGTTGTTCTGCCACATCCGGGGTTGGTTTTGATTGGTTGGCGGTCGGTCGATTTTTGATCCTGGTAAAAAAGAGAATTCCGCCAGTGAAGGCATTGCCGAAAAAGCGGAATAAAGCAGTCAGGTGGTCTATAAAGTTAAATTTTACCCAAGCACCGGTGCGCAATGTCATAGAAAATAAGATTAACAGGCTGATGGTGATCAGAATATTGATCACCGTTGTGAAGGGCTCTGACCTTATGAATGTCATCGCCGAAAAGAAAGTGATTGGAATTATCAGCAGATAGGATGCCAACGGGATGTGGATTTTGTTCAACCAGGCCGGGATAAGCCCACCTATCACCGATGCAAATACCAGGATAAAGAAATTGATCCCGCCGGGTTTTTCCCAGAACAGCCAATCCACACTTAAACCAATGAAAAGGGCAATAATCCAGACGAGATGTTTGTGTTTGAGAACCATGGTCGTTTCCTCTTTAGTTTGCGATTTAATTGGGAATAAGCAAGATTGGAATTTGGAAAAACCTTTTTTAAAGATTTTACCCCAAGATCACTATAGCCAATTATAACTATCAAATACTATCAGATTTTAGGATCGGTCGGTCTGAGAGATTTTATTAATCATGTATACTAAGGTGCATTATCAAGTAATCATTATTTGAAACTATTCAGCTTATGAAAAAATAGGGGGGTGTGGTGTGGCGGCTTTGCCGCCACACCACACCCCCCGACCTTTCGTTTGCAAGGCAGCCTGAGAAGTTACCATTATTTTATTGAAGGAGAAAAAATGAAGAAAGTCGCTATCATTACTGACAGCAGTGCTTACCTGCCCCCAAATATTATCGAAGATTTGGGTATTCATGTTGTGCCGTTAATGCTGCACTGGGAGGATAAAACCTACCGGGACAGCGAGGACATCCAGGCTGAAGAATTTTATACCCACCTGGCGGCTGCGGACACGATCCCAACCACCAGCCAGACGACAATGAGTGAGTTCGTTGGACTGTTTAAACGCTTGCTGGCAGAAGATTATGCAATTTTGGCCATATTAATCTCCAGTGACATGTCGGGAACTGTTCAATCAGCCCTACAGGCAAAGGCAGAAATGACGGATGCGCCGGTCGAAGTACTGGATTCCCGGTTGGTTTCGATGCCGCTGGGTTTTATGGTGATGGCGGCTGCCCGGGCAGCCAAAAATGGTGCAGACCTGGCGGCATGCAAAGCGATTGCTGAAGGGGCTTTACCAAAAATTGGTGTTTATTTCACCGTGGATACGCTCAAATACCTGAATAAAGGCGGAAGGATCAACACGGCCAAGCGATTGGTCGGGTCGGCATTAAATATCAAACCGATCATGGTGCTCAGGGACGGGAAAATCGAGCTGCTTGAGTCTGTCCGGTCACGAAAAAAAGCCGTCAAACGCATGTTGGAGTTGACCGAGCAAGCGATTGGTGATCGCACACCGGTGCGAATTGCAACCTTTCATGCGGCTGCTGAAGCCGATAATGAAGCGCTAATGGAAAAAGCTGTGGCTTTATTCGAACCGGTGGAGATGGTGACGACATTTGTCAGCCCGGTGGTTGGCGCCCATACTGGTCCAGGTACACTGAGCATCGCTTTTATGGTTGGCGAGGATTAAAGCCAGCCGCGCAGCCCATACACCAACATGCCGATATATTCTTTAAGTACGTTGGTGGTCAAACCCAAAGCGCTGGTATTGGGCAGGAGGTTGATCAATAGCTCATCAAACCCCGGCTGAAAGGCCGACTGCCAGTTTTGTTCGGTGATAGTGAAATCCACAGGGGCTGGGATGACGGAAACGCCCTGTGCTGTGAAAAGGGCCGCAGACCGGGGCATGTGCATTGCTGAGGTGACCAATATTACCTCAGTGATATTATTTTCAGCCAGCATCTCGGTAGAAAAAAGCGCATCTTCGTAGGTGTTTTGCGATCGGTTCTGCTGCCAAATATCCTTGTCATCGACCCCCATTAACAGCAATAATTCGTGCATTTCCTCAGCCGGGGTGGCACCTCTGGCAGTGCTGAAATCGAGATTGCCGCCGCTGGCGAGGATGATTGGTGCGGCACCCTCCTGGTGAAGTTTGGCAGCATACAGCACCCGATCACCGGCGCTGTTGACCTCTGTCATTGGTCGGGGAGGGTCCCCTGATTCGGTACCGCCGCCCAGCAAGACGATCACTTCTGCCTTGGGCATCTCCTGTGGGGGCAGGTAGCGCCATTCCAGTGAGCGGGCCAGGGCAAAGCTGACCCAGCGATTGCTGCCCAGCCAAAGGATGGCAATTGCTGCCATCAACAATCCATTCCGCCAGCGGGGTTTTTTATGGAAAATCAATGCGGTTACCAGCAGGATGCAGGCCAAACCCAGGGGATAGACCAGGAGGGGTAGTAATTTGCTAAGGTAGACAAACATAAGTGGAATCCTTCATTAATTAGTAATCATTAAGTTTATCCGAACTTCATGGTGAAAGCTGGAGGATGCCATTTTCACTGGCATGGAAGGCCATCTGGCCCACGATGTAATAGCCCTCAGTGCAGGCACCGGACTGCACCTGGCCAGTGATGTGACCCATGATGGTTCCGGCATTAGTCAACTGATCCCCAGGGATGGGCCCGAGGTCACAACTGCCGGCTGTGGGTATTTCATCAATTTGGCTGAGGATATGGGCGACAGAGGCAGCTGAGGCATTGGCACGGGGGATGTGCCAGCGGTCAAAACCCGGAGCAAACGGCGCGGGGAACAACCTCGGTCCGAAACCGGCCTCAAGGATGCCGGTCACCGGTGCGCCCTCCGGGGAGATGTAATCGAATAAGACCTGCTTGCCTGCATCAGTACTAGGCCAGATCACATAAGGCAGCGCGAGAATATTGGGAAGAGCAGATGCCAGGTGTTCTTTGCCGATCGAAACCAGGGCTTCACGTAGAGCAGCATCGTTTTCACTCAGCTGCCACTGAATCTGATCAGGGGATAATCTGTCCAAAAAGGGATGCTCATAGAAGTGGTTCATGGGAACCGCGCCGTGTTGAATGCCCCAGGCAATTGCTTCAGCGCGTGCCTCACGCCAACCGGGTTGAACGGTGAAACTCCCATTTTGGAACTGGTTGGCATAGCCTTTATCCCCCAGATTGTAAAATAATGCCGCATTAAAATTGAAATTTGGGTTAGCCTGTGAGAACTGCCACAGGTGGCCGACTCCGGAATAGGGTGCTGGCTGGCCATTTTCATCCAAGGAGAGCTGGTCGGCGTAATAAAGATCGTCGATGGTGATGATCAGCGGGCGGCGGCCTTCCTGCAGGTGAATTTCGCCGCGCAGCCAGTCCTGCAGGGCGATAAGCGAAAAACCAGCCGTGTAAAGTTCAGAGAGATGGTTATCAAAATCCGCCAGAGAGGTCATATAGGTTGCAGAATAAGCCCCTGAGTTTGGGTTAAAGCGGTGATACATCAAGATCGGCACCTGCGGCATCTGCTTCCAGACGGTGGCCGTTAAAGGGACGGGTTCGGCCGTTGGTTCAGGTGTGACAGCCTGGGGTGTCGGTGTTACTTCTACTGCCAGGATTAAATTCTGTGGAGCTGCGGGCAGGGTGGGTGCACTTTCCGGGATATCAGCCTGGGTTTCCAGGGGCAGGTAGCATGCTGTCAGTCCGATTACCACCAAAAGGATTGCCAGGGTGCTGGTTCGTATTCTCATGGGGTAAATTTTACCGTTTTTTGGTTTGATTGGTCGACACTGTATGCACATCCAGGTTCCTTAATAAACCATCAAATAATCAGAAATTGGTTACTACTCAGCTTATGGAGAAATAGGGGGTGTTGTGTGGCGGCTCCGCCGCCATACAACACCTCCGACCTTTCAGTTGCAGTGCAACTTGAGCAGTTACAGAAATTGTTAAATTGACAGACAGTCCAATATCGAAAGGTGGTTGCAATTTTTAGCCTAAATCAATATAGGGGTAGAATAGAATATCTTGCCGATTTTTTATTGGTATGTCGATCAATCAAGGAGCTTGCATGGCGCGGCCGTTGTGGGTTGTAAACTTGCTGAAGAAAAGCTTTCCGATGCGGTACATGGGTGCTGAAATGACCAAGTGGCCGGTTGTCGGCCGATTGATGGAGCGCGCCTTGTTCAACGGCCATCAGACTGGCGATGCCTTATTCTATCTGCCTAAAGACCGGGTGTTGATTAACCAGACGATTAAAGAGCAGGAAAACTTCATTGTACCGTCATCCGTTGTGGAGCACTTCATTAAAGAAGCCAGGCATGTGTTTTTGATGGATAAGTGCATCTGCCGGGATGCGGCTGACTGCACAAATTATGATCATGGCATCGGCTGTATTTTCTTAGGGGAGGCCGTTTTGGATATCAATCCAAAATTAGGGCAAATCGTCGATGCAGAAACGGCCATAGCCCATGTCAAAACAGCCCGAGAGGCCGGGCTGGTGCACCTGATCGGCCGGGATAAAATTGATGCCGTCTGGATGGGGGTCAAACCTTCCGAAAAATTGATGACGATTTGTAACTGCTGCTCCTGCTGCTGTTTATTCAAATTCCTGCCTAATCTTGCGCCTAAACTGCAAAAGAAAATTGAGCGGATGCCCTTTGTGCATGTGGAAGTCACAGACCAATGTGTGGGCTGCGGCAAATGCTCTGAAGATGTGTGTTTTATCAATGCCATTCAAATGGTCGATGGGAAAGCGGTTATTCTGGAAGACTGCCGCGGCTGCGGCAATTGTGCCGAGGTCTGCCCCCATGGCGCAATCAGTGTACTGGTGGAACGCAGCGATTATACAGACCATGCGATCAAGCGTCTTTCTGAAGCCGTGGATGTCAGCTAAGTAGAAGATATCAATAAAATTACATCTGGTTGGTGGATTTTTGGGCAGCGGTAAAACGACGGCAATCATTAAAGCAGCACACCAGTTGATAGCAGGGGGTCAGGTTGTTGGTGTGGTGACCAATGACCAGGGGAAGTACCTGGTGGACACAGCCTTTGTCCGAGTTTCTAATATACCAGCGGTGGAAGTCAGCGGCGGGTGTTTTTGCTGCCATTATGATGACCTTAACGAGCAATTATTGATCCTGATCCGCCAGCACCAACCCGATGTGATCTTCGCGGAATCTGTTGGTTCCTGTGCGGATATCGTCGCTACGGTGATCAAACCCTTATTGTCATTGGGTGATGGCAGAATTAAACCCGACAGCTTTTCAGTGTTTACCGATGGGCGGATGCTGCTGCGCTGGGTTGAGGGCAAGCAGCTGCCCTTCTCAGAAGATGTGGTGTATATTTTTGAAAAGCAAATTGAAGAGGCAGGACTCCTGGTGTTCAATAAATCAGACCTGATGACACTCGAAGGTCAGAAGGTGATTGAGGCATGGGTGAATAAAACATATCCTGAAAAACCCTATAAATTTCAAAACAGTCTGGATGCTAAAAGCGTAACAAGTTGGGTGAGTTTATTAGAAAACAACCAGAGCATGCTTTCTTTGAACAGCCTGGATTTAGATTATGTCCGCTATGGACATGGAGAAGAGCAGCTGGCCTGGCTGGACGGGAGGATATGTTTGTCTGGTGTTGGGGAATCAGGGCGAGAAATATTGAAAGTTGTATTTAATTCGCTGTCAGAACAACTGGATGATCATAATATAGGCATCGGCCACCTTAAATTTGTGATCGAGGATGGCGTACAATCAGTGAAGGTGAGTTTCACCAGTTCACACCAACCGGGCTGGGAGGGTCAAATCCCCCACTTATCAGGACCGGATATCAACCTCCTGATCAATGCCCGGGTAGAGACCGAGGCAGAGAAAATGGCGGGAATCTTTCAGTCTGTTCTTGACAAGGTTGAATGTAAATTTAACTGTGTGTTTGAAATCTCGGAGCTGGAACATTTTCACCCCGGTAAACCAAATCCGACCTATCAGATTCGTTAAGTCAGGCTAGTTTTCAATGTTTGTTTGCAATCGGTCTTCAGCTAGCTGGCAGTATTCCGGATTAATTTCATATCCTACAAACTGTCTGCCGTCCTGTTTGGCTGCCAGGCAGGTCGTGCCGCTGCCTGCAAAGGGGTCCAACACGATGTCATTTTGGTAGGTATAAAGCTGGATGCAGCGGTGGGGCAGTTCGATGGGGAATGGTGCCGGGTGGCCGATCTTGCTCGCCTGCACTGCCGGAAACTGCCAGACAGACTTTGTCCAGGTTAAAAAATCTTCTTTTTCAATCGTATTGATGCGGTCGCCCTGCGGCCGTTTAAAGGTCCCTTTGCTGAAGACGAGAATATATTCATGGACATCGCGTAAGACGGGGTTGCTGGCTGAAAGCCAGCTGCCCCAGGCTGTCGAAGGGCTGGCACTGGAAGCCTTGTCCCAGATGATCTCACCTCGCATCAAGAAACCCAGCTCCAGCATTTGCTGCAAGATGTAACTGTGCATCGGCAGGTAGGGTTTTCTACCCAGGTTGGCGACGTTGATACAGACCCTGCCGCCAGGCACCAGAACGCGATACACCTCCTGCCAGACACAGTTTAACATTGAAAGATATTCAATCATTGTCAGATCCTGGTCATAATCTTTCTGGGCGTTGTACGGCGGTGAGGTGACCATCAGGTGGATGGAGCTATCTGGCAGGCCGGCCATATCTTCACTGGATTGGCATACGATGCAGTTGATCAATGTATCTGGGACAGCATTTTCGTGATAAGGCTCTGATTCGCCTGAATCCTGGTCAGCATACATCCGGCTGTTATAAAACCGTGAGGCATCATGGCTGATCTTCCCCGGTGTGCCGAAGGAACTGGTTTGTGTGCTTTTGGTTTTCTTATCTTTCATCTCCTTACTATTATATGCTAAATAAGTAGTAATTTCGCTGCATGTGAAGGAATTAAGGGGGTATGGTGTGGCTGCTTCGTCGCCACACCATACCCCCGACCTTTGAGTAGCAGAGCGACCAGAGCAGTACTCTTAAAACCGGAAGGATTTGTTTTGTTGAGAATTTCAAGATGCTGGGCGGTATAATTTATCATCACCGAAAAAATGGAGGCTCAATAATGTTAAATTCTGTTGAATCAACCCTGGTCCTGATTGATGTTCAAAGCAGCCTGGCAGCCGTGGTTGACCGTTCATCCGAGGTGGTCCCCAAGATGCTGCAGGCGATTCAGGGCTGCCAGGCATTGGAGGTTCCCGTTCTACCAACATTGCAGGTGCCTGAAAAACTTGGACCCATCCATCCAGAAATTGAATCACTGCTGGAAAATGAAATCCAGATCTCCAAGTCATCCTTCAGCGCCTTGCGAGAACCAGAGTTTCTGCTGGCCTTGCGACAAAGTGAAAAAACACAGGTACTACTGGCAGGGATTGAAACCCATGTCTGTGTTTTACAAACTGGATTAGACCTGCTGGATGCGGGTTATGCTGTCTATGTGCTGGCGGACGCCGTGTTCTCACGTACTGATGAAAATTATCGCCTGGGTTTACAGCGACTGCATAATGCTGGCGCCGTGATCACCAGTGTGGAAATGGCTTTATTTGAATTGCTCCGCACTTCCAAACATCCGCAGTTTCGAACAATATCAAAACTGATCAAATAAGGGGGTTAGGGGGTAAAAAATTTAGTTATTAACCTTAATATGCTAAAATGATATTAAGTTACATGTCACTTCGATAGACTTAGTTGCTGGAGAGGTTCGATATGCCAAAATCCCCCCATGCCCAAAATTGGCACTTCGTATTATTAGGTTTTTTACTGATCTTCTTATCTGCATTTCTTTGGTATGGAAACTGGCAGAGTACAGGACTTTCCGACCGCATTCATCCAGAAAATTACCTCACGATTGCAAGTTTTGTCGTGGGGTTTTTTATTCTTGGGATTGCGATATTCTGGATGACACCAAACCAGGTGGTCAACGCTGTGATTGTGTTGATCTTGTTAAACCTTCTCCTTGCATTATTCATCGGGGTGATCTTCTGGAATTGTCCCACTATTTATCAATTATTGCGTCCTGGTGAAAGCCAGATGGAGTCACGGGAATCCATCAGCACATGGGCAGACTGTTTCCTGGTACCTTTCTTCTATGCTTTGCAAGCAGGCACCCTTTTATTATGGCTGGAGACGATGGTGCTGTACATGGTACGCAGTCCTAAACGCGGGCAAGTTTAAATGAAAGCGCGAAAATAAACTATCATATTGATCGTGTGTAACCTCAATAATCGGATGGTTAAAAAAATGAAGAAACTAAATTTTCTAGATAATAATATTTACATCTTTTTGCTGATAGGTGGGATTGGTTTGATGCTCACTGCCTGCAGCCTGGTAGATTTTCTGCCAGGCTTATTCGGCGATCAGGAGGATGCCCAAGCAACACAGGCTATGATGGAAACTAAAATTGCGGAAGAGGCTGCCAAAGCTGTTGAATTGACGGTGCAGGCAATGGTGACAGACACACCCGTTAGTCCGACTGCCACTGAGACACCGGAAGCCACCGGGGGCATCAGCGGTGCGTTAGGTTATCCCAGTTCTTTTATTCCACCTCAGCGTGTTGTGGCATTCAACCTGGATACCGGGGAGATCTATGATGTTGACACGGAAGAAAACCAGACAAGTTATGAATTAACCGGCTTGCCGCCTGGTCGTTATCATGTAGTGTCTTATGTACAGGCATTGGGGGCAGAAATCCCCGGAGGTTATTCTGAGTTTGTTCTCTGCGGATTACACATTGACTGCCAGGATCACCAGCTGGTGGAGGTGATCGTTCAACCTGGGGCAGTCGTTGAGGATGTGGATCCAGTTGATTTTTATATCGAACCGGATGAAGCGGGCTGGCCAGAGGAGCCTGAGCGTTGAAATCCATTTTGCTTGACAGGAGGGGGAGTAAAGGTTAAAATCTACATCACGCTCAGACAAGGGAAGCGGATTAAGCCGAGTTAGCTCAGTTGGTAGAGCACGCGACTGAAAATCGCGGTGTCCACAGTTCGATTCTGTGACTCGGCACCTTGTATTTAAAGAGGTTGTTCAGTTAGATGAACTGTCTCTTTTTTTATTCTCGCAACGCCCACTCAACAGCGGCCAGGGCGTGAATGGACGTCGTATCAAAAACCGGAACAGGCACATCATCCTGTTTGATTAACAGTGAGATTTCGGTGCAGCCCAGGATAATCCCTTCCGCACCTTGGGCGGCTAGGTCGGAGATCACGTTTTGGTATTCCCTGCGTGACTTTTCGAGAATGATGCCACGCACCAGCTCCTCGTAGATAATTTGATGAACTATTTCACGGGAGGCTGCCTTGGGTATGAGCACCTTCAGACCGTAGTCCTTTTCAAGTTTTCCACGGTAGAAATCTGCTTTCATTGTAAAGCGCGTACCCAGTAAACCCACAGAGCTCAAGCCGGCATTTTTGATAGCCTCGGCAGTTGCATCGGCAATATGCAGCAGCGGGATGCTGAGTGCATCCTGGACTTCTTTTGCCATACGATGCATCGTGTTGGTGCAGATCACCAGCAGGTCTGCCCCGCCTTTTTCGAGCGTCTGGGCTGCTTTGATCATGACAGCCGTCAAGCCCTCCCAATCACCGGTACACTGCATGGTTTCAATTTCCGCAAAGTCAAACGAAAACATCAATGTTTGAGCTGAGTGGACGCCGCCTAATCGTTGTTGAACTGCCTGGTTGATGATCCGGTAGTATTCGATGGAGGATTCCCAGCTCATCCCGCCCAATAAACCGATCGTTTTCATTTTTTGCAGCTTTTTTGATTTCATTTGGATGATTCCTTTTCCGGCTTATTGGGGTTGAAGTGCAAATAAATCAAACTCAATCAGCCCTGGCAGATTTCCGTAAATGTCAATCATGATTGCAACAACACCGCTGGCCAATCGGCTGTTGCTGAAGGATATCTGCTGCTGGTGATTGATTGTGATGGTGAATTCCTCACCCCTGGCACTGACCTCAATCAGGTTCCAGTTGTCTTCGAAATGCCTCCATATTAATAATTTGTCCTTCTAACCTGGCTTTTTCGGCTGCGAAGGCCAGCAGGTGGCTCTCTAAAGACTCCCGAACAGGTGTCTGTGCGGTCGAATCTCCCTGCATCACCTTTACAAACTGATGCATAACGCCGTCATCACCGCCGCCATGACCGGATGCGCCATCAACAACTGTTGGGAAGGTGAAGCGTTCTACCCGCCCATCTCCATGGCCATGGATCTCGAGCCACGCATGCCCATGACTGAACTTACCAAGAAGCGTGGCCTGGGAGCCATCCACCCGCAGGGTGCGGGCCTCTTCATGGGCATGCCCGTGCATTATTAGTGTGGCAGTGACGCCGCTGGGAAAGGCCATCTGAACCGATTGATGATCGACGACATTATTATCGCAGTGATAGACACACCGACCATAGGGGCCGGTCTTCAATGCTTCCCAGACTGCCGCATCGCTTTCAGGCTGGTCGGTGATGGTATTGCGCGGCCATCCCTGGTAATGAACCAGGTGACGCATGGGTTTATACATGGCGGCTAGATTTCCCGCGATTTTAGGCTTTTGGAGGGTCAGCTTGCCAGCCAGCCGCAGGAGGGGGTTGGCAGCCTGGCTGACAGCATGTTTGATCGGCAGGTTGTCTATGTAGATGCGGGGAGCATAAAAGGGGCAGTCCTTTGCTGCCGGGCATCCATCCGTGCAGCGACTTGGCGCACCATAGGGGGCATTTTCGGGCCGGAAGTGGCGCAGACCGCCCATTGAACTGAGTTGGGCGCATGGCTCACCCAGGAACCACGTCAGCAGGTCGAGGTCATGGCAGCACTTAGCTAGGATCATCGGCGCGCTGGTGGAAGTATTGCGCCAGTTACCCCGCACATAACTGTGTGCCATATGAAAATAAGCAACGTTTTCCGAATGTGAAATATGGATGACCTGCCCCAACCGCCCGGTTCGGATGATTTCATGTGCTTTTTTAAAAAAACTGGTGTAACGCAGCACATGGCAGACCATCAACTTTCGTCCCAGATCTTGAGCCGTTTTAACAATGTGCAGGGTGTCGCTAAGCGTGGTGGCGATTGGTTTTTCGAGCAGGAGGTTGTATCCGGCTTGCAGGGCTGCAACGGCAGAATCATGATGCACGTCATCCGGGGTAGCGTTGATCACAGCATCGGCAACCTTTTCAACTGCCAGCGCATTCTCCCAGGATTCGAATTGGTGTTCGGCCGGGATGTGATGAATTTCAGCGCAGCGTTCCCGCCGTTGGGGGTTGGGTTCTGCCACGGCCGCGATCCGGATATCTACTGGGTGCCGCTTGATAAAATTGCCGTAAACTTCTGTTCCGCGGTTGCCTGCACCCAGCAGCAGGATCCGGATAGGTTGGGTCATAGGATTATCTCCTGGAGGTTAAACTGTGGTTAGGATTATAACATTGGGTATGAGGTGGGCATGATAAAATGGATTGCATCAGGAGTAGGGGCATGGATCAAACTTTATTAAAACAAATTGAAGAAGCGGGGTTGAATGCCTGGCCAGCTGTACGCCAGGTTGTGTTTGACGGCTGGCTGCTGCGATTTACCGGAGGGTATTCCAAGCGGGTTAATTCGGTTAATTATTTGTATCCTTCCACACTACACTTGGATGAAAAAATCAGGTATTGCGAGGAGGTTTTTAACCGATTGAAGCTTCCAATGATCTTCAGGCTGGTTGATCTCATGACTGAACCAGGAGTAGTTGAGGCATTAGATATTGCAGGTTATCGAGCGTTTGATCCCACGCTGGTACTGGGCTGCCATCTGATAGCATTTGATAGCCTGGCAAGTACCGCTTCTTATTTTAAGGAAGCGAGCCTTGATCAGTGGGTGGATGTGAGGGCTGAATTGAGCGGCAAACCCGTTGCCGAATGGCAAATATATAAAGAGATTGTCTCCTGTATTGTCCCTGAGAAAACACTTTTGGTACTTTATGAAGGTGATCAACCGGTTGCCTGCGGTATGGGGGTGATGGAGCGGGCACTATTAGGTTATTTCAGCATCTATACGGCAGAGGATTTTCGCAGGCAGGGGTACAGTCAGCAAGTCATGCAGGCTTTAACGCAATGGGGGATAAAGAAAGGTGCTAGTTTTGGTTATCTGCAGGTCGAGGCGGATAATGACCCAGCACTGGCGCTGTATAAGAAACTGGGGTTTGAAAAGTGTTATAGCTACGAGTATTATCGTCTGTTTGATATTTGAAGTATCGGAATTTTCTTACTGCTTGAACTGAGTTTCATACAATTGTGCATACAGTCCGCCGGCAGTCAGCAGGTCTTGATGTGTGCCGCTTTCAATGATCTGTCCTTTATCCATTACAAGGATCAGGTCAGCCGAGAGGATGGTGCTCAGCCGATGGGCTATGACGATGCTGGTGCGGTTGATATACAATCGCTCCAGTGCCTGCTGGATCAGTGCCTCTGATTCGCTGTCGAGATGACTGGTGGCCTCATCCAAGATCATGATGCGGGGGTCCTTCAATAATACCCGGGCTAATGCCAGCCTTTGTTTCTCTCCACCGCTCAGGCGGTAGCCGCGTTCCCCAACGATCGTCTGGTAGCCCTGGGGCAGATCAGTGATGAAATCGTGGATGTTGGCTGTCTGGGATGCTGATATGATCTCATCATCACTTGCATCTGGTTTGGCATAGAGCAGGTTGGCGCGGATGGAGTCATGAAACAGGTAATTTTCCTGGGTGACCATGCCGATGGCTGAAGAGAGATCATTCAAGCGCATTTCATTGAGGTTGTGCCCGTCAATCCGGATTATGCCGCTGGTGGGTTCATACAGGCGCGGGACTAAATAGGTTAAGGTTGTTTTCCCCGCACCACTGGGGCCTACGATTGCCACCAGGTCACCAGGGTTCGCTCTGAATGAAACGTCATCCAATGCATATTCTCGTGCCTGGCTGGTAGAATTTTTCAAGATGTCTGGTTGATCCTCTGGTTCTTCCGTGAGAATCCCCCCTGAATCCTCTGCCAGATAAGGCCGGTGGACGTCATTGAGCAGTCCATCCGGTGTATCCGGGTACTTAAACGTCACCTGGTCAAACTCAATTTCTCCCCTGACATCAGGCAGGGGAATGGCATTTTCTTTTTCCTGGATTTCTACAGGCAGATCAAGCACTTCAAATACCCGCTCGAAACTGACCATCGAAGTGGCAAACTCAACCGGTGCATTGACCAGGCCCTGGAAGGATGAATAAAGACGGGAAAGATAATCCCCAAAAGCCACAATTGTTCCAAGTGTGAACATGTTCAAGATCACCAGGTAACCCCCAAAACCATACACAAGCGCTGTTCCTACAGCCGTAAGCAGGCTCACGATAACCATAAAGAGAATTGCCCAGGTTGCTCGTTCAATACCCAAATCTCTAACCTGGGCAGCCCGGCGGCTGAGGCGTTCTACTTCAGATTCACGACGGCCGAACAGCTTGACCAGTAAAGCGCCGCCGATATTGAGGGTTTCATTCATGGTGGCATTCATGCGTGCATTTGTTTCCATCTGTTTGCGGGCGATATCCCGAAAAACCCGTCCCAGCTTGCGAGCTGCGAGGATGAACAACGGCAGGATGATGATTCCCATCATAGTGAGCCGCCATTCGAGCATGATCATCACCACTAAAATTGAAATAACCTCGATGAGATTGGTTACAAGGGCTACCAAAGTACGGCTGATCGCCGTTTGTGCATCAACAACGTCATTATTCAGTCGACTGATCAATTCTCCCAACTGGGTGTGGGTGAAAAAGCGCAGCGACATTTGTTGGATGTGTGAATATAAAGACACACGCAGGTCGTAAATTACACCTTCACCAATTTGAGCGGTCAATCGCCGGGTGATGATCTGAAAGCCGCCCCGGATGATTGGCAGTAATAATAAACCCAGCGCTGCTAAAGCCAACCGGTCAATATCCTGTTCCGGGATGGCATAATCAATTAAATGACGCAATATCAAGGGGGAGAGCAGTGCCACAGATGTCGTCAGCAAGATGGTCACAAGGCTGCCGATAATTTGTGAACGATAGGGACGGCCATAGGTCATCACTCTCCTGACCAACTGCCAGGAAAGGCGAGGTTTTTCTTCGGATGCGTTGATGTAGCTGCGCCAATTCTTATGTCGTAAACCCAAAGTGTGTTGTCTTCTCCTGTTATTTGTTCTTTATCGACTTTAATCAGATTGATTTTTGGGATGTCATGTTTAGTGCTTCAGGCGGTTTGGAAAAAGGATATTAAGCCCTTGGCAGGCAAAAACAAATCCTCGCGCCGTGGCTTTGTTTGGGATCTGCCCAGATCCTGCCGTCATGGGCTTCTATGATCGCGCGTGTCAGGTAGAGCCCCAACCCGGCACCTTTGGTCTTCCGGCTGGTTTCCGGCGCGCGATAAAATCGGTCAAAAATTTGGGTCAGGTCCCCGGTTGCAATGCCAGGTCCTTCGTCGGTGACACAAATAATGACTTCATCCGCTCGCACTGTACCGCTGAGGCGGATCTCACCACCCGGGGCATATTTGATCGCATTGGCGATCAGGTTTGAGATCACCTGTTCAAGCCGGGTCTCATCACCGATCACTATGGGAAAGTCCTTTGGGAAGTGCACAGTAATCTGATGCTCTTCGGTTTGAACCTGGAATCTTTCCGCCAGCCGATTAACCAGTTGATCCAGAGCAATATCCGATCGTTTCAGCTGCATGCCGCCCATTTGCAGACGAGATGCCTCGAGCAGGTTTTCAATCAGCTCTGTCAGCCGGTCCGCTTCTTCTTCAATGACCAGCAGACTGTTATCCATGATCTCACGGTCCCATTCAACATCGTCCCGGCGCAAGGTACTGACATATCCTTTGATCAGTGCCACCGGAGTTTTGAGTTCATGGCTGACAATTGACACAAATTCGCTTTTCAATTCGTCAGCCTGCCTGAAACGGGTGATATCCCTTACTGTGGCGATGGTATTGATCAAGGTGTCATCCGATGTGATCAGCGGTGCATAGGTGATCGCAACTGGCAGGGGCGGCTGGTTGTTTGGCCTGAGCATATCACCTTCCACGTATAAGTGTGCCTGGGGTGAAAGCGGCCAACCGCCAGCTTCTGCATCCTCCAGCGTCAAACCCTGCGGCGGTTTTGCCCATTTGATGATATGGCTGTGTTCCTTTTGCTGCAGTGACTCCTGCGACATGCCATACATCCGGGCAAAGGCAGCATTGGTGCGTTCGATGGTCTGATCAGGGGTCAGGATCAAAATACCGTCAGCCGCTGAATCGAGCATGGCATCCATACGCTGCTTTTCCTGGTTAATTTCGGTATATAAGCGGGCATTGCGGAAGGCAATGGCAGCCTGGTTGGCAAAGCTGGATAGGAGTGACCGGTCGTTGGATGAGAATACACCCTGGTAATTCCGGAAGATATAAATGAAACCGATCACCTTTGCCTGGGCAATCATCGGCAGGCCGACCGCAGATAAAGTGCCCATACTGATCTGGTTTAATATCCGGTTGATCTCTGGAATCTGGATATTCTTGGCATCCTGCACAAGGGGGACGGTATCCAGCCAGGCATTCAAAAACCGCTGGATCGCATCCGGCAGGCCGTTTGAAACAGCCATGGACCAGTGCCCTTTCTGGTTGCTGAGAGCAATGAAACCAGCATGGCCTGCAAGCATCTCAATGGCGTATTTTAAGATTCGTCCCAGCAGTTTATCGAGGTCTAATTCTTCGGTAAGCGCCCGCGAGATTTCTAGCAAATAATCCCGCTGCCGCACCCGGATATCGGGTAACATAAATTGATTTTAACCTAGATTTATCTCAGGGGTATAAGAATCGTGTCTAAAAAGAGCCTGATTTAGTCAAATATATTTTGAGTTTATTTTGGTTGGCTGGCAAGCTTTAATACCCTTAGAGCTCGCAGCGTGATCCATTTATTTGGTTGTTTTTTCGCACCAAAATCTAACCAAGTTTTCCCAGTATAGTCATACTCAAGGGCTTAGCGGCCTTGCTGATTTTGTTTTTGCTTTATAAGTGCAATTCCATTTGCCAGCCTGGGATCTTTGCCAAAGCCTAAACGGACCAATGTTTCTGTGTTTTGAAGCAGGTCTGTGACATAGAATACCGGGGAGCCGAAATTCAACCAATTGCCGCTGGGTCTATCACTCTGCCCTGCAACTGAAAGGTTGGGTGTGTTGTGCGGCGTAGCCTCCGCACAGCACACCCGATTTCCTCATAAGCTGAGTAGTTACATTAAAGTTTAAATGATGGATTAAGAAAATTGATCTTTAACCAATAACTATTATCTTTTTTGGAACCAATACCAGCAAAATAACGTCTATATTAAGATTGAAAATTCTTTCTCATATAAGGTTACAAACGAGGTACGAGGTGAAGTTTAAATTATTAGCAGTGGCTGTGTTTTCGATGATCCATCTATGTGGGTTGAGCCCGCTTATTAATCGTATTTTGTTTATGCTTGAGGTTCCAACCGAAGATGAAAACCAGGAGATTCAAGCTGAGAGAACTGTGATTGAGTTTTATCGCCTGCTAAACCAGGGTTATTATGTAGAAGCTGCTGTCATATATGGCGGATCTTACGATGTATTGCAAGGTTACAATCCTGATCTAGACCCGGAGGATAAGGCGGGGTTGTTAGAGGCCGGCTGCCGATTCAATGGTCTGATGTGCCTGGAAGTTTTAAGTATCGAGCTGGATCAATCAAATGCGCAAGGCAGTGATATCTATCATGTTGTTTTTGCCAACCCTGATGGAAGCCCATTTATGCTCGGGCCTTGCTGCGGAGAAACTGAAGAAACCATGCCGCCAATTTCTGTTTTTCCTGTTCAGGTTAAATGTGAGCCAGCCGGTGTATGCCGGGTCTTTGATCTGCCTCCATATGTGCCCTAGAATATCTAGTTTTCTTTGGATCAATAATGTAATTAAAACTAATTTACAAGAAAAAAATTAAAAGAGGAGGGTTGAGATGCATAATAAAATTCTTATTACAATCAGTTTTATTGTCCTGGCTGCATTGGTGATCAGCGGATGTGCCCCAGGCAATGGCGAGATCCAGGAACCTGACATCAGCAATCTGGCACCGACCTATGCTGCCCAGACACTGGAAGCATCCCATCTCGTGGAAACGATCGTTGCTCAAACCATGACGGCTGAGGCTCCAGTGATTGTTGATGGGCCTGAAGTCGTGGATGAACCTGAGACTCCACTGCCCACAGCAACACAGGAGCCCGCAGCGACCCAAACCGCTCAACCAACGCTGACACAGACTCCAGACCTGCTGATACCTATGGCAGAAGTCAGTGTGGCAACCAACTGCCGTACTGGCCCTGGCAAGATTTTCGATATTGTCAGTGTGCTGGGTGCAGGTAAACAGGCAGAGGTCATAGGGCGCAACACGGCAACGGATTACTGGATCATCAAAACACCGGGTGGGTCTGGCAGCTGCTGGTTATGGGGACAATATGCAACCGTCAAAGGGCCTATTGCCAATCTGACTGAACATATTGTCCCGCCAACGCCGACTCCCAGTAAAGTGACCAATAAAATCACGCTCAAAGTCAGTGTGCCGACCAACTGCCGCTCTGGCCCTGGTAATCCCTATGACATCATCAGTGTTCTGCATACGGGAAAATCGGTTGAAGTGATCGCCCGCAATGCCGACAGCGATTTTTGGGTGATTGAGAACCCTGAAGGTTCGGGCAGCTGCTGGGTTTGGGCAAAGTATGCCTCTGTAACAGGGGAGACCAGCAGCGTACCGGTTGTCAGTCCCCCGCCGACACCTACACCAAAACCTTGAGGTAAATTCCCTTAATAATTAAGGCATTCTCGATTGAAAAAAAAGGATGCCTATTATGCTTTAACTGTCAGCCAACACAAAACAAAGAAATTGAAGTCGTTGCATCGCCGTTGACGGGTCAAATGAATCCTGCTATGATTCGCTTGCCATGCAAGAACGAAAACAAAATCCATTTCTAAAAATTTGGGAACATCTACGAAGAGAATCACAGTGGTTCCGCCCTGGGTTGGGGTATAAGCGCTGGTTGACTTTGGTGTTTTTGGGTACGACCCTGTTGGGGGTCGGCCTGGCATTGTTATTATTGGATATCTACCGGAATGCACCGGATACATGGTGGCTGCCGGCTTTAGCCTATCTTTCGCTGCGCTTTCTCAACCGCCCTATCCGGGTGTTGATCTTTGCCAGCATCGGGGTGATCCTGGTATTGATCGGCATTTGGGGGTCCAACCGATCATTGCTGCAGCCTTTCGTTCCACCCGGAAAACATATCATCGAAGCCTTGGACACTTACCGCCGGCGAGACAGAGGGCCCAGGGTGGTCGTTTTGGGCGGCGGACATGGTCTGGCATCCTTGCTGCGTGGGCTTAAAGAATACTCCCATAACATCACGGCCATAGTCACAGTGACAGATGACGGCGGTTCCTCAGGTGAACTGCGGAAAAATGTTGGCATCCTGCCGCCTGGGGATATTCGCAACTGCCTGGCAGCATTAAGCAACAACGAAGACCTGCTCTCGCAGGTTTTCCAATATCGGTTTGCTGCAGGTGCAGGTTTGGAAGGCCATTCGCTTGGCAACCTGTTTATTACTGCCCTAACTGAAATAACCGGCAGCTTTGAAGAAGCGGTGGCGGAATCAGGCCGTGTTCTGGCAGTTTATGGCCGGGTGCTGCCGTCCACGCTGACAGACGTCAGGTTGCTGGCAGATCTTGAAAATGGAGGCGGGAATATCAAACATGTCAGTGGAGAATCCCTGATCCGAGAGACAGAGGGCCGTATCCAACGTCTCTGGCTTGACCCGGCTAATACACCGGCTTTCCCGCCTGCAATTGCTGCAATTTTGGGGGCAGACCTGATCTTGATTGGCCCGGGCAGCCTGTACACCAGCCTGCTGCCAAACTTGCTGGTGAGGGATATCGCTGATGCAGTCAGGGTATCTCAGGCAATGAAGTTTTTTGTCTGCAATGTTGCCACAGAACGGGGGGAGACGGATGATTTCTCCTGTTTAGATCATGTGCAATCGGTTGAAAAACATGTGGGTGAAGGTCTTTTTGACCTTGTAATTTGTAATAATAATTTTCAGGGTCAATTGGGTAAAGATGTAGATTGGGTCAAAATGGATGCAAATTTATTACGCCATTCAGCAGTGTACTGTGCAGACCTGATAGATATGACCTATCCCTGGCGCCATGATTCTGCCAGGCTGGCAAAATCTGTCATGGACCTCTTTTTTGAACGAACGGGTCCCCTACGGGATTAAATTCCCTCAATTTTATAACACAAGACATCTATACATATCAAGATGTAATGGTAAAATAAATTCGGTAAATTTAAATATTCAGGAGGTAGACAATGACAACACGTGTAGGCATTAATGGATTTGGCCGAATTGGCCGCCAGGTATTAAAAGCAATTAAAGAAAGACATCCTAATGATTTAGAAGTGGTCGCCGTCAATGACCTGTTTGATGCAGAGACGAATGCCCACCTTTTTAAATATGACTCAAATTATGGCATCTATGATGGCAGTGTTGAAGTCAAAGATGGCAACCTGGTTGTGGATGGCCAGGTAATTAAAGTTTTGTCTGAGCGTGACCCCTATGCTTTGCCTTGGGCAGACTTAGGTGTCGATATTGTAGTGGACGGCACAGGCATCTTTCGTGACGGCAAAGGTACACCCGATAAGCCAGGCGCCAACGCTCATATCGATGGCGGCCATGCGAAGAAAGTGATCATCACAGCACCTGCAAAAAATGAAGATCTGACCGTGGTGTTGGGTGTCAATGATGATGCTTACGATCCTGCCAGCCATCATATCATTTCGAATGCATCCTGCACCACCAACTGTTTAGCACCAGCCGCAAAAGTTGTTCATGACAATTTTACAATTGAACGCGGATTAATGACCACGATTCACTCCTATACCAACGATCAGCGCATTCTCGATCTGGCACACAAGGACCCCCGACGCGCCCGGGCGGCAGCGCTGAACATTATTCCAACAACCACAGGTGCAGCGAAAGCAGTAGCATTGGTGATCCCAGACCTGAAGGGAAAATTTGATGGCTATGCTCTGCGTGTCCCGACCCCCACAGTCTCAATTGTTGACTTTGTGGCTGAGGTTAAGAAATCCACAACGGCTGAAGAGGTCAATTCTCTCTTCAAGGCCGCTGCGGAAGGTCCAATGGCTGGGATTTTAGCCTACTCCACCGAGCCGCTGGTATCGATGGACCTGAAAGGCAATCCCTATTCATCAATCATCGATGCAGAATTGACCACTGTGATGGGCGGCACTTTTGTGAAAGTCGTCACCTGGTACGATAATGAGTGGGGTTACTCCTGCCGAACTGCAGACCTGGCAGCAATGATGGCCAAATCACTCTAAGTGTGAGGTTGGTTTCTTAGTTTAGAATTGGTGCGTAATGTGCTGGGAATGTGAGCACATTACGCATTTTTTATGAAAGGAATTAAGCAATGTTCAATAAAAAAATGGTCACAGATCTGGATGTCAAAGGTAAAAAAGTGCTGGTGCGGGTTGATTTTAATGTGCCGATCAGTGATGGAAAAGTAGGAGATGATTCACGGATCCAGGCTGCATTGCCGACAATCAATTATCTCCTTGAAAAAGGTGCAGCTGTGATCCTTTGCTCCCATTTGGGAAGGCCAAAGGGAGAATCGAACCCAATTTTCAGCTTAAAACCGGTTGCTGAATATCTTGGCACACTTTTGGATGTGGATGTGAAATTTGCTGAGGATTGCATAGGTGAGGTAGCTGAAGATGCAGCAAAGGCATTGAACGCTGGTGAGGTCTTGGTATTGGAAAATACCCGTTTTCATGCCGGGGAAAAGAAAAATGACCCTGAAATGGCAAAACAATTGGCTTCATTGGCGGAGCTGTATGTGAATGATGCTTTTGGTTCAGCACACCGTGCCCATGCTTCGACCACCGGCGTGGCAGACTACCTGCCCGCAGCAGCCGGCTTTCTGCTCGAAAAGGAAATTAAATACCTTGGCAATGCCATTGCCGACCCTGTACGTCCATTTGTCACGATCCTGGGCGGCGCAAAGGTCAGCGATAAGATTGGTGTAATTGAGAATTTATTGGATAAATCAGACCATATCCTGATCGGCGGTGGGATGGCCAATACATTCTTTAAAGCTCAGGGATTTGAGATGGCTGATTCACTGGTTGAAGCGGATGTAATCAGCACAGCCAAGTCGTTACTGGATAAAGCAGAGGATAAACTGGTTTTGCCTGTGGATATGGTGATCGCCGATGCCTTTGATGCTGACGCCACTGAAAAGGTGATGGCGGTTGGTGATGTCCCTGCTGGCTGGCGGGTTCTGGATATCGGGCCGAAAACTGTAGAGGAATTTGGTGCGATCATTGCGAAAGCAGGTACAGTTGTCTGGAACGGCCCGATGGGTGTATTTGAATTTGCAAAATTCGCCAAGGGCACCTTTGCGATCGCGAAGGCTGTGGCAGAAAGCGATGCAACGGGCATTATCGGCGGTGGGGACTCGACGGCTGCCATCAACCAATCAGGCCTCAATGATCAGATCACCCATATTTCGACGGGCGGCGGCGCTTCACTTGAAATGCTGGAAGGCAAAATCTTGCCTGGCCTGGCTGCATTAAACGATAAGTAATGTGTTAAGACATTGAATTATCTGCCCGTTATCTACTACGGGTAGATAATTTTGGTTTAAAACTTATCATGTTATCATATATTGAATTATTCTTCCTTTAACAGATGACTACTCAGCTTGTGAGGGAATAAGGGGTGTGGAGTGGCGGCGAAGCCGCCACTCCACCGACCTTTCATTTGAAGAGCAGCATGAGCAGTTACTTTAACAGTTATTATTAAGGCATTACCAGGTTTAAACACTTAAGATTAATTGGGTTTGTGAGATCGATTAAAAAATTCTGGCGTTTGATTTATCAGGAGCAGTTTATGACCAACGAAGCAACCAATACAACCTACGCACAGGTCCTGGCGTTTTTGGAAGAAGGCCGACGGGCAGAGGCTGCGGCATTAATCGAACCCTTATTACCGCCAGACCAGGTGGAAATTTTTACCCAGTTACCGATTCATTATCAAACCCGGTTGATCAAAGTGCTGGCAGTCAATGAGGCTGCGAACATCTTTGAATTTCTGGATGATGATGAAGCCGCGCTGTTGGCCCAAAACCTGGATATTGATTCGTTGATCAGGGTGCTCAATGAAATGGAACCTGATGAGGCGGCTGATCTGTTAGGTGATCTCGGCCCTGAATTACGTGAACAATCACTTGAGCGAATCACGGATGCCAGTGATATAAAAACACTGCTGCGATACCCGGATGACACGGCCGGTGGTTTGATGACTCTGGACTATTATGCCTTTCCTGAAGACACTCCGGTAGGTGAAGTGTTCAACTATATTAGGTCCCAGGCAACTCGTGACGAGGAAATCCCCTTTGTGTTCGCAGTGGATAACGCTGGTAAATTAAAGGGGATTGTCCGCCTCTCTGACCTGATTCGAGCCCATCCCCAGCAGTATCTTTCCCTGGTCATGAATACCCAGTTCATCTCGATTGAGGCGAAGCAAGACCAGGAAATAGCTTCACAATTACTTAATCGCTACGACCTGTTGGCGCTGCCGGTGGTGGATGAAAAAGAACGGATGATCGGTGTGATCACGATTGATGATGCGATCGAGGCATTGGAGGAAGAGGCCACGGAGGATATTTACAAAAGCGCCGGTATTCTTTCACCACGTGACTCGCAGGCTGTTAAAAGTGACTTGATGGTCAGCGGGCCGATTTGGAAGTCATGGCTGGTACGGATCCCCTTTTTATTGGTCACGATGATCGGCGGCATGCTGGCTGGCGGGGTCATCGGCGTTTACGAAGAGGCTTTAGAAACCGTGGTGGCGCTGGCTTTTTTTATCCCGGTGGTGATGGATATGGGCGGCAACAGCGGTACCCAATCGGTAGGCATTTTTATCCGGGGTTTTGTTCTGGGGCAGATTGACACCAAGCAATTTAGTAAACATTTATTGAGAGAAATTGTTATCGGGTTGGGGTTGGGCATTATCCTGGGATCAATAAGCGGGGTGATTGCGACGTTGTGGCAGGGGAGTTCTGATATCGGTTTGGTCGTAGGTTTGGCAATTGTTTGCACGATCACATTGGCAACTTCTTTGGGTTTTATTGTGCCGCTGGTTATCGAGAAACTGGGTATCGACCCGGCCGTGGCTTCGGAACCGATCATCACAACAATCAAGGATATTACAGGGATGTTGATCTATTTTTTCTTTGCTACATTATTTGTTTCAAACTTAATCTGACTGTAATGGGATGAAAAACGTCTATAAAGGCTAAGGTTGTCATCATGGAAAATAAAAAACAACAAAAAAGCATCAATCAAATTCTAAAATTGATCAAAGAACGCCGCTGGAAAGAAGTTCGTTTTCGACTCAATAACTTGCTGCCGGCTGATAAATCAACGGTATATGAGTCACTGGAAACAGAGCAGCAACAGGAATTTCTGCCCAACACCAACCCCGCTGATGTAGCTGATATTATAGAGCAAATTGAAGATCAGGATGCAGTGGTCCTGGCCGAGAGCCTGGACCCGAATGTGTTGGTTGAAGTGCTCAACCAGATGGCGCCGGATGAAGCTGCTAACCTGCTAGGCGATATTGACCAGGATTTAAGTCGGCAGACATTGGAACAGCTGACGGATGTGGATAAGGTGCGTCCACTGCTGGGTTACCCAGATGATACTGCTGGCGGCCTGATGACATCGGATTACGATGTCTTCCCTGAAAACACAACAGCTGCACAAATTCTGCGAGAAATGCGCGCCCAGCCGTCCAGAGATGAGGAAATCCCCTATATTTACGGGGTTGACGAACATGGACGGTTGACCGGAGTGATCCGTTTGGCAGATCTTTTTCGAGCGCATCCAGGCGAGCCGCTGCGTACGATTGCCAAAACGCAGGTTGTATCCATCACTGCCGACCAAGACCAGGAGCGGGCTGCGCGCTTGCTCAACCGCTATGACCTGATGGCACTGCCGGTAGTGGATGCCGAAGGACGGCTTCTCGGTGTGATCACAGCTGATGATGCCATGGAAGTGCTGGAAGAAGAGACGACAGAAGATATTTACAAAGGGGCCGGTATTTTATCTGCAAAGGTGCAGCAGCAGTCGAAAAGTGATCTTTTGATAAGAGGGCCAATTATTTCTGTCTGGCTGGTGAGAGTACCATTTTTATTAATTACAATGGCTGGTGGGATGTTGGCTGGTGCGGTCATTGAAAACTTTTCTGAAATATTGGAACAGGTTGTGGTGTTGGTATTTTTTATACCCATAGTGATGGATATGGGCGGAAACGCCGGGCTGCAGTCAACCTCAATTTTTATCCGTGGGTATGTGCTTGGGCATATTGACCCCATGAAAATTTATAAGCATGTCGCCCGAGAGATTGCCATCGGCGCAGGGATGGGGCTGGTGCTTGGCTTGTTCACTGCAGGATTTGCGATCCTTTGGCAGGGAGTGCCGGCAATTGGGCTGGTCGTTGGGGTGTCCCTGGCATTAACGATCATCATCGCCACGCTTTTAGGGTTTGTGATCCCCTTTATGTTGACCAAGCTGGGTATTGACCCGGCGGCTGGGTCTGGGCCAATTATCACCACAATCAAAGACATCACTGGATTATTTATATATTTTGGGATTGCTTCGCTGCTTATAAATTACATAATTTGATGCATCTTGAATTGTTATTAAACATAAAGGTATGCGTTAATCACTACGAAAGTTTTGCCGTAAACAGCCTTTAAGAGTATCAGTTTTGGTAATTTATGTTTAATAGACATAAATGTTTTATTTTGTGAAATATTTCACTTGACAGAAATTAATATTAGATTTAAATTTATCTAATCTTATTCTTATCTTCCATGGAGGTGGCAATTGAATACCAAGCAGTCGGCTTTTTTTACGTTAATGAAGGTTCAATTATTTCTACTTCTTGCTTTACTATTCATTCCAGATAATGTTCACGCTGCTGGTCATATATTTGTCAGCCCTGGTGGAACTGGGGCAGAACCTTGTCCGCAAGCCGAACCCTGTTCAGTCAACGAAGGTTTGGATATTGCAAGTGATGGAGAGAGAGTGTTGAAAAACAAGTCATTAAGTGACGAAAATCGCAAATTGTGATTCAATTAATAAAAACCACAAACAGCGAGGACAAAATG
>CAZCBW010000017.1:0-47133 GCA_964497065.1 uncultured Candidatus Brevefilum sp. | reverse complement strand
AGGTGGTAGATTTTCTAATGTTAAAGTGGTAGATTTTTCGATATTAAAACACAAAGGCGCAGATACATTTTGTACCTTCAGAGGTTATCTCTCAACTGCAAGAAAAAATCAAATCAATATTCTGGATTCTTTACGGTTAGCGTTTAATTGGAAACCTTATTCACCCAGTTTCGTTTCCCATGGCTGAGTGGTCACGGAAAAAGATAAATATGATTTTATTGACTATTGCGATCTTAATAGTGTATTCTAATAAAATCAGTTATTAGACAGGAGTTTTAAACCCATGAGCCCCCAATATTCTCAGAAAGCATTAAAGGAAGTCATCGAATCTGCACATCGCTTAAATGTGGAATTAAATGAGCAAGAGGCTGTAGAATGGTTGGAATCTATCAGGTTGGCAAAAGAAGGAGAGGATGATATCAATTATTGTGAACGTACAGGGGTGTTTGGACAAAAAATCGTGATGCTTGATTTCAGCCCTGAACGCCTGGATTATTACCGAAAAATTGGTTCACTGGTTGAATTCTATGATACACCTGGCAAGGTTGAAACGGCATTGGCACTTTCAGGTTCATCTGCGCAATCAAAAATTCAGCAGTACCCCGGTGATTGTGATTATTTTGAGCGGGTAAATATTATAGCGCCAAGCAGAGTAGAAGCATGCCAAATATTGGCTGAGATCATGCGAGAAAAAGCCCTATCCACACGTTTTGGGCCAACGTATCAGTTGATTGAAGTAAAAATGGGAACCTTTACAGAAGAATTTATCCAGGGACATAAAACCTACCATGCTGAAACCCCAATATCCTGGTCGCCGGATGAAATAGAATCTGGGGTAAAAACAGGTTTTTCACCAACTGGCAAACCTATTGAGATAAAATGGGAGGATGCAGCCCAAGATCCAGGGTGGTGTAAATTGGATTGGGTTGTTGCTGACCCCATCCTAGGCACTTTGGCGAATGCCAGTAATATGCTGGATGTGACATGGGAAGCTCCAGATGGGTCAATTGAACCTCTGGATGGTTATCTTGACCCCTATTTTCAAGAAATATATCTGCAATCAGAATCGATCCCGATATTTTCCAAGCTGGCACAGCATGTAAGCGCAAATGCACTTGACGAATATGTTATGGCATTGGAAGGTGAGGTAAAGAAATACCTGACCAAACAAAAGAATTACGGCAAAGCAGCTAAACGGATGTACAATATTTTTCGCCTGACGGGCCGGTATCAGGAAGCTGTGTTTTTAAGGGAATTGTTTGATGAACCCTCTTCCATGTTGTACCAAGTATGGTCTTTGATCAGAACGCTGGATGATGCGATTGGTGCCGAAGCCCCCTTTGAAAGGGAGCAACTGATCAAGCAAACAGAAGATTTAATGATGGAGGTGATCCGAGTTATGGAGGATTCTCGAGAAGCAGAAATCGTAAAACGAATTTTACGTTTCAGAGATGCTATTCACCGCCTTGAGACCTATGACACCCTCAGCGCAGAAGCTGAAGCAGCCCGCGATGAGGTAATCAGTGTTGTAAATAATTTCTTTTATGAGAAAATGACGGCTATACCGGAAATTAAGGAATATATTGATGCTTTTGAACCCACTGAAATCTAAAGAATGACTGGACAAAAATCAGGTGCTCAGGTAAAATGTTTCTTCGTAATTATTGCTGGTAAATTGAGAAAGTAATTGGAGGAACGTTTTGGCAAATATAAAATCACAAATTAAACGCAATCGGCAGAATATCAAACGCCGTGATTTGAACCGCGTTTTTCGAGGCAGGGCACGCACCGCACTTCGGAATGCCAGGTTGGCAATTGAAAGCGGTGATATTGAGCAAGCTCAGGAAAAAACCATGGTTGCCGCCAAGGCTTTAGATAAAGCCGCTGCCAAGGGCGTGATCCATAAAAATAAAGCTGCCCGTCAAAAAAGTCGTTTGATGCAGCGCCTGAATGATTTAGCATAATTTAAAATTCTAATCTATTGTCTTTCAGGTAAACTAACGGGAGCCATTTTTGCTCCCGTTTTATCTGTTAATAAGACAATGTATGCGGAATGATATTAATTTTTGAGATAAATGCTTTCAGCACAGTGTTATAATTTCAGCACCTTAATCCAGGAGAATTACACAGGCAAATATGTTCGAAAAAGAAAAAGCTGTTGTTGAAGAAAAAATATATGCTTACTTAAAATCAGAAAATATTGAAGATTTTAAAGTGGAGTTCCGCCCAATCCCATTCAGCGGCGAATGGGGGATTGCTGTACCTCTATTTCCAGCGGCTGCTGCAGAGGCAAGATCCGGTAAAAAAGTGGTCGTTCCACAAAGGGCACAGGAATTGGCAGAAGGTATTCAGGATTTCTTAGGTAATACCCTTAAGAGTTTTTCTCGTATTGATGCGTTAAATGGTTACCTGAATTTATATTTTCAAACATCAGATTATGCCCGCCGGGTTGTGGATGAAGTCATCGCACAAGGTCAGGCTTATGGGTCGGGTGAAGACCGAAATCAAACGATCATGGTTGAATACTCACAACCTAACACCCATAAATCCTTCCATGTTGGCCATCTCAGGAATGTGATTCTTGGCGGCAGTGTCTGCCGAATCCTGGATTTTGCAGGTTATGAAGTCGTTCGAACGAATTATCCTGGCGATATCGGTTTGCACGTGGTCAAATGGATGTGGAACTATCTTAAAAATCATCGTGGCGAAGAGCCAGCTGAAAATAAAACCCACTGGATGAATGAAATTTACTCGGAAGCTGACCGCTTGTTTCAGGATCCTGAAAACGAAGCAGAAGTTCGAGAACTGTATGCCCGCTGGAACGCTGGCGATGAGGAAATTGTGTCCCTATGGGAAAAAACCCGGCAGTGGTCCTTGGAAGGATTTGAGCAAATCTATGCCATTCTGGGTGAAGATTTTGATAAATTCTATTTCGAAAGTGAAGTAGAAGAACCTGGCATCAAAATGGTTGAAAAAATGATTGCGGATGGTATTGCCCAGGATGGCCGGCCTGAGGAAGCTGTGATCGTTGATTTGGATGAGCTAGCTGGTACAGAGGATGATTACAGAGTGCTGGTTGTTCTGAGGTCTGATGGTTCATCCTTATATGCAACCAAAGATCTGGCATTGGCGGTGATGAAATTTGAAGAGTATAATCTGGACAAATCCGTTTATGTGATTGATGTCAGGCAGTCTTTATATCTAAAACAAGTCTTTAAAACTTTGGAAATTCTTGGCTATGAATGGGCCGATAAATTACATCACCTTACTTACGAGGTGGTTAACCTGCCGGGCAACGTAACCATGGCATCAAGAGATGGGACAGTCGTCCTCTTTGATGACCTTGTCGCTGAAGCAACACGTCGAACCTTTGATATTGTGGATGAAAAAAACCCTGAATTATCTCAGCAAGTAAAAAAGGAAATATCCGAAGCAGTTGCGATTGGGGCACTTAAATACACCATGCTCTCTCGAGACAATACAAAAGTAGTAACCTTTGATTGGGAGGCAGCCCTCGATTTTAACGGACAGGCAGCACCTTATATCCAGTATGCACATGTACGAGCTGGGAGCATCTTAAGAAAAGCCGGCGTTACTGAACCTGCGCCAGCTGAATTTGGTGACCAGCTTGAAACAGCAGAGGTAGACCTGATTGAATTATTAACACGCCTACCTGCAGAGGTTCAACGTGCTGCTGAAGATTATCGTCCTTTGATTATCGCCAACATGGCTTATGACCTGGCAAAAGCATTTAATGACTTTTATAATAACTGCCAGGTGCTTAATGTTGATCCTGAAATAAGAGCTTATCGGCTGAGATTGGTGGCAGCAGCCAAAATGGCAATTAGGATTTGTTTAAATTTGTTGGGGATCAAAGCCCCAAGTTTGATGTAAATAAAACGTAAATTCATTTGAAAAGTTGAAAGGAGAAAAAACAATGGCAAAAATTCGAATAATTATTATGGGCGCTGCAGGGCGTGATTTTCATAACTTCAATACCTTCTACCGGGACAATGACGCTTACGAGGTGGTTGCATTCACCGCTACACAAATCCCAAATATTGAGGGCAGAAAATATCCAGCAGCCCTGGCGGGGTACTTATATCCGGCCGGAATCCCAATTTATCCGGAGTCAGACCTTGAAAAACTGATTAAAAAAGAAAAAATTGACCAGGTTGTATTTGCTTATAGTGATGTTTCCTACGAATATGTGATGAGCAAAGCAGCCATGGTTAATGCGATCGGTGCAGATTTCAGGCTGATGGGTACGCATAACACTCAGATCAAATCAGAAAAACCAGTTGTGGCAGTTTGTGCGGTCCGCACCGGTTCAGGGAAAAGCCAGACAACCAGGCGGGTTTCACTGATACTGCAGGATATGGGTTATAAGGTCGCTGCCATTCGCCATCCGATGCCCTACGGCGATCTGGTGAAACAAAAAGTGCAGCGGTTTGCTGATTATAGTGACCTGGATAAACATGAATGTACCATCGAGGAGCGTGAGGAGTACGAACCACATTTGGATAATGGCGTGATTGTGTATGCCGGTGTGGATTATGAAGCGATTCTGCGAGAGGCGGAAAAAGAAGTTGATATCGTAATATGGGATGGCGGAAATAATGATTTCCCGTTCTATGTTCCAGATTTGATGATTGTGGTAGCTGACCCGCATCGACCTGGTCACGAATTGCGCTACTATCCTAGTGAAACGAATGTTCGGCTGGCAGATGTGTTTGTGATCAACAAAGTGGATACAGCCAATTCTGATGATGTGATCCTGGTGCGTAATAATTTGTATTCACTAAACCCCAATGCCCAGGTGATTGAAGGGGCATCCCCCCTGTTTGTAGATGATCCTGATGCCATTCGAGGTAAGCGGGTACTGGTCGTAGAAGACGGCCCAACCCTAACCCATGGTGAAATGGCATATGGCGCCGGGTATGTGGCGGCTCGCCGGTTTGGTGCCGGAGAGATCGTTGATCCGAGACCATATGCTGTAGGTACGATCCAGGATACCTATAAAAAATATCCTGACACAGGGAAAATCCTCCCTGCAATGGGCTATGGTGACAAAATGATGAAGGATCTGGAGAAAACAATCAAAAAAGCAGATGTAGATATCGTGTTAAGTGGGACGCCTATTGATCTGACCCGGATCATAAAGATCAATAAACCGATCCAGCGTGTTCGATATGAATTGCAGGAAATCGGTGAGCCGACCCTCGACACCATCTTGCACAAAAAGTTTGGTAAATAGTTGTGATGCCCAGCATAAATTGGGGTCGTTTTCATTACGACCCCGTTCTGGTTTAATGCGGTAAGATTAAAAACTGTAAATGATAATTCCACAACAAAGAAAACAAACTTATGTATTTTGATGAAGCAGAAATTTATGTAGAATCGGGCCGCGGCGGTGATGGAATGGTACATTTTCACCGTGAAAAATATCGGCCGCGAGGCGGGCCAGATGGTGGCGATGGCGGCCGCGGGGGTGATGTGATCCTGGTAGTTAACAAGAAATTGAATACCCTGTTCAATTTCAAGCACCGCTCCCGATATATTGCTGACAGCGGTAAAAACGGGGGACCCAATAATATGAGCGGAAAATCTGCCAAAGATTTGATTGTTGAGGTTCCGCCGGGAACGCTGGTTTATGAATCAGACAACGGAAACCTGTTAGGCGACATGATTGAGGAGGGTCAAGAACTGGTTGTGGCAAAAGGCGGCCGTGGAGGCCGCGGCAATCAGCACTATGCGACCAGCAGGAATCAGGCACCTCGTATGGCAGAGAAGGGTGTCCCAGAAGAATCTAAGAAGCTGCGCTTGGAATTAAAAATGATCGCCGATGTGGGGATTGTCGGTGTGCCAAATGCTGGCAAATCAAGCCTGTTAGCTGTCATTTCTAACGCTAAACCAAAAATTGCCAACTATCCTTTCACCACGTTGACACCCAATTTAGGTGTTGTCAATCTTGATAATTATCAAACATTGGTTTTTGCAGATATCCCTGGTTTGATTGAAGGAGCTTCGGAAGGTGTTGGGTTGGGCATTTCATTTTTAAGGCATATACAACGCACCAAAACGCTGGTTCATGTATTGGACGGGTTATCAGATGACCCAATTTCTGATTTTTCACAGATCAATAGTGAGATGGCTCTTTTTGATGATAAGATCCGTGATAAACTACAGATTGTTGTATTTAATAAAATGGATTTACCAGACGTTCAAGAACGCTGGCCGCAAGTTGAATCAGCTATCAAAGAACTTGGTTTTGAAACGCTTGCCATCTCCACTGTTAACCATGAAAATATCAAAAACTTATTATGGCGTGTTGCGGAAATGGTTAAGGATGCACCTGAACCTATTGCTGTCGAAGAAATGCCTGTGTATCGAGCATCTGATGATCCTAAAGCTTTCACAGTCACAAAAACAGATGATGGCTATGAAGTGCGAGGTGAGGCCATTGAACGGGCTGCTGAAATGACGTACTGGGAACACAGGGAATCGGTCCGCAGGTTCCAGCGATTAATGGAAAATATTGGTGTGGAAGAAGCGCTCCGAGAAGCAGGGATTGAAGAAGGTGATACAGTTATTATTGGTGAATATGCTTTAGAGTGGCAGGATTGATTGATGGAAAAGAAACAATTGGGTATCTTTGGCGGCACCTTTGACCCCCCTCATATTGGACATTTGATTTTGGCTGCAGAAGCCAGAGACCAATTAAAATTGGATTACACAATCTGGGTGCTGACTCCTGACCCACCCCATAAACACGGTAAAGAAATATCTTCCATGCGACATCGGTTAGCAATGGTTGAGATGGCAATAGAAGATGATAATGATTTCTCACTCTCAACCGTCGATATTGACCGTCCTGGGCCGCATTATACATTGGATACGGTCAATCTTTTAAAAAGCCAATACCCTTATCACCGATTGATCTATTTAATGGGTGGCGATTCGCTGCAAAGTTTACCCGTATGGTATGAGCCAGAATTGTTTTTAGATACTCTTGATGGGATTGGTGTCATGCGGCGGCCAGGAGATGAGGTTGATGTATCAGGTTTGCTGAATGACTTACCTCAATTGGCTAAAAAATTGAATTTTGTGACCGCCCCTTTACTGGAAATTTCAGCCGACCAAATCAGACGCAGGGCCAGGGAAAATCGGGCTTACCGTTATTATCTGCTGCCAAAAATTTATCGCTACATCGAAGAACATAAAATTTATCGAGATTAATCTCAAATTATTTGTTTGTTAATGCTGGGGGATTGAAAAAATATATACACAATGAGTCTTGAAATTAAAATGATACTCACTGACCGGGTGAGGGGGGCACCCGACCAGCGAGATATGCTATTAGACCATAGTGATGAAAAAATGTCAATATAAGTGTTTGTTAACAATTGATGATTTTCAGTACGAAGTTCTATTCATCATGCACCAGTGTGACATTGCCCACAGCCATGTCCAGGTTGATCGTGAGTGTAAAACCTTCACTCAACGTTGTATAGGTATTATCAGTGACAAGCCAGGTGCCCCTGGTGTTGATATTGGTGACTGTGCCGTTATTATTGACGATAGCCTTGAGTTCAGCAGGAAGGATAATGGTAATATTGCTGATACCAGTCTTGATGTCTACAACAGCATCCTGCTGAAATGTTCCGTTAAAATCAAGTGTATAATCGCCAGCACCGCCTGACATTGTCATCTGTTTGAAGTTAGCATTTCCCAAACCCGTCAATTTTGCTGATGAAGCACCGGTTGTAAAAATAAACCGTTCTATTGTTTGCGGGTTAGGTGTGTCAAAGCGAATTTTTGTGTCGCTGGCACCCTGAACGATACGCAAGTCTGTTAGCTGCAGGCCGGTCAGGTCGAAGTCATTCTCACTGGCACCGCCTTCAATGGTGATGCTCAGTGGGAGCGTTTCAGTGATTGCCAGTTCCCAATTATTTTCGACATCGCTGGTCGGCAAGCCGGTTACGCGCCAGGGATTAGATTGCTTGATTTCCAGATACTGATCTCTGCGGATGAACTCAGGCTCCCATTGTTGGATGTTATAAGCAATATGGCCGTTAACAAGACCTTCCGATCCAGGTGTCAGTAAAAATTTGCCGCCTGTCATTCTGAAAACAAGCTCCACAGATTCAACATCTTTGGGCAGGGCTTCATTCACATTGACCCATTGGGCATCGATGGTCTCCATTCGATAATTTTGGAATGAGCATGCAAAACTTGCCAGAGTCAGTATGATGATGACTGCGTAAATTTGCTTTTTCATATCAGTCTCCAATTTGAGATTTTCTGAAGTAGATCAACCTTCTGGCTGTTCATTAATGTGATAACCTGATTCCTTCAGAGCTGTTTTTAATTCTCTCAATGATTTTTTTCCAAAGCCATCGATCTTCAACACTGCTTCATCGCCCTGCGAAAGTATTTCAATCACATCGCCAGTGGAGGTTAATCCTGCTTGAATGAGGATATTCTCTAAGCGCGTATTCAAGCCAAGCGATGTAACTGGTTTTTCGAAAGAAAGCATTTTTATTTCCTCAATCGTTGGGATAATGGGATCACTTTGGTCTTCTGCAGGTGCTTCTGATGGGCCATCAAATAAAATGACTGGTTCTAACTCATCAGGTGAATTGTCCCTGGGGTAGGGATATGATCCGAAGAGTGTGACCACCGCCATGCCCAGGCCAAACAACATGGCGACAAGCACAATAAAACCGCCCAGGCAGGGGATTAGGCCGACACCTTTGGCTGTGATGTAAAGCACCAGGTTGCCTATCGCAGCTGTCAAGACTGGATGCCAGGTTGACATAAAAATCCCAGAAGCGATGCGTTTGCCAAGTTCATAGCCTAAAGCCAACCATCCCACCAGGACTGCTAAACCAAAAGCCAGTGCAATTAAAATAACAAACGGGATCAAGCAAATGGTGATTGTCAGGATAAGGCCGCCTGCCAGCATCACAAAGGCAGTCAATGCACCATATCCCAGCACATGCCATGGTTGTGAGGTCAGGGCCCCAGTCATATTATCAACGGCACCAGGCATGATCAGGAGCAGCAGCGCACCTAGCCCTACCATAACCAGCGTGATGGCAATTTGCCGACCGAGTAAATTTAGCACAGGTAGTAATCGAAGCCTTGGCATGAGTGTTGTTCTGCCATGTGGGAATTGGGGTATCTGAATCCCTGACCAGGGAACACTTAAACCTTCCAGGATATCACCCTGGATGATGGCATTCTCATCGATATTGATATAGCTTGCTGGAGAGTTCAGGTTGCCTTCTATTACCGCATCTGCATTCAAATTGACTGTGCCGCCAATAGCTGTCAGATCACCTTGAATGGTACCGTCAATGGTCACCAGGCCTCCCAGTACGAATACATTGCCATTGACTGTTGCCCCTGATTGGATGTTTGCCACACCGCCGAAGACGTTCAAATCGCCATTGAGGATACGCCCGCTTTCCAATGTATAAGTTTCACCAACGACGGTACGCCCTTCAGTTAATGGGGCAGCAAACACGCTGGCTGGAATCACCAATGCCAGCAGGATGACGGTAGTAAAAATTAATAATATTTTTTTATTTGTTTTCATGATTTTGTTACTCCTTGTTGAACTGGAAAATATAGATGGATAATTGCACTGAACCATACTGCCAGCACTGCTATGATTCCGCAAACAATACTCAAACCAATTATGATGAACAGCGGGGCAAACCATCGAAGTGACTGCGTGAGGGAATTAAGCACTGTTAAAATCTGCCTGATTCTGGCTGCCATCAAACTGAGGTTAGCTATCACCTGGCCAAATAAATACAGCCAATTAAAGCCTTGAATATTCAGCAATAACAGGATACCGGCGATGATGCCAGCTGTACCTAAAAATCCTGCCGAAACCAGCCACATTCGTTTTTGAAAAGCCTGCTGTCTTTGCTGCTCTAACCGGCCATGCCAACGTTGGGTAAATCCTTGCGCTGGTTTGATCAGTGTGCTGTCAGCGAATAATGTATCTACATGATTGATGGCATTATAAAAATTCTGACATTGTTTGCATTGCTTTATGTGACCTTGCAGTTGGTCTTGCTGATCAAGACTTAATGGGTCTTCAGAAAAGATCCAGGTTTCATAAGGCTGGTGACTCATGCAGACTCCTCTCATTTGCCAAATGCGCATCTTGTAAAGCGGTAAACGATGAGGCCAATGCCTGGCGAGAACGGTACAAACGACTTTTTACAGCGCTTACGCTGAGATCAAGTGCTTTGGCGATCTCCACTTCTGAGCATTCATGCCAATAACGCAAAATTATGGCCGCCCGGTCTGTTGGCTGTAGATCAGATAGCAAATTTTGAATTTTCATCTCTTTTTCACGCTTGTCTAATTCACGCTCCGGATTTGGTGCAAATCGATCTGGAATAATTTCCGCTGGCAAAACATCCGTTGAGATCGTGTTGAGCTGTCTTTTTCTGATACGATCAATGCAATAGTGTGAAGCAATTGAAAGGAGCCAGGTTGCGAATGATCGGTTGCTGTCAAATCTCTTAAGGTTTTGGTATGCTCGAATGAAACTCTCCTGAGCTGCATCCTCAGCATCACGGTTGTTGCCCAGCATTCGATAACAAAGGCTGTACACCGGTGCCTGATAGTATTCAACCAGATTTCCAAAAGCTTGATCATCGCCATTTAGGGCTCTCTTAATCCATAGAGCTTCTCTTTCGTCCACGCAGTCTCCTTGCTGCTCCTCTATATTGATATACGATAATTCCTGCAAAAAGTTGTATAAATTTGAATGAGCTGGATATTGAAAAGATTTATTGAAAGTGATGATTGGTTTCGTGTTAGATTAAATTGGCTTTGCTTTATTAGATCCCCTAGAACTTTATCTTAGAAGCTTAGAAAACCATCTCTTCCCTGCCGGAGAGCTTATCTTTGATGCGCTTAACAACAATATCCAGGTGCTGGGATTGATGGACAAAATCAAGGTCATCACTGCGAATTGTCAAAACCGGGCAGAGATCAAAATCATTGATCCAATCTTCATAAAACCCTTCCAGCAGCGACAAATAAGAATCATCAATACCCGTTTCAATATCTCGTGCTCTTCGGCGAATCCGTTCTAAAAGAATCGGAACCGGTGCCTGAAGATGGATAAGTAAATCTGGTTTTGGCAGACTGTTAACGATCAGGTGGTACAACCTTAAGTATGCCTGGTAATCAAGATCAGGCAGATTACTAAGATGGTTGAGTGCCCTGGCAAAAATATGTGCGTCTTCGTAAATGCTTCGATCAAGCACAGCGGATTCAGCCAGGTTAGCCAGGTGGATATGCTGTTCAGCACGGTGGCCCAGAAAATAAATTTGAAGGTGGAAAGACCAGGTGCGCATATCCTGGTAGAAGTTGGGTAAATAAGGGTTGTCTGCAACTGATTCATAGGCTGTTTGCCAACCTAAGCGTGCGCCGATGCGTTCTGTTAGTGAAGTTTTACCAGCGCCGATATTCCCGGCCAGTAAGATTAATCGTTTTGCCATAATGTACTCACAGATTTATCAAAGTATTAAGAATGAGAATTTTGGCGATCAGGATGGTAGATTTCGCTTTAGGAATAATTTAACCATCGATAAATATGGTTGGTATTGCTCGTATCGGACACAATGTCCGCAACCGCTGATATGGCCAAATTCACCTTGTTTCAGCAATGTTACAGCTGTTATACCCATTTTAGGGGTAACATAAGCGCCTTTTTCTGGATCACCAGCAATGATCAATGTAGGGACGTTAATGGATTTTATCGTGTTTCTCCAGTCTTCTTGCTTAAACGGGTATTGATCGAGAAAAGAAAGGTCAAAAGCATGTTTTGCCTGTGCCCAAAGATCATAAATACGCGCATCCCAGTTTGGAGAATCGTTTTTCTTGAACTTGACCAATGCTTTTAGTGATTTTTCCTGGTTCATTTGGTTGTTTTGTCGAAAGGAAGCCCTCATTTCTTTTGCTTGTTCTGCGGACAGTGGATTTACAGTCCATGGTGGGTCTTCCAGAACAATCGCAGATGGGATATCCGGGTATTTGGCAGCAAATCTTGCCAAAGTATAAGCTCCCATTGAGTGGCCAATCATGTTAGGCTTTTCAAGTTTTAAGATTTCTATCAGGTCATGTAAGTCTTCAACAAGGTCAAACCGTATTTCAGGATCTACCCTAGATGATCTGCCATGTCCATAGGCATCGTACATAATGATGTCATAATTGTCTTCCAAATCTGATGCTAGGGGTTCCCAGCAAAATGCATCATCTGAAAGGCCGTGGGCAAGGATCAGGGATGGTTTATCTCCAGTCCCTGTGCGAATGATGTTTAGATCAATATTCTTGTGGATGCGAATTAATTCCTGCGACCAATTCTCCTGCATAATTCCTCCGAATCTCAATGTTTTAACACAATTATACAATGGGTTGACCCCCTACCTTTCATTTGCAAGGCAGCCTGAGCAGTTACAGGTTTAATAAAAAAACAGGGCTGCAATTTTTGCAGCCCTGTTTTTGAATTCTAACATTCACTAAATCCACATCCATAACATTTGCGGCATCCCTCTTCGTTGATCAGCGTGGCTTCACCGCACTCCGGGCAAAGCTCGCCGATGGGGCGGGGTTTAGGATTATTGGTTAACGCCAAACCACTTAATGGCAGTGTTGGCATATTAAGAGGTTTTTCCTCATCAGAGACTTCGTTTTCCCAATGCCGCAGGTAGAGGTACTCATCTAATGCTTTGGCTATCCCATCTGGCAAAGACCGGATCCGGTTGGGACCAAAACCTAATGAGCGTCCGCCGCCGATTCCGCCAAGCTGTTCCATGATGATTTGAAGACGTTTTCTTGGTTCTATGGGGGACGCGATGCGCAGCACATAAGAAATCAACCGACCGATCGCTTCAGAATGTGCGGCAGTTTCCGAGCCTGCTTTAGCCGTGTTGATAAAAATCTCAAATGGTTGGCTGCCGCCATTTTCATTGACTGTTACAAAAGTCTTTCCTAAAGGAGTCTCTATTGAATAGGTAAAACCCTGCAGTGTACGCGGCCGCGGTTTTTTTGTTTCATGCCAGATGGACAATTGGCCATCTTCAGTTGTGGTTGTTGATTTTGCGCGATGTGTATCATTGGTTTCAAGCACCACCTGCTCTCTTGAACCTGTGACATACACGGTGATGCCTTTGCAGCCTAACTGCCAGGCGAGTAAGTAAGCATCAGCGACATCCTCCGGTGTTGCAGTCGCAGGGAAATTGATCGTTTTGCTCAAACTATTATCAACAAAGGCCTGCATTGCAGCCTGCATTCGAACGTGTTCTTCTGCTGTGATATCTTCAGAAACAACAAATATGTCTTTGATTGACGCTGGCAGTTGTTCGATTTTCTGGCATGTACCAGTTTCAACCACCTGGTTGATGATCTCTTCATAAATATTCAGTTCTAAAGCTGAATTCTTTAGCGCTTTTTGGAATTGAGGGCTGATGTAATTGAGCATCAGGTCTTTGCCATTATCATTCACATGGCGGATGTATGCGAGGGCAAACACAGGCTCACAACCATAACCTTCGCAGCCCGCCACTGTTGCAATTGTACCTGTTGGGGCAATCGTTGTTTGGGCAGCGTTTCGGATACCGTGCTTTTTAATCCCATTAACAATTTTTCCCCAATCCACTTTTGGCCGGCCATAATCATTATCATAAGCAATGATCGATTCAGGTGGCGTCCATTTTAGATTCTGTGGATCGTACAAACTGCCCTCAATGGCAGGAAAACTGCCGCGTTGTTTTGCCAGTTCAATGCTGGTCTTCATGGCATGGTAGCGGACGAATTCCATCACCTGGGCAGAAAACGCCTGTCCTTCAGCGCTACCGTAGCGAATCTGGACGTGATAAAGCAGGTCAGCTAGGCCCATGATCCCCAGGCCAATTCGCCTTGCTCTTTTGGCAGACTGTTCCAATTGGGGTACAGCAGGCACATAGGCATTGGCTTCCACCACGTTGTCCAAAAAGGTTGTCGCCGTTTCAACTGTGTCTTTGAGCGCAGACCAATCCAATGTATGGTCTGGGCCGAAGTGTTCAGCCAGGTTGATCGAACCCAGACAGCAGTTTTCATAGGGACCCAGCCACTGCTCACCACAGGGGTTGGTACTCTCCAAACGGTACAGCTGAGGGACAGGATTGTCACGATTAGCGGCATCCAGGAACAGCATCCCCGGTTCACCATTATGGTGCGCTTGCTGAACAATTTTTAAGAACAGATCCTTTGCCCGGACTGTTTTGTGGGTTTTGATTGGTATGTCCTGGTTTATTGCTTCGTCAAGATCGCCATTAAATGACTTGTATTCAGGTTGGGTTTCATCAGGGAAGCGGAGTTCCCAATCCGAATCTGATTCCACGGCCTCCATGAAGGCATCTGTCACGCCCACTGAAATATTAAAATTAGTGATGGCATTCTCGTCTGTTTTACAGGTGATAAAGTCTTCGATATTGGGATGATCCACGCGGAGAACTCCCATATTTGCGCCACGCCTTGTGCCGCCCTGGGCGATTTCACCAAAGGCGTGATCATAGACCCGTAAAAAGCCTATTGGCCCGGTTGCCTGTCCGGCAGAAGTTTTGACTCTTGAACCGCTTGGTCGCAGCCTTGAAAAGCTGAATCCGTTGCCGCCGCCGGTTTGCTGGATCAGGGCCGCATTCCTTAATGTGGTGAAAATTCCGTCATCTTTCCTGCCCATATCATCAGAGATAGGGAGAACAAAACAGGCAGCCAATTGGCCAAGTGGTGTCCCTGCGCCAGTAAAGGTTGGGGAATTCGGAAAGAATTTTTTACTGGACATCATTTTATAAAATTCACGGGCACGTGATTCAACGTTTTGTTCCCAGGTTTCTTCTGCTTTGGCTACATGGTATGCGACACGCCAGAACATTTCTTCGATTGTTTCAACAGGGTTGCCGTCGTTGCCTTTTCGCAGGTAGCGACGTGACAGAACTGCCCGGGCATTTTCGCTAAGGTCAATATTTTGAATGTCTTCCGGGATAGGTGGGGTTGGTAATAAACCGGTCACTTGATGACCAACCAGTTCAGTCATTTGAGGCTCCTTTAATTTGATATTTAATTATGATTCTTCAGATAATAAGCGGTCGATTTCTTTACGGATGGCTTGCAAATCGTCGAGCTGCAAATAGACGATTGCATAGCGGATGTAGGCAATATAGTCTAAATTCTGCAATCCTTTAATGACCATATCCCCTACAAGTCGGGATGAAACTTCTGATTTGCCCATGCGCTGCAGAGTGGATTCGATTTCGCCAATCAGGCGTTCGATATCTGCGGCAGACACAGGACGTTTGGCACAGGCAATGTGGATTCCTCTGGTTAATTTTTCACGGTTGAATTCTTCCCTGGTACCGTCTTGTTTGATCAGCAGAGGTGTCGCAAGAATTGGGCGTTCTAATGAGCTGAATCGTTCATGGCATTTCAGACATTCCCTGCGGCGGCGAATGCCCCCAGGGGCACCTTTGGTGGTGTCGACGACCCTTGATTTATTATGTTGACAATAAGGACAAAGCATAAAAAAACCTATTAATATTTGTTAATTGTGACGAGTAACGGCCCCTAAATATAGGGGTGGGTAGTGTCGTCCCCCCTACCCGTATGGTTGGATACCATTGTAACATAGGCGAGTTTGCATATCAATATAAGGTTCGTGTATCTTTCTTAAAATATCCAGAAAAATTGGATATTTTAACATTTGTAAATTATGGTAGATTTTTTTCAATTGTGAACATGCATTTGCTCGGAAAATTCACTTCTTTAAAACCCATGACTTGTTATTAGCGTTGGCCTTAATTTGAATTGACGCGGCAGATTTCTTTTGTTATAATGGCGTAAATACGTGAATAACAATTCAATATTGTGAATTTAGAGGATATTTATGCCAGAATCCATGACTCCTCGTCAGCGCGTGAGATTGACATTGCAACATCAAGAGCCTGATCGAGTGCCTATCTCATTGGGGGGATCTGCAAATCACCTTACAGAACAATTATTTATAAAATTAGTTGAACACTTTGAAGTTGAAGAAGTACCCCGCCGAACATTGGTGGGGTTTTATACGACCCCTGACTATAATCCTGTGTTGGATAAACTGGGCACAGATTTTCGCTTTATCCATATTCGGCCGCCTGAGAATTATGTGGCTAACTCGATGGTCGGGGATTTTTCAGAGTTTGTGGATGAATGGGGTTTGCGTCATCGATTGGTGTCAGCCTGTACTTCAAAGATTATTGAACCCTCTCATGTTCTGCTGGCAATGGGTCTTCCCTTGGCACAAATTGAAGGCACAATACGTTTTTCTTTTGGTTACCCAACAACGATTGAAGAATTAGAGCCGGTGCTGGACCTGCTTCCAGATGTATGGGAAAGATCACTTAATCAATGAAACGCAGTGCCTCGAAAAAGATGTTAGAACAGCTTCCACTGGAGAGGCGACTGCTGCTTGCCGATATCTGTGAGATGTATTACCTTGATGGATTAAGCCAGCGAGAAATTGGCAGAAAGGTCGGTTTAACATCCTCGATGATCTCACGCTTGATTTCAGAAGCGCATCATCGCGGTATGGTAGAAATTAGAGTACACCGACCACGGGAATATGATACTGAATTAGAAAAAGCTTTACAGGAAAAATTTAATCTCGATGCTGTGCACGTGATAAGAACTCGTGAAGATGAGGGATTTTTAATAAAATACCTTGGGGATGCAGGTGCTCATGTTTTGAAACAAAATCTTCAAGAAGATCAGGTGATTGGTGTTACGTGGGGAACGACATTGAGTGCAGTGATTAATGCATTCAGTATCGACCATCCAATTTCAACCAGGTTGATTGAGTTAACTGGCGCAATGGGTTCACGATCAAGTGAATATGAAGCGCATGGCATCATATCCCGCTTGGCCAATAAACTCGGTGCAGAATACCATTTCTTAAATGCCCCATTTATTTGTGAAAATAAAGAGACGGCACAAGCCCTTATAAAAGACCGGATCATCTCCCAGCCGCTTGTCATGGCGAAGAACGCTGATCTTGCACTGATGGGTGTTGGCAGCCTGGATCTTGAAAAGGCAACAATGTTGAAGTCCGGTTATATGTCGAGAACGATTATCGAGCATCTCAGTCAATCTGGTGCAATAGGGAATGTTTGCGGCCTTTATTATGATATCGACGGCAATCCGGCCTGTGATGATTTTTGTGAACGGATCATCACGATCAGCAAAAAAGACTTATTGACCATTCCAATTAGGCTTGGCGTGGCAGGCGGTGAAGATAAACCTAAACCGATAATTGGAGCTGTCAGGGGCAGGTATATCAATATTCTGGTGACAGATAATATCACCGCCCAGGCAGTGCTTGATCATTATGACGAGACTTAAGATTCTTGATCGTCTGATGGAAATTATTCGCCTATAGTAGGAGATTTATTACAGATAGCTATCATTCCGTTTTACGAGCTTTTTTGAAAAAATCACCATGGCATGGCACTACCCCTAAAAATGTAGAAGGCTTTTTTACTTAACAGGCCTTTTCTATTTAATAAATTGGGTAACTACTCAGTTAAGGAAGAAAATGGGGGTGTGGAGCGGCGGCGTATCCACCACTCCACACCCCCGACCTTTCAGTTACAGGGCAACCTGAGCAGTAACAAAATTAGAAATTCTTTGTCGTTATTGACTTAACTTTGCCAATATGATAAACTTCACAAAAGTGAACTAAATGATACATATGTGAATTTTGGAGTATGAAATGGTTTACTCAAAACAACCTGATCGGTTAAATTTATTGGCAGATATTGCAGAAATGTACTTTTTAGAAGGTAAAAATCAGGCTGAAATTTCAAAAATTGTTGGTGTGACACGTTCTAATATTTCTCGCATGCTGACAGAAGCAAGGCATGCGGGCATTGTTGATATCCAGATCAACCGACCGATTAATGAAGATCACAATCTTGCGCAAACGCTGATTAATAAATTTAATTTGACCAATGCCAGGGTGATCCAAGTTGAACATACAGCTGAATTGCTCGATAAGCTAGGTAAAGTTGCTGCTGAGGAACTGGTTCAGCGGATAAAACCAGGATGGATCATTGGCACCTCATGGGGTACAGCCATCAGTGCGACTGTTGATAATATCGTTGTGGAAAACCCAATTCCACACCTCAAAGCGACGCAATTATTGGGTGCGTTTGGTGCAAGGATAAAAGCTTATGATGGACACGGCATTGTGCACCGCTTAGAAGATTTATTAGATGCTGAGGGAATTTATATTAATGCCCCGTTCCTGGTTGAAAACAAAATAATTGCTGAATCTTTACTGAATAATAAGAGTATCAAAGAGTCTTTAGGTATCAGTAAAATGGCTGACATTGCTTTATTGGGGGTTGGCAGTTCTGAATTAAATTATTCCAGTTATTATTTGGCTGATTATGTATCGCATGAAGAAATTATTGCGATCCAAAAAACAGGTGCTATCGGTGATGTTTGTGGACGTTTTTTCACCATTGACGGAAAGATCACAGCGGATGAATTCCAGGATAGGTTAATTGGAATTTCCGTTATGGATTTGAAACAAATTCCGATCCGCATTGGTGTCGCAGGTGGAGCAGAAAAGATCAACCCGATCATCGGTGCCTTACGCGGTGGATTGATCAATGTTTTGATCTCTGACTCCGCAACGATCACCGAAGTTATTAAACTTACATAATAGGTAAACTAAATTATTAATGAGCGAAAGGATGGCATGAAAATCAATCAAATTTCTACAGATTATGACCACGAAAGTACCACTGACATTAATAAATCAGCCAAGAGGTTAGGCCTTTCACAGAATGACCTGCTTGAAATGTATCGCACGATGATCATTATCAGACAATTTGAGGATATGGCTGATCATCTGTATGCAATGGGAAAAGTTCATGGGACGATGCATCTCTCTGCTGGACAGGAGGCTGTTGCTGTTGGTATTGGCACTGTGATGCGTTCTGAGGACTACCTGATCAATCATCATCGTGGTCATGGACATTTTATTGCCAGCGGCGCTGACATCAATTTGATGATGGCAGAATTCTTAGGAAAGAGTACCGGGTATTGCAGAGGACGCGGCGGCTCCATGCACATTGCTGATGTGGAATCTAATAATTTAGGTGCCAATGGTATTGTAGGCGGCAGTATGGAGATTGCTGTCGGTGTGGGTCTGGCAATCAAAATGCGTCACGAGAAGCGGGTCGCATTAACATTATTTGGAGACGGTGCTGCCAATGAAGGTATCTTTCATGAATCCATGAATATGGCAGCGATCTGGGACCTGCCAATTGTTTATTTGTGTGAAAACAATCACTACGGCATGTCAGCTCATGTTTCTAGAGTTTCATCAAAAGTTCCATTTAAATCCCGTGCAGAGGCACATGGGGTTCCTGGTTATTATATCGATGGAAATGATGTCTTGGCTGTTCATGAAGTAATGAAACATGTGGTTGATCACGCCAGGTCAGGTAAAGGTCCGGTTTTTGTTGAGGCTCTGACCTACCGCTATTACGGACATTCAAAAAGTGATCGTAATCTTTATTGTACAAAAGAAGAAATTGATGCCTGGAAGAAAAAAGATCCTATCTTAAGGTTTGAAGAATTATTAATGAATGCAAAAATACTAAGTAAAGATAAGACTACCCAAATCGAGCTGGAAGCAAAACAGATCATCGATGATGCTGTTGATTTTGCTGACCAGTCACCGGACCCTGATGTAAAAAATGTAATGGAAGGTGTTTATGCCTGAGATAACTTTCAGACAAGCTGTTCATGATGCAATCTGTGAAGAGATGCGGCATGATGAACGAGTGTTTTTAATTGGTGAGGATATTGGCGTGTATGGTGGTGCTTTTGGCGTCAGTGCTGGGATGCTGGAGGAGTTCGGACCAGAAAGAATCATCGAGACCCCAATTTCAGAGGCAGCGATTGTTGGTGCAGCCACAGGTGCAGCCATGGTTGGTATGCGTCCAATTGCTGAGATCATGTTTATGGATTTTGTCACGCTGGCGATGGATTCGCTGGTAAACCAGGCAGCAAAAGCGCGATATATGTTTGGCGGCAAGGCCACTGTCCCCATGGTTGTCAGGATGCCCAATGGTTCAGGAACCGGCGCAGCAGCGCAGCATTCACAATGCTTAGAAACACTTCTAATGCACATCCCTGGCTTAAAAGTTGTGGCACCCAGTACGCCTTATGATGCAAAGGGTTTGCTGCTTAGCAGCATCCGAGATTTAAACCCGGTTTGTTTTTTAGAACATAAATTACTTTATAAGAGTGTTGGAGAAGTTCCTGTTGGTGAATTTACAGTGCCATTAGGTAAAGCTGAGATCAAACGGCAGGGTACAGATATCACGGTTGTTGCATCTCAGATTATGGTGCATAAAAGTCTGCAAGCAGCCGAAAAATTGATTGGTGAGGGCATTTCCGTAGAAGTGGTTGATCCGCGCACTTTAAGGCCATTGGATACTGAAACAATTGCCAAGTCGGTGATAAAAACCGGCCGTTTACTGATCGTACATGAAGCTGTCAAAACGGCTGGTTGGGCCGGTGAAGTGATGGCATCCATTTCTGAATCGCCCGCATGGGATTATCTTGATGCTCCAATGCGCAGGCTGACTGGCAAGGATATCCCCATTCCTTATAACCCGAAACTTGAAGCAGCTGCTGTACCGCAGGAAGCGGATATTATTGAAGAAATTCGAGCGATCATAAATAACCAGTTTTAAAAACTAAGGAGGCGTTGATAGATGCCAACACCTTTTATAATGCCAAAAATGGATATGGACCAGGAAAGTGTCATCATCATTGAATGGTTAAAAACCGAGGGGGAGGTTGTTGAAAAAGGAGAGCCTGTGGTTGTGGTTGAAACAGATAAAGTTACCAGTGAGGTAGAAGCCCCGGCTTCAGGCCAGCTGGCAGGTATTCTGTACCAGGCCAATCAAAAAGTTCCGGTAACCGAGGTGATCGCCTATATTTTGGGTGAAACTGAGTCGATGGATGACCTGCCAAAAAGGCAGCAAGTCAGCTCAAAGGAGGCTGCCCAGCAAGAAGCGATTAAAGAACCTGGTAAGCCAATAACACCCCTGGCAAAACGGATTGCAGATGTTGAGGGGGTTGATTTTAAGAATGTTCAATCCAAAAGCCGTCAGTTAACAAAAAAAGAAATCTTTGAATACCTTGAGCGTGCCGATCAGGTTGATGCGGGGGATAAAATATCTGCCACACCGGCTGCCCGTAGAATCGCCCGAGAAATTGACCAACCGCTTGATAAGATTAAAGGATCAGGACCCAGAGGGCGGATTCAGGCAGTCGATGTAAAAGGAATTTCTGAGGGGAGTAAGCCGGCATCCATCATTGAGATGAGCACCATGCGCAAAAGGATTGCGGACCGTCTGACTGAGAGTTATCAATCAACACCGCATATATTTCTGACTGTTGAAGTCAATATGCGCCAACTCGAACACAGCCGAAAGAAACGAAATCAATTTGCTGAAAAAAATGGGCAACCCAAAGTTTCTTTGACAGCCTACCTGACCAGAATTGTTGCCTGGTGTTTAAACCGCCACCCAATTTTGAATTCATCCATTGATGGTGATGTTATCATGATCAAGGAAAATATCAATATCGGGATTGCAACCGCTTTGGATGAAGGTTTGATCGTTCCAGTGATTAAAAATGCTGACCAATTATCCATTGCTGAGTTGAATGAGAAAATAATAGGATTGACCATTCAAGCTCGAGCTGGTGATCTAAATCTTCAAGATGTGCAGGGGGGCACCTTCACGATCACTAATCTAGGCATGTATGGGATTGATACTTTCACTGCGATTATTAACCCGCCGCAAGTTGCGATCCTGGCAGTTGGGGCGATAAAACGAAAACCAGTTGTCATCGACGAACATGACACCCTCCTGGTATGCCCAATGATGAACATCATTTTAGGCGCTGACCACCGCGTTATCGATGGTGCGGTAGCTGCGAATTTTGTCGCAGACCTTGTAAGTGCCTTAGAACTGCCCAGCTTATTACTTGAATAAAGCCTAGTGAGGTAACTTCCTGTTTGAATTTATTCAGTAAGATGGTGACTGCTCAGGCTGCCCTGCAGCTGAAAGGTTGCGGTCACTGCCCTTATTCCCTCATCAGCTGAGTAGTTGTGTAAAAGGTTGAATTATTTTCATCACCTTTATTGTGAAATATTGTTTCATATTTGGTGATTCTGCGCGAACAATTAAACATTGCCTGATGGTGAATAATGTTTTATGATGTACCTTGTCCTGAAAAAATTTAAATCTTAGGAGGAGAACATGATTGATAAGAACGCTTACACGATCAAAGGTATTCCTGCTGCACCGGGGCTGGCACATGGTGAAATGGTGGTCGTCAAACAGGAAAATCTAGAAGTACCAGCGTTTGATATTGATGATATTGATGGGGAGCTAACGCGGTTGACACAAGCCATTGAAACCTCCAGAGATGAGATTATGGCTTTAAAAGACTCAGTTAGTGGTCGCGCAGAGGCCAATGAGGCGGAAATCTTTGAAGCCCATAAGATGTTCCTTGAAGATTCGGCTTTGCTGAATAAAGCAAAAAATGCTGTAAAAAATGGGATCAATGCCGAAAAAAGCTGGCATGACGCGATCGAATCCTTTGCCCAAATGATGGAAAATATTCCAGATGAAACATTAAGCAGCCGAGCTATGGATATTCGGGATGTTGGCAGGCGGGTATTGGGTCATTTATTGGGGGTCAGTATTGGCGGCACTGTTCTTAAACAACCCTCCATCATCATTAGCAAAGATCTGACGCCTTCAGATACTGCCAGTCTGGATAAGGACATGGTCCTGGCGTTTTGCACTGCAGAAGGCGGCCCAACTTCTCATACAGCAATCTTAGCTAAAGCCTTTGGGCTGCCTGCCGTTGTTGGCCTGGGGAGTGAAATTTTGGAGGTGCCAGAGGGTACGATGGTTTTGGTCAACGGCAGTCTTGGAGAAGTTGTTGTTTCTCCTACTCAAGACCTGCTCAAGACCTTTGTGGAAAATGAACGAGATTCCAAAAAAGAACAAGAAATCGCTCGAAAAGCAGCCCAGGCACCGGCGATAACAGCTGATGGTGATCGGATTGAGATTGTGGCAAATATTGGCAGTGTTGTGGATGCACCAACCGGCATCCATTTTGGTGCAGAAGGAATCGGGCTTTTCAGGACAGAATTCCTGTACCTGGACCGGAAGTCACTGCCTAATGAACAGGAACAAATTGAGGCATACTCAGAAGTGTTCAATCATTATCCACAGATGCCGGTTGTGGTCAGAACACTGGATATAGGCGGGGATAAAGTGATCCCGTATCTGGATCTTCCTGAAGAGTTGAACCCGTTTTTGGGGTGGCGGGGCATCCGCATGATCGATGGTTTGAAGGACATCTTCCTTATTCAGTTCAAATCACTTTTACAGGCAGCAGCAACTACCAATGCGGACTTACGCATCATGCTGCCTATGGTCTCCAGCCTGGCTGAAATCAGGGCTGCCAGATCGGTGTTAGAAGAAGCAATGGTCGTTTTGGAAGAAGAAGGAAAAACCTTTACCAAGGCTTTCCAATTTGGCATCATGATCGAGGTACCTGCAGCAGCTTTATTGGCAGACCGGCTCGCTGAGGAGGTAGATTTTTTCAGTATTGGCACGAATGACCTGACACAATATACGCTGGCAGTTGATCGAACGAACAGCAAAGTTGCGCATCTTGCACATCCATTGAATCCAGCTGTGCTGGCATTGATCAGTCACACCATCAAGAGTGCACATGCTGCAGGGAAATGGGTCGGTTTATGCGGTGAGCTGGCCGGTGATCCGGCGGCAGCACCGATATTACTTGGACTGGGCCTGGATGAATTCAGCATGTCCCCTGCCAGTATTCCCGGGATCAAACAGGTGATGCAGAAATTATATAAGAAAGATTGTCAGCGGTTGGCTGAAAGTGTTTTAAAAATGGCTGAGCCTGATGAAGTCATCAATGAGTCTAAGGCATTCCTCAATACATTAGAATTTGATGATTAAAGGCAGAGGTATTTTTGCTAATTAATATTCCTACATAAAAGCTTAATCAATCTGGAAGGTGTCAAACCGTCTGGGTGATCAACGAATTTTGTTCAGTTAGTTGATAATTTTGTAGTTTACGAATATCTAAACCTGATGGATTCTGGTAAGCGGCCAGATCAAATTCCGGCAGAATCGCCAGCAAATGGTCAAATATCTCTGCCTGGACATCTTCAAAATCTTCCCAGCGTTTATCCAAACTGAATGCATATACTTCAAGGGGTAATCCTTTTTCTGTCGGTGCCAATAGCCGGACGATGGTATCCATTTGAGGATTGATTTTTGGATGATTTTTTATGTAACCCCTGACATTAGCCCGATAAGCTCCGATTAAAAAGCCGAAAGCAGGTGCCAGCACCTGCTTTCGAATTCAGCCCACGCGTGCCTATAGGTGAGGAGTTAGTTGACCTATATTTGGCGCGAACTTATTAGCGTGTCCCAGGGATACCAGAACCCTGGGAAACGATTTCAACTATGTAAATCTGCATCCTGTTGACGCATGATTGGTTTCACTATTAATTATTGTTCTTAATCGTTTAATTTTGCTTCCGATTTCTTAAGAAAGTTGGGATGTCAAGATCATCTGTGTTGATCTGGGTGCTGAACTCATAGCGTTCGGAATTATTTGACACTTCATGTCCTTCACTCATTTCATATTCACGATCCAAAAAGCTGGGCAGGGGGGTCTGTTTGGCTGGAGAGTTTTGCACCTGTTTACCTTTTCTCTTGGTGGCACTGATACTGCTGCCTTCAAAGCCAGTGGCTATCACGGTAATGCGCAAATTTTCGCCCATAGCTTCATCGATGACTGCACCAAAGATCAGGTTTACATCTGGATGGGCAGTTTCTTTAATGATCGCAGCAGCCTGATTAACTTCGTATAGTTTTAAGTTGTCGCCACCAGTCACATTGAAGAGAATGCCACGGGCACCATCAATAGTGACATCCAGAAGCTGATTCGAAATCGCCTGTTCAGCTGCTTTGACAGCCCTGTCTTCACCCGATGCCTGGCCGACTGCCATCAGTGCGGCTCCGCCTTCAGACATGATCGTGCGGATATCTGCAAAGTCCAGATTGATCAGACCGGGGATGGTAATCAGTTCTGAAATTCCCTGGATGCCCTGGCGCAATACATCATCAGCCACCTTGAAGGCATCCTGCAGGCCAGCGCGCTTATCCACAATTTGCAGCAAGCGGTCATTGGGAATGATGATCAAGGTATCCGCATGTTCTTTGAGGTTATTTGCGCCATCTTCAGCAGACTTAATGCGATGGTTTCCTTCAAATGAGAAAGGCCGGGTAACCACACCAATGGTCAGCGCTTTGATTTCCTGGGCAATTTGGGCAACAATTGGTGCTGCACCTGTGCCAGTACCGCCGCCAAGTCCTGCGGTGACAAAGACCATGTCGCTGCCTTTTAGTACTTCGTACAGCTCTTCAGCTGATTCTTCTGCAGCAACCCTCCCAATTCTTGGGTCACCGCCGGCACCCAGGCCGCGGGTAGATTTATCACCTATCCTGACCCGCGTTTTGGCTTTAGAAAACTGTAGTGCCTGGGCATCGGTATTCACAGCGATGAATTCGATGCCGGTGATGCCCTCATCGATCATCCTGTTGACGGCATTACATCCACCGCCGCCGATTCCCACAACTTTGATTCGTGCAAATGATTCAGGTTGTAGATTCTTATCCATGATTAACTCCTCTTCTAAACACTTGATTGATCTAATAAATTTAAATTTCTCAGGGCAATAAACGCCTGAGTAAATCTTTTAGTTGTTCAGTCCAAACCTGGGTTTGTTTGGGGTTGCGACGGTTGGACTGGTAAGCGCTTTCGCTCATCAATAATGCCCATTCCAATAAACCAATACTGGTGGAATAAGCTGGTGAATCGAGCTGATCCGTCAGGCCGACCAGGCTCTGAGGTTTGGCAATCCTCGCTGGTAGGCCCATAACCTGTGATGCCAGCTGCCGGCTGCCAGCAATGAGACTGGAACCCCCTGTAAGCACAATACCGGCAGGTAAAAGACCGTCATAACCTGATCGGCGGATTTCCTGTAATACAAGCTGAAAAATTTCTTCCATGCGGGCTTCAATGATGGTGGCAAGATCCGAGCGGTTGATCCTGCTGGGTGAATCACCGCCAAAGCTCCGCACTGTAAATTGTTCTTCAGGATTGACACCAGATCGCAAGGCATGACCAAATTTGATTTTGATCTCCTCTGCCTGCGAAATGGGCAGCCGCAAGCCGTGAGCAATATCGGACGTGATATGATTACCTCCGACTGCTAAAACCATCGTATGCCAGACATCACCATCAATATAAATTGCCACATCGGATGTACCTCCGCCAATGTCAACAACGGCAACGCCCATCTGGCGCTCAGTTTCAGATAGGACGGCTTCACCTGAGGCAAGCGGGTTGAGAACAAACTGTGAAACTTCGATCCCGGATGCACCAACGCACTGCCGCAGGTTTTCGACCGTTGATGCAGCGGCTGTGATAATATGTGCTTCAACTTCCAGGCGGTAGCCATGCATCCCAATAGGTGTGCGGATGCCATCTTGACCGTCAATAATGAACCCGCGCTGAACAACATGGATAATTTCTCTATTGTGAGGGATGGCGACAGCCTGCGCTGCATCCAGAGCCCTTTCAACATCATCAATATCGACGATGCCGCCTGTGATACCGACCACTCCACGGCTGTTGACGGAAGAAATATGCGAACCCGCCATACTGACCAGGGCTGCGTTAATTTCAAAGCCCGATGTCCGCTCTGCCTTTTCAACCGACCGTGAGACTGCCAGGGCAGCAGCATTGAGATCAACAACGGTCCCTTTGCGCATGCCTTGCGATGGTTCAATACCGACGCCAAGTATCCGCAGGTTGCTGCCATCTTCTACTCTGGCGACAAGGGTGCAAACCTTGCTGGTTCCGATATCAATTCCGACAATTATTGGTTCGTCCATGTTCATTGCTCCAGTCGATAAAATGGTGCATGCAGGTGGTCCAGACTGATCAAGGTTGGGGAAATCCCTTCAGTGCGAATCATCTCCAGGATTGTTTCATATTGTGACAATTTAGCATCTATTGTGCTGATGTCATTGCCAAAATACACCAACCATCCATTAGGATCTTCCCAACCCAACCCAAAACGGGGATCGTATTGAAGAATGCTACCTTCAGGGATGTAATCACGCAGTGATAAAAGACCATGCACAAATTCTGGTGTTGTTCTGTTGTGTGTTATCTCCATTTGCAAAAAGGCCGGTGTGGTATCTTCTTCGATTTCCATTTCTTCAGGATCAGTCAGCAGTGGGGGATCACCATTTGCTTCAACAGTGACGGTGGTTTCTGCTTCACCATGGATTGGGAACATGAAACCCTCGTTGTCGATCCATTGGGTTGTATTGTCCTGAACCCAGCTGATTATCGGCTCCCTTTCATCAACTCTCACAACCACTGTGGCTGGTAATCTGACCGAAACTGAGACTTTTCGCAAACTGGGGAATCGGTCAGCAATTCTTTCTTCAATTTCTGCTGGACGCAGTTGTATCACTTTGGTTCCAGCTAAGTCCAATTGAGCAAGTAGGACTTCAGCACTCAGTCTTTGTGCACCGACAAGATTGATTGAATTGACAGCAAACGCCTCTAAGTTCGAGAAACTGATTACCACCGCTAAAGAGAACAAAAACACCGCACCTGAAATGATCCGCCATCCCAAATCCATCCTTGGCATAGCTAGCAGTTGTAATTCAGCGCCTTTGGACCTTAAAGGTACCTGGACAGTTTTGTGCTTGCGCCTGGCTGCAGGTGCAGGCTGTTGGATTGATGATCTGCGGGTGATGGGTACACGCGAATCAGTTACTTTGCGCGTGGCACTGGACCCAAGTTCAATCTTTGGGGTTTCTTTGGGCCTGCTCTGTCTGCGGGTCCTTATTTTTTCTGCCCTGCTCATCTCGTCAGACTGACGTGTTGCCATTTCAGCTTCGAAACTCTCTTTCTGTTCTGTCTCGCTGGGCTTTTCGTTCCAGCGCATATTCAATCAGTTTTTCGATTAAATCCGCATAAGGGATTCCTGATGCTTCCCATAATTTTGGGTACATACTGATCTTGGTGAAACCGGGGATAGTATTGATCTCGTTGAGAAAAATTTCTTCATTTTCCCGGTCTATCAGAAAATCTACCCTTGCCATACCTGCGCAATCAGTTGTTTTGTAGGCTTTAACAGCCATTGCCTGGAACTTCTCGATTGTGCCAGCAGGGAGCTCCGCAGGGATCAATAAATCGGCCGTATCGTTGATATATTTTTCTTCGTAGGTGTAGAAAATATCTTTTGGAATAATTTCGCCGGGAATTGAAACCGACGGTTCCTCATTTCCTAAGACACTTACCTCGATTTCACGTGCATGATTGATCCCCTTTTCAACCACAACCCGTCGATCAAATACCGCTGCTTTTTGGAGACCTAAGATTAAATCATCTTTATTGTTGCATTTGCTGATGCCCACAGAAGAACCGAGGTTAGCTGGTTTGGTGAACAGGGGATAATCCGATATCGTTTCTGCTTTATTGAGGCAATCCTCAAGTTCACTTTCGATAAATGATCGTGTAAAGACCGTGTATGCTAAGGTGGGCAAGTCGTTAGCCACCATGACGTCTTTGAAAATTCCTTTATCCATACAAGTCGCTGAGCCAACAACACCAGCGCCGACATAAGCAATATCAGCCAACTCAAGTAAACCTTGCAGTGTGCCGTCTTCGGAGTAGGTCCCATGTAAGACCGGAAAAACCACATCCAATTCAGCAAATAATTGGTAGTGACTTTCCCTGAATGTATAAATACCGTTGTTCAATGGAGAGCTGAGCATAAATGCAGGTGAAAGGTCGTCAAATCTTTCCTGCTGTAATTTTGACCACAGATTTTCACCCACAAACCAGTTCCCCTGCCGATTGATGCCAATTTCAGTGACATGATATTTATCCCGGTTGATGACCGATAATACAGATTGTGCGGACATCAATGAGACTTCATGCTCACCGGATCGGCCCCCATAGATTATGCCAATATTTATTTTTTCAGTCATTAATTAAATTCACCTAATAACTCTATTTCCGGTTCTAGCCAGATACCGAATTTTTCTTTAACAGTGGTCTGGACGATCGTCATCAATTGATAGATGTCTTGAGCCGTTGCTCCTTCTAGATTCAGAATAAAATTTGCGTGGATTGGGCTGATCATCGCCCGACCCACTCGACGTCCCTTTAACCCAGCTGATTCGATCAATCGTCCGGCAAAATCACCGGGTGGGTTTTTAAACATCGAACCCAACGAAGCACCCGGGGGCTGAGTATCTTTGCGATGCGCCTGGAATGTTTTAATGTTCTCCCAGGCTTCTTCCCGACTGGTTCGAGTGACATTAAAGATGGCTGAAAGGATCACCACAGGTATTTTTTCGCGTTTTAAGATGCTGCTGCGATACTGATAGTCCAGCTTTTCAACTGACCAATCTTCTATATCTCCATTTTTGTGCAAGATTTTTGCCACTTTCAAACAGGCTTTCATATCGCTGCCATGGGCTCCGGCATTCCCATAGATTGCACCACCGACGGTTCCTGGCACAGGTGCAGCCCATTCCATGCCGCTTAAGCCCCGCAGTGCTGACTGGCGGGCAACTGTACCCAGGATAGCCCCTGATTCTGCATCAATACTGGGTTGGGTAGATTTCGTGTCGATTTTCAAGTTATGTGCCCGGTTGTGAAGAATAACTGCATCAAGCCCTTGATCGCTGACCAGGATATTAGCACCGCTGCCCAGAAGTACAAAAGGGATCGACATCTGCCAAAGTGTGTTCGCTGCATTGGCTAATTCGTCCACGGTATGGACGGCAATTAAACCAGGGACTTCACCCCCTACACGAGCTGTTGTGTAGTTCGCCATGGTGACGTTTTCTTGCAATTTCTCACCAAACACCTGTTTGAGCTGTTCTAAAGGTAATTTAATCATGGTTTACCTCTTGAACTGTATTTTGCACTTCTTCTTGTAAACTCTTAAGAACGTCCTGGCTGATTTTGGTAGCATCACCAGCTGAAAAAACGATCATCATATCATCGGGCTCAAGCTGGTTTGACAAATAAGTGTGAGCGGCATCGAAATCTTCCATGTAAACTGCTTTTTTACCTGACAGAATGCTAACAATACCTCTGGATGAATACCCCGGGTCCTTCTCTCGAGCGGCAAAAATCGGCAGGACCACAACCCGGTCTGCTAAATCCAGGGCTTCGACAAAATCATTCTCTAAGCGTTTTGTGCGGGTGTAGGTATGGGGCTGCCAAACAGCCCAAATTTTTCGATTTGGATAGAGAGTACGGGCTGCTTCGATGGTTGTTCTAATTTCTGTTGGATGGTGTCCATAGTCATCAATCACAGTTATTTGATTAACAGTGCCCAAAATCTCAAAACGTCGGCCCGCTCCTGTAAATTGACTGAGTGCTTGGATGGCTTTATTAAGCGGAAGTCCAAGGTGGTGGATTGTGCTGAGCACGGCTGCGGCATTGAGCACGTTATGATGTCCAGGAATTTGGAGGGTGACATTCCCTAAATTATTTGGAACCATCCCAGGATTCCGAAAAATAAGTTGAAATTGCATTGTATTGTTAACTGCCCTGATTTGATCCACAAAATAATCTGCTTGATGGTCGACTCCATAGCCATAAATTTGTTTTCCTGATGCTTTGGCTTGTATTGCGAGAGCCCTGGCCTCCGGGTCATCCATGCAGATAATCGCAGTTCCGTCAGGCTGCAGCTTTTCGAGAAATGCTTTAAATGCTTGTTGATATTCATCTCTGGTTGGGAAACAATCAGGGTGATCATGTTCGATATTGGTGATAATGGCAATTTTTGGTGCCAGGCCTAAAAACATGTGATCGTATTCGTCTGCTTCGATGATGAAGTATTGTCCAGTGCCTGCTTGTGCGTTGGTATTAAGCTGTTTGACCACACCCCCAGCGATAAAACTGGGATCCAAGCCAAGCTGGTTTAAAATCCAGATCAACATTGCAGTAGTAGTAGTTTTTCCATGACTGCCAGCAATAGCCAGTGTGTCCTGCCCCTGTGTTAACTCTGTTAAGAAATCTGAGCGTTTATACACCGGGATGCCGTTTGCAATCGCTGCTTCTACCTCAGGGTTGGCATCGGGGATGGCAGATGAGCGGATCACCAGATCTGAACCAACGATATTAGTTGCATTATGACCCAGGAAAGTGACTGCACCAGCTTCTTCGATTGACACAAACAGCGGTGAGGTATGGCTGTCAGACCCGCTGACGGTGTAACCCCTTTCTAATAAGATTCGGGCTATGGCTGATAAGCCAAACCCACCAATGCCAATGAAGTGCACATGTTTCATCAGATCATTACCACCAGTGTTAATATTATCGAAACTGCTGCTGCGATATAAAGCATCGGGCCTTGCAGCCATTGCGGTGGAAGAATTTCTATTAATTGAGCGGTGTTTTGTCCTAATTCTGTGACGAGTTCAGGTGCTGTTACCCAATCGAAGGGATAATTGGCTTCTACCAGGAAGTGCCAGATTGAACCGATAATCATGTATCCATTTAATACGCCAATGATGAAACCGAAAATTGCATCATCAATTCGGTCACGGTGAAAGATTTGGCGGCTCATTACTCGATCAAAATTTGGGATCAGATAACCCACAACTGTCATGATCACTAATAACGCAGTCCTGAACCAGAACCTGACTGTTACCGAAATTATGTCCTTGATATAGGGCACGTATGTTTCAAGTATGGTGATTAAGAACAATGCAATGACCACAGCAGGAATAACAAGCAGTTCCTTTGGCCAGTGACGTATTGTGCCAATGATGGCAAATAGACATAAGAAAACCCAGAATAGAATATACAGGCTGATCATATTGACCTCTCAATATTATTGGTTCCTGACATATCCATGATAAGGTTGGCAATGTTCATCGCTGCATCAGGTGCCGCCAATGCTGACATAGCCTGGCGCATGTTTGTCAATTTACTTTGATCAGTGATCAGGGATTGAACCAAGTTTAGTAATTGGTTCTCTAGTTCTTCATCATTTAAAATAACAGCTGCCCCATGCTCAACAAGATAACTGGCATTGACCTTTTGGTATCGCCAGGCATGCGGATAGGGAACCAGGATCGCAGGCAAACCAAACAAGGGATATTCACCTAAGGTTGATGCACCAGCTCTTGAAACGATCAGATCTGCCGCCGCTAAAGCTGCACCCATTTCGTGCAGGTATGGGTAGGGGTGATATCGTTCTACCAAATTACCATGGAGGCTTTGGGCATTATGATCAATTTGCTCCCAATCAAGGTGCCCGGTCAGGTGGATGATCTGCATATCCTGCAATAATTGCGGCAAGATCTTTAGCAAAGCAAAGTTGATTGAACGAGCGCCTTGACTTCCGCCGGCAACAGTCAGTGTAGGCAAGGCAGGGTTCAGGCCGAAGTATTCAATCGCTTTTGCCCGTGTCCATGTTTTTAGCTCTGGTCGGACAGGGTACCCTGTGACAGTCAGCTTGGATTGATTGGGGAAGTAAGCTGCTGATGTTTCCGTAGTCAAAGCAATCTGGTTAGCAAACCGTGCCAGGCTTTTTAACGCCAACCCGGGTTCGATATCCGGAACATAAAGGAGCGAGGGTTTTCCAACAGATGCGACAGCCATAGGAAAGGCTACAAAACCACCCGTAAAGAGCAAAGCATCAGGCTGAAAATCACGCAGGATGTTAATGGATGCAAAAAAGCCCCTGATCAGTTTAATGATATTTCCAGGCAGTTTGGTTAGTCCGACACCATGGATGCCGGCTGCAGGGATAGCTTTGAAGGGGATTTCTCTTCTGGTCACCAATGTCTCTTCCATTCCGCCCTGGCTGCCAACCCATAAAACTGTCTGATGACTGATACCAAGGGCATCAAGAATGGTGATGGCGGGGTACACGCCCCCGCCCGTCCCGCCTGCGCAGATCAACAACCGCACGGTTTGGGCTCCTTTCTGAAGTTTTCTTATTCTCCGAAACTCTTGAAATATTCATTATGATGCCTATCGAAGTAAGCGTGACGACCATGCTTGACCCGCCGGCACTGATGAAAGGCAGGGCATTGCCAGTGAACGGCATCAAGCCAACCATTGTGGCCATATTCATAAACGCTTCAACACCTATCCAGGCAGTTAATCCAAAAGCGATCAAAGAGCCTAACTGATCTGGTGCATTTTTTGCAATCACCAGTCCTCGCCAGATCAGCAGCATGAACATAACAACGATGAATGCGCCGCCGATGATGCCGGTTTCTTCAATGACCACTGCAAATATGCTGTCAGTCGGTGCCAGCGGCAAGCCGGTAAATTTAGTGTCTGCCTGGCCGATGCCAACGCCAAACCAACCGCCTTTGACGATCGCTTCAAGGCTGCGTTGGATATGGTAACTGCTCTGCAGAGGGTCGTTCAAGGTGGTTATAAATGAATTGATCCTGATTCTGCCAGTTGGATAGATATAGACCAATGGTAAGCCAACCAACAAAGCAAGCAAAACAACAAGAAGGATGATCTTCCAATCACCACCAGCCAGGAAGAATAACATCACACCAAGGATCAAAATAGTGATTGCAGCACTTAAGTCTGGCTGCATCATAATGAAGCTGAAGGTGATACCTAGAATGGCAACCAGCGGTAATAGTGCCAATTGGATATCATTGAGAGAATCCTTCCGGTTATATAACCAGAATGATAAATAAAGGATGATCACTATTTTTGCCAGTTCAGATGGCTGAATAGAACTACCTAAAAGCATCCGGGTTACTTCAAGGCTGCGTTGTTCGTTCACGACCAGCACTGCGACCAATAAAGCCAGCGTTCCAACCCACATGATGACCAGGAATTTTTCATACCGGTGATAATCAAACAGGGCGGCAATTGTGGCTGCAGCAAGGCCTAACAAGACCCAAAGTATCTGGCGCCCAAACATATATGTGGGCCCTTCACCCATCACGATTGAGAAGTCCCAGCTGGCAGAATAAACCATAAGCAATCCGAAAACAAGCAGCACAATCACGATAAGCAGCAACGGCACGTCAAAAGGAAGCCTCAAATTGCGCTGATTAGCTGGCCGAATTTTTTTCCTGCCGGTTAAAGTTCCTTCACCCATGCCGTAAATCGCTTTCCTCTATCTTCGAAATCAATAAATTCATCAAAACTTGTGCCTCCGGGAGAAAACAAGACCACATCCCCTGGTTTCATTAACTCAGCCGCTTTTACAACAGCTTCTTTTACCCCACCGCATTTGTTAATCGAAAAGGGGCGGTTATTTGGGTCAGGAATTCCAAACATTTTTTCAATCATATCGGCTGTTTCACCAAATAAAACCAGGTGATCAACCCTTTGCTGTATTTTATTTTTCAGGTCTTGCCATGGTAAATCTTTATCTCGACCACCCACCAAGAGGATGAGCGGCTCTTCAAAGGCATTGATAGCTGCAAGCGTACGTTCTGGTGCAGTTGCAATGGAATCGTTGTACCAGTTTGCGCCACCCCATTCGCGTACAAATTCAAGCCGGTGCGGAACACCTTCAAAAGCCACAATCCCATCGTAAATTGCTGTCAGGGATATTGAGGCAGCAGCTGCGATTGCTATTGCAGCAAGGACGTTATAAAGATTATGCGTTCCTCTCAAGTTGAGCAGATCTGCTTGTATGACCCTGGCGACCTGACCGCTGGCCTGCAGGTATAACTTGCCACGTTTAAAGTAGGTGCCATCCTGTTTATTAAAAGGCGGGTTTATTCCAAAGGTCAGCTGCCGTCCTCTAATTTCGGGAAATAATTCCCTGACTTTAAGATCGTCGCGATTCAAGACAGCGATATCACCTGATTTTTGGTGTGTCAGAATTTGAGATTTTGCTGAGACATATGCTGACATGGTTTTATGTCGGTCAAGGTGATCGGGTGTCAGATTAAGGATCGCTGCAACGTGTGGTGAGCGTGTCATGATTTCAAGTTGAAAACTAGACAATTCCATCACTGCCAGATCGTCTGGTTGGATGTTTTTTAGGTCACTGATCAGAGGATTGCCAATGTTTCCGCCAACCCAAACCCTGTTGTTTGGTTTTCGGCTTAGAAAATGCTGGCGTGCCATCTCGCCAACCAAAGCTGTGGTAGTCGTTTTACCGGCTGACCCGGTAATACCAATCACCGGACATGGCACCTCTTCAAGAAATATTTGTGAGTCGTTGGATAGGGGGATTATTCTCCTGACTGCCTCCTGTACAATCGGCAGATCTAATGGAACACCGCCTGAGAGGCAGACCAAGTCCACGTTCTCTAAAATGGTTTCTGGATGGTGCCCTGTCACCCAGGTGATCTCCAAATCACTTAGTGCGGCTCGGGCATCCGCCAGTTGCTCGTCAGATCGGTGGTCATTCAGGATCACAGTTGCGCCATTTTCTACCAGGTGGCGTGTCAATGCCAAACCCTGACGGGCTGCACCAAAGATCACAACTTTTTTATTTTGCCACTTTGTCATTAATTACTCCACTAGAATCAGGGCGATGCCCAGCATGGTGAATACGAGACTAACCAGCCAGAAACGTTGGACGATCTGAGTTTCACTCCATCCGATTAACTCAAAATGATGGTGCAAGGGTGCCATCCTAAAGAATCGCTTCCCGTTTGTTGCTTTGAAATAAAGAACCTGGATCACGACACTTAATGCTTCACTGACCGGGATGACAGCAATCAATGGAATAATCAGCCATTGGCCCGTCATCAGGGCAATCACAGCCATCGTAGCACCCAGTGCTAATGACCCTGTATCACCCATGAAAAGCTGTGCAGGGTGGACATTGAACCATAAAAACCCAAACAAGGCTCCCATCAATGAAAAGCAAAACCGGGCGAGGAAATCCTGTCCCTGGATCACTGCCACGAAACCAAGTGAGGCAAAGGCAGTAGCAGAAATCAACCCGGCTAATCCATCCAAACCATCAGTGAAATTAACAGCATTGGAAAGCCCAACGATCAGGAAGACCGCAATGGGGATATACAGTGCCCCCAGGCTGAACGGCACTTCTGTTGTGAACCAGATCAGTTGGGGCACTTCCAGGATGTCTCGTAGTGCAAAGGCAATTGCAATAGCAAAGATCACCTGGATGCTGAACTTAACCCTGGCACGCATGCCAAGTCCCTGGCGAGGTCCGCGAATGCCTTCCCAATCATCAATCATGCCCAGCAAACCGTATGCCCACATGGTGATCAACGGTAATAGAACCGACCGGCCAAGAAGATTGAAACCAAAAATCGAAACAGCATTGAAAAGAATTGTCAGCAGCGTGACCGGGATCAAGATCATGAATCCACCCATGGTCGGAGTGCCAGTTTTTTCAGTGTGTTGGTCAGGCCCATCTTCACGCACAATTTTACCAATCCGCCAGGCTTTGAGCAGGCGGATTAAGGGCTGTCCCCAAATGACAGTCATCATAAAACTCAGGCCAGTGAGCGCAATGGCAACAGAGGCGTTTTCCATTATGAATGCTCCTCGAGTTCCCTGAGAATGATGTCCATTTTCATGCTGTTCGAACCTTTGATTAACACAAAATCGCCATGTTGTATTGATTTTCCAATGGATAAGGACGCTTGATGCGAATCCGGATACCATTTCACGTTATTTTCAGAAAAACCGGATTTAATAGCGCTGGCAGCAGTGATTTCTGATCGGGGACCGACCAGGATTAAGTAATCTGCACACCTGGCCGCAGCTTCACCAACAGATTGATGACCTTGCTGTTCGTATTGTCCCAATTCAAGCATATCGCCCAGAACTGCCACACGACGTCCTTTCATACCTTTTAAAAATTTAAGTGCTGCAGTCGTAGATTCAGGCGTTGCATTGTAGGTATCATCGATGACAGTGACACCATTATCCAAGGTGAAATGTCGCATGCGGATATTAGATTGGCTTTCCAATAGTGCTTTGGTAATCGTCTCCCAACTCAAACCCTCAACCAGTGCTGCTGCAGTTGCACACAGGATGGTGTAAGCTGAAAATTCGCCCAGCAGCGGCGATTGAATGATGTGATCTTTACCCTCGTAGGTCAGCGTGCATGATATCCCTTGCAGGCCGTGGGATTTGATGTCCGACGCCATTAGATCAGCCTGTTCATTGACACCGTAGAATAGAATTTGTGCTTGTGTTCGGTCTGCCATCCACTTAACCCAGGGGTCATCCATGTTTAAAATGGCAGTTCCTGTTGGGGCTGTCGGTAAGGATTCCACTAATTCAGCTTTACCCCGGGCTATCATTTCTTGGGAACCAGCACGCTCAGCATGAACTGTACCAATATTCGTGACGATACCAACATCAGGTTTTGCAATCTCACACAGTGTTTTGATTTCACCTAGCACATAAAAGCCCATTTCTAAAACTGCACACTCATGGTCTGGCTTTAATTCTGTTAATGTGAGCGGCAAACCGATTTCATTATTTCGATTACCAGGGTTTTTTAGCACTTGGTAACGATGTGCAAGCAATGATGCGGTTAATTCTTTTGTTGATGTCTTCCCCACACTGCCGGTGATCCCGATTGTCCGGATCGGGTGTTTTTCTCGCCACACTTGAGCAAATTTTTGCAAGGCGACCAAAGTATTGTCAACTCGGAGACATACCGGCTGTTGTTGCGGCAAGTCGTTTGGATTGAACTTTCCTGAACGCAGATCAATTACTGGGAATGGAAGATCAAGTTCCTGATCAATCAACGCGGCTGTTGCGCCATTTATGAATGCCGCTTGCACAAATTGATGGCCGTCAGTTTGCTCACCCGGCAAAGCAACGAAAAGTGAACCTTGGGTTGCCTGTCGAGAATCAATCACCACACCATTGATTGCTATATCCAATGGTCTGGATGATTGTTGGGTGACTGCTGAGATAAAATCGTGCAAGTAGAACATATTATTTCCTTTTTTATTCATCAATTGTTTGGGTAAAACTGGCATCTGGTGGAATGCGCATCAGGACGACCAGTTGCTCAACAACATCCCTGAAGACAGGAGCGGCAACCTCTGAACCCCATCTAGAGATGGTGGGCTTTTCAAGCCAGATGTAAACAACAAATTGTGGGTTTTCTGAAGGACCCCATCCAACGAATGAAGCATTTGTCAGTGAACTAGTATACCCAAGCTCGGTTGGGATTTGGCCTGTACCAGTTTTTCCGGCAATTCTATAACCATCAACCAGCGCAAGTGATGCTTCTCTTTCAAGGGAGACGGTCAGCATTTGTGTAACCGCTTGCGCTGTCTCAGGGGAGATTGGAGAATTGATCACCTGAGGGGTTACGTTGTATTGCTGCCCCTGGTCAATTACACTGCGAACCACATGCGGTGTCATCATCTGACCGTCGTTGGCAATTGCGGAAATGGCTGTGATCATTTGAATGGGGGTGACGGCGATTCCCTGGCCAAAGGAATTGGTTGCTAAATCGATGATGGACCAATGGTTGTTTTCCGGCAATCGCAGGGGGAAGTTGGCTTCACTGGCGAGATCAATACCTGTGCTCCGGCCAAAGCCAAATTCATGCAGGTATTGATAGAAGAGGTCTTCTCCCAGCCTTTCATGGGCGATATAAGCCAAACAAACATTTAATGAATGCTGCATACAACCGGTCATATCATGAACGCCCCAGGCGCCGAAGTCCCAATTGTAGATAGGCCAGGTATTGGCAACCCAATAGACACCAGAACTATCGTTATAGGTTGTGTCAAGATCTACGACACCGCTGTCCAATGCGGCGGCCATTGTGATGACTTTAAACACCGACCCCGGTTCATAAGCTGTACCAACTGCGCGGTTATAAGGCGTGATTCCTGGGAATGTCTCTTGATAAGTCCAATACTGGTTTGGGTCAAAAAACGGTGTGCTGGCCATCCCTAGAATCTCACCATTTTTTGGGTTTGATACGATGATCGTTCCGCCTTCTGCTCCAGACCATTCGATTGCTTTAACTAGGGTTTCTTCAAGCATGTGCTGGATTTCTCGATCGATGGTTAAAACTAGGCTTGCCCCTGCATCAATATCGGGCAAAGCTTCAACAAGGTAGGGGTCGTTTGGCAGGAAGATGTTTTGAGGTTTGCCAGTTAACAACCGATTATATGATTCTTCAATACCAAATACCCCCTGGGCAGATTCACGGGAAAAATAATTGTAAAATCCTAAAATATTGGATGCTAATGTGCTTTCAGGATAGACACGTTGAAGCATTGGCGTCCAAACCATGCCTGATAGGCTGGGTGTTGTTGTTCTTGCATCTTGCAGCCTTGCGGCATAATGCTGCCGTAATTGCTCCAATTCGTCCACAGTTTCTTGGTCAATAAAACTAGCCAATACATAATATCTGTTTTCTTCATATTGTTTGGGCGTACTGGTTAATGTGTAGACATGGTTGTAATCAACATCTTCAAGCAGTGTTGCGGCTGCAAAAGCAATTGATTCTGGGTCAATGACATTTTTAAGATCAATTCCCACCTCGTAGGCTACCTGGTTGGTCGCCAGAATGTTCCCTGAACGATCGTAGATCGTACCTCTTGGGGGATAGACAGTCTTTCTGACGCCTTGATAATTTTCAGATTTTGCAATCAGCTCAAGTGCTAATGGTGTGTAATTGATGCGAATCATCTGGATGAGGATTGCACTGCCGATTAGTCCACAAATCAGAGCGAGAATCAGATACCGGGTATAAAAGAGAGGTTTCATGGTACAGGTTTCTCCTCCGGTATCAATACGCCTGGGTTTGGCTGCCAAATTTGACTGGTGAACCAGTCCCAAAGAGAAATTCGATAGGATGATCGGATAATCGGTGATTCGGTGATCATGCTGACTCTTGGCGGTGCAAGCACCAGCCTGGCTCCTGGGTCGTAACCAGGGATTTCAAGATAGACTGCTGTTTTAGGATCCATTGATTGAAACCCTAATTCTATAGCTCTTGCCTGCATATTACTGCCAGCATTGATCTCGGCGTGTTTCGTCGTCAGAACGGCAATCTCATTATTGATATTGGTTATTTGGCGTTCATAGGATTGAATACTGCGACCAGTTGCTGCAGCATGTGCACTGACGCTTAAATATATCCCCGTAACAGCGGCGACTAAAATCAATGCAAGCAGGAATAAACCAATCCATTGAAGCTGGATTCGCCAGGGAGCTTGTTTATAGGCTTGTACAATACGATTCTTCATGTTAAAAACCCTGCAATAATTGTGCCTTTAAATTCTTTCTGCAACCCTAAGCCTTGCACTACGGGCACGTGGATTGTGTTCGATTTCCTGTGCTTTTGTCCGGATAGGTTTTTTAGTCAATACTTTAATTACGGCCTGATGGCTGCAGGTGCATACCGGCTGTTCTGGCGGGCAAATACAGTCACTGCTTTCTCTTTGAAAAAACTGCTTAACTATTCTGTCTTCAAGAGAGTGAAAGCTAATGACTGCTAGTCTTCCTCCTGGTGCCAGGCTGTTCATTAAACCGGGCAGTGAAGATGAAAGTGCCGCCAGTTCTTTGTTCGTGGCGATCCTCAATGCTTGAAAGGTGCGTGTCGCCGGGTGAATTCGAGACTTTTTCCCTTTTACAATAGAGCGGATGAGATCTGCTAAAGCTTTTGTTGAGTAGAACGGCCTTGCTTTAATGATGGCACTGGCGATTTGCCGGGTATACCGTTCTTCACCAAACTGCCAGATGATATCTGCAAGATCTGTTTCGCTCAGTGTGTTGACCAAATCGGCCGCGCTTTTCCCTTGCTCCTGGTTGAAGCGCATATCGAGCGGTCCATCCTCCATAAATGAGAAGCCACGGTGTGGGCGATCAATTTGAATGGAGGACACGCCAAGATCCAGCAGAATGCCATCAACTGGCGGCCAGTTGAGCTCATTAAGGATCACAGATATTGATTGGTAGGATGCCTGACGAATTGTGAGCCGGTCTTGATAGGGCTTGAGTCGCTGGGTTGCGTACGCCAACGCCTCGGGATCAAGATCGAGACCCAGCAACCTGCCATTTGGCGCAGAAGATTTCAATAATCCTTCTGCATGGCCGCCGGCGCCGAGCGTGCCGTCTGTATATACACCACCATCTTTAGGTGCCAGGGCATCCATAACTTCATGGTAAAGTACAGGTTGGTGAGGCGTTTGATCACCGGTGTTTCCGGTAGAATTCCCCTCACCAATTGTTAATGTGTTCATGGTAGCTTTGAGAGATCCAATGCACTGAACCGCTGCTCATTAGCTTCGATATCATTCAGCGCTTCTTCTTGTTTATGCCATTGTTCTGGTGACCATAATTCAAAATATGCACCACTGCCGGCAATGATGGCAACATTATTCAAGCCTGCTTGCTTGCGCAAAAAAGAAGGGATTAGAATGCGGCCAGCGCTATCAAAGTCGAGCCTTTTTGCATTGGCAAAGAGGAGTCTGCGGAGCCTGCGGCTGTTGCCATCCAGGAAATTGGTGTTCTTAACCAGATCCAAAAGCTGTTTGAACATTTCACTGGGGTAGGCTTGGATATTGCCATCAAAACCCTGAGTCAGGTATACTGAGCTCCCCAATTCCTCTCGATATTCTGAGGGAATGGTGATGCGACCTTTCTCATCAATGGTGTGCTCAAACTGCCCAAGGAACATTTGTTCTACCACTCCTAATGTCAATAGGGCGCCGGGTAAACGGCGCTCCACTTCATCCCACTAATCTCCACTTTTAACCACTCGTGATTACAGTATAGCGTAAACACAGCTTTAAATCAAGATAATTTATTTTGTAATTTTAGGAAAATTTGATGGATAATATCCTATTGATAAGGATGATATAGTATCTCGTTCACTATCAGTGCTTATTATATGTCTTAATAGGAAAGAAGTTAGGGTTTCATCAAGGAGTTTATTATATTCAGTCCTGTTATTCTAATTAATTAGTTAGAGTTTTGTTTTTCAAAAAGAACAATCATCGTTGATGGTCAAACAGTAAAAAATTGGGCTTAACAACGAATCAGCTGAAAAAAATTCTTGTTGACATTCGTATTCAGTGACATTATAATACTATAATCTTGCCCCGGCAGGACGTTAATGCTGGGGTATCATATTGTAACCCAACTTTCCCGTTCCATGGCGGTTACACGCGATCGAGAACGGTTAAGTGAAGATTGGAGTAAAAATGAAATTTGTGATTGTCGAACAAGGCGGCAAGCAGTATCGAGCTGCCGAAGGTGAAACGATCGAGGTCGATCGCCTATCGCAAGAGGTGGGAGACAAAGTAACTTTAGATGAAGTATTACTATCTGTGAATGAAGATAAAGTTACAATTGGCACCCCGACTATTAAAGGCGCGAAGGTTAAGGCGGAGGTGTTAGATCACTTCAAGGGCCGGAAAATTTTAGTGTTTAAATACCGGCCGAAACAACGTTATCGGGTAAAATCCGGTCACAGGCAGCTTTATACTCGATTGCTGATTGAATCGATTGAAATGGAGTAAGGATCATGGCACATAAAAAAGGCGGCGGTTCGTCTCGGAACAACCGTGACAGCAAATCGAAACGACTTGGTGTAAAAAAATTTGGTGGTGAGTACGTGATCAGCGGGAACATCCTGGTTCGGCAACGTGGAACCAAGGTGCATCCCGGTTGGAATGTTGGTATGGGTAAAGACTACACCCTGTTTGCAACGACCGAGGGTCTTGTTCATTATGAGACAATGCCTGGCGGCCGCAAAAAGGTACATGTCGTGACTATCCCTGAAAATGAATAACACGTATCACAATTGAAAGGATAGTAAAGTTATTATGAAAAAAGAAATACATCCAGAATATCATCCAGAAGCAACGGTGATCTGCGGTTCCTGTGGGACAACCTGGAAGACAGGCTCAACGCAGGCTGAAATTCGCACAGAAGTATGCTCAAATTGTCATCCCTTTTACACCGGGCAGCAGCAGCGGCTCTTGGATCGTGAAGGCCAGGTAGATCGGTTCTACAAACGGTTACAGGCTCGCCAGGAATATATTGAAGATAAACAGGCCAAAGAGGAAGAAAAAGTGTCTCCTGATCGCCCGATCGCAGAACTTGATCTGGGAACACGGGTTGATAACGTGCTCGAAGAAGCTGGGATTACAACAGTTGGTGATGTCCTTGAACGTCTTGAAGGCGGTGAACAAGCCATGCTGGATATCAGCGGTTTTGGGCGTAAATCTTTAATTGATTTGAAAAAGGTTTTGCGCCAATTAGGGTACAAGATCCCGGAAGCAGCAGAAGAAATCACCGTTTAATTTGTTTTTGAAAATCAAAAATCCGGTAAACTTAACAGGCAGATGAACTTTCATCTGCCTGTTGTCATATAATCCATAGGAGCAGTGAATGAAACCTAATGTTGGTTCAGTTGAAGTGATTTGTGGATCAATGTTTTGCGGAAAAACTGAAGAATTGATCCGGCGGCTGCGAAGAGCGAGAATTGCAAAACAGCAAGTACAGGTTTTTAAACCCATTATTGATAATCGTTATAATCATAATAAAGTCACCTCTCATTCAGGCATTGATGTTGATGCTCAACCGGTTGCCAATCCTCAGGATGTCTTAGCTTTGTTATCTGCTGATACTACCGTCGTCGGGGTGGATGAAGTCCAGTTTTTTTCATCAGGGATTGTTGAAGTTGTTGATCAGCTGGCAGAATATGGTTTGCGTGTGATTGTTACTGGTCTCGATACTGATTTTCGCGGTGAGCCATTTGGCTGCATGCCAGAATTAATGGCTCGGGCTGAACGGGTTGAGAAATTACATGCGATATGCATGGTTTGCGGCGAGTCGGCCAGCCGGACTCAGCGTCTTGTCGATGGAAAACCTGCACACTATAATGACCCTTTGGTGGTTGTTGGTGCACAGGAACTCTATGAAGCCAGGTGCAGGGAACATCATGAGGTGCCGAGAGATTAAGAAGGCAGGTGAGATATGCAGGATTACCAAACGTTTATTGAAGAGATATTGATCCCTGAAGAACAACTCAAAGCACGTGTGCGCGAGCTTGGCGAAGAGATCAGTCGTGATTACGCTGATAAATCAATCCTCGCTATATGTATTTTAAGAGGCGGGGTGATGTTTTTAACGGATCTGATCCGGCATATTACCTCTCTGGTAGCAATTGATTTTATGGGTGTTTCATCATATGGTGCAGGTTCAAGAAAATCAGACGGCCATGTCAGGATTACGCTGGATCTGACTACCAGCATTGCCGGTCAGCATGTAATTATCGTGGAGGATATCATCGACAGCGGCAATACGCTGACATCGGTGATTGAGATGCTGCGCACACGAAACCCTGCCAGTTTGGAAGTATGCACACTGTTAAATAAAGCATCTCGACGTGAAGTGAATGTTCCAATTAAGTATTGCGGCTTTGAAATACCTGACAAATTTGTCTTTGGATATGGGTTGGATATGGACGAGTATTATCGAAACCTCCCTTTTATTGGTGTTGTTGATCTGAATAAATATGCCATTGATAATTGATGTTAAAACACAAGAACTTTTAGTATTAATCCAGAAAGCAATAAAACCTGGCCAGCATGTTTACCTGGTTGGCGGTGCTGTTCGAGATAGCCTCCTGGGCTGCCAGCTTAATGATTTAGATTTTGTATTGGCTGAAAATCCTTTAGACCTTGCTAAGAAGATTTCCCGACAATTAAATGCAGGTTTTTTTGTATTGGATGATGAACGCCAGACTGTCAGAATTATGTATTTTTTGCCCAGCGGTCAATTTTTCCCTTTAGATTTTGTCAAATTTTCTGGTAAAAACCTTGAAGTTGATTTATCCAATCGAGATTTCACGATTAATGCTATGGCAGTGTCAATCAGGGATTTAAATACCTTGATAGATCCGTTAGATGGACAAGAAGATCTTCTGCAGAAAAGGCTGCGTGCTTGTCATAATCAATCACTGCTGGATGACCCGGTGCGAGTCATCAGGGGAATTCGTCTGGTGAGGCAGTTTGGATTAGCATATGGTAATGGACTTGAGAAATTGATGTTTGAAGCGGCAAACCAACTACCAGAGGTATCTATAGAACGACTGAGAGATGAGTTTTTTCGGATATTGCAAGGTTCAGACCCCGTAAATGGGTTGATAGACTGCAAACGGTTAAATGTCTTGGAGTCCCTGCTTCCTCACTTGGGGGACAGCCACGAAGTAGATATCTCTTATGCTAATGATATTGTGAATATACCAGCTATTGATAGCTTTTACCATCTGTTAAGGTTGTTTAGCAGCAGCACTGAAAATTCATTTAAAAAAACTGAGCAGTTGGTGGTTATTGCCACTGTTCTGGATAGTTATAAAGATCAAATCAATGACTATTTTATTAATGAACTAACCCTGGGTCGTTCAATATTTGGCTTATCCGTTATAGGCAGCATGATTTATAAATTATCTTCTGATGATTCAGAAGTTATCAGCAACCAATATGTTGATAGCTTTGGAAAATATTTGCGATTAAGTAATACAGAGGTATCTTGGCTGAAAAATCTTTTAGCTGGCCTGAATGGTTTTCAGACCCTGATAAAGAATAAACACCCATTGACACGTCATGATTTTTATAAATTCTATAATATTTCTAGCGATGCAGGGGTCGCTGTAGCATTTTTAAAAATTGCTGAAGCTCTGGCAATGCCCAACGACGAAATAAAAATCGAAACCTACATGGAATTTCTTGAATCTGTCAAGTCTGTTCTCAAAGCCTGGTGGGATCAGTATGGCCAGGTGGTGAAACCGGACCTTCTGCTAAATGGGGATGAATTGCAGCAAATTTTCAATTTATCACCTGGAAAAGAAATCGGCAGGTTATTATCCAGCCTTGAAGAAGCGCAAGCCAGTGGGATTGTATCCACACGTGAAGACGCGGTTCGTTTATTAAATGAAGAAGTGACTCATATGATGGGTCCAGGAGCAAGGCCATGAAAGTTGATATTAATGGCCATGGATTGAATTGTGAAGTACATGGGCAAACCGGAACGCCAATTGTTTTAATTCATGGTTTTGGTTTAAATCACACCATCTGGTTGGAGCTGACAAAGAAATACCTGCAAAATTACCGCGTGGTCTTGCCTGATGTGCGAGGGCATGGCGCCAGCGAATCTTTTGGTGAAGATTTTACGATCGAAGATCTGGCAGACGATCTTTACCTAATACTTGATTTTTTAGGTATCCAACAATCAGTAATTTGTGGTCATTCAATGGGCGGTTATATCACCCTGGCTTTTGCTGAAAAATATCCAGATAGTATTATTGGTTTGGGACTGGTCACGTCCCATGCCTGGGCAGACCCGCCAGAAAAAGCATCTGCCAGGTATAAGCTGATCGATGCTGCCAAAAAAAATGGTGCAAAAGCTTTAGCTGATTCGATGGTGCCGCTCCTGACAAAGGATGAAAGCGTGGTCGAAAAAATTCATCAGATGGTTATGGCGACTTCCACTTCAGGAATCATCGGTGCTGCGAAAGCAATGGCTGGAAGACCTGATCGGTTTGAATTATTAAAAGGTTTTCAAAAGCCTGCATTGATTGCAGCAGGGGAGGAAGATCAAATAGCTCCTTTGGAAAATTCGATTAAAATGGCAAACGCACTGTCTCAAGGTGTTCTGCTTACCATACCTGATGCGGGTCACTTACCGATGTTAGAAAAACCAGATATGCTTGGCGTGGGTTTGGCGGCGCTGGTAAGCCGTGTTGAAAACAGTAAATTTGGACTGGTATAAAGTTGTATCAGTATTCTTATATGAATTACTAATTATTGACTCTACTGTAAAAACCAGCACTTTAAAAACCAAATACACGATTATCAACAGCGAAAGTGGTCAAAAAATCCCGGACAGCATCCAATAAAAATAGCA
>CAZCBW010000016.1:0-47442 GCA_964497065.1 uncultured Candidatus Brevefilum sp. | reverse complement strand
GGCAAAGCCGCCACACCACACCCCCTATTTCTTCATAAGCTGAGTAGTAACTAATTTTTTTAATTTTTATGAATGGCAGATGCGCCATTTTAAATGAATAGACAATCATCCAGACTGCGGCCTTGTAAAAAAAAAATAATCTGAGCGTTGTTGTTAAACGAATATGCTTTCTATATCGGTTGGCTTAATAAACGCCAATGAAAGCAAAAACTTTTATGCCGATGGAATGTCAACAGTACTCAGGTAAATCGGCGTCAGGGCAATGGGATCATCCACCTGTTTATCCATCAACCGCTGCCAACCAATTTCTGCCAGGTATCCTGCACGGCGGACAGCCCTCGCAGGTGAGACAATCAAAGCATTTTTCCATCTGCGCCCGATGGTACTGCGAGCCTCAGCAGACAGCTCTCCACACACCCAGGTTGGTGCTTCTATGGATTTCACCAGGTCTTGGGCATCAATGACTTCAGGCGCAGCCTGAGCCACCCACTGGCCTGATTCTGCTTGATAAGGAACATAAGCGAGCTTGTGGCGCCCGGCCTGCAGCACCGCTATCATGGGCTTGTCATCCACCGGTTGGGCATAAGCAATCACGTCCAAAGATGGTACCCCTACTACAGGGATATTCAGTCCCAATGAGATTCCCTTAACAGCCGCAAGTCCAATCCTCAGGCTGGTAAAAGATCCCGGCCCTATGGCTACTGCCAATCCTGTCAGTTCTGCCATTGAAAAACCTGCATGTGCAAACAAATCATCTATTGCAGGCGCAAGCTCAACGGTATGATGAAACTGGCTTTGCCAGGTTTTTTCATAATGGATAAATATGCCATCATAAAGCGCCAGGCTGACCCACTTGGTTGAAGTATCAACAGCTAATAACACTAGAAATCTCCATAGATTATTCGCCGGATCTTATCAGTAATTTTCTGGAAACGTTTACTGGAAGGATTTAACATCATTGTCCGGTGTTCGACTGCACTGTATTCCAGGCTGATCCAAAGACAGTCTGACGGTAATATTTCTTTGATCCGTTCTGCCCATTCAATCACAATAGGCCCCTGCCCCAGCATGCGATCAAAATCTAAAAAATCAGCTTCCATGGCAGTTTCCAACCGGTATGCATCCAGGTGATACAGCTTTAGGCCATCAGCACGGCGGTATTCATTCACTATTAAATAAGTTGGGCTGGATACCGGGTCCAATGCGCCCCACCCTTGTGCAATTCCCTGCACTAAGGTTGTTTTCCCGGCGCCGAGGTTTCCCACCAGACAGACAACATCCCCAATTTCCAGATGAGACCCCAGATGAATGCCTAAACGACGGGTCTGGGCAGGACTGTGGCTGAAGAACTCAAAATTACGATCGTCTAGAATTGGCATGATGGGTATATGATATCATATCCGGCTGTCAGTTATACAGTAGATCAATGATCCTTTTTGCAATCTTTTTTGAAGCATCTGGTTTAGCCAGGCTCTTTGATATCTCGGCGATTTTGTTTCGATCCTCTGGATGATTGATCCAATGCCGGAGTGTATTAACCACATGATCCGGCGTTGGTGCCCATACACCAGCTCCCTTCTCTACAACATAATCAACATTTCCCTCTTCTTGGCCAGGCATACGGGAATATAAAATTATCGGCAGCCCGGCGATGAAAGCTTCGGATATCGTCCCAGGGCCTGCTTTGGTCACAATGATATCAGCCGCATTCATCAAATCGGGCATGTTATCAACAAATCCAAGGATTTTTGCTTCGGTCTTAAATTCGAGCTCGTTAAATTTTCGAATCAAGTTTTCATTACGCCCGGCAATGATTGCCAAGGTCATAGGCAGATTGGCCTGGTTTATCGCTTTAACTGTTTCATAAATCGGCCCCATGCCATCACCACCCCCCACCAGGAGGACAATCATTTGATCTTCCGGCCAACCCAATTGCTGCCTGAGAATTTTTTTTGGTTCAGGTGGACGACAAAATTTATCTGCAATGGGCTGGCCTACCACCTCAATGGAATCTGGCGGCATGCCGATATCAATTCCCCGTTGTTTGGCTTCTTCAGTCGGAGACAGGGTAAGTGTGGCATTCTTGTTGTACCAAAAAGCATGGGTTGTGACCATGTCTGTGATCACGATCATATAGGGTTTATGTTCCTGGCCAAGTGTACGTAGGATGGGGGTGTTGATGATTGGGTGCACAGAAACATACATATCACAGGGATGTTTGGTCACCAGGTCGAATGCCCGTTTGCGGACGTAAGGCCATAAAACATCAATCACTAGTTGTGAGCGGTAGCGGCCGTTACTTAGCTTGTAACCCAGTTCCCAGAGATCAGGTACCTGAGCCATCGGAGCATAAGTACTGACAGCCAGATCAAATGGCGGTGGTGCATATTTTAGAAAGAAATCCAGCATTTCAGTTGTGACCTGATCTGGATAATAAACTTCCAAAGCTTCAATGATTGCTTTGGCGGCACTGCGATGACCACCACCAGTATCTGAAAAAAGGAAAAGAATATGCGGTTTTTTATCCTTGGGGTTGACCATCAGGATCACCTTTGCTCACAATCGTTTTCATGCGGTTTTTCAATGCGCGCCGTTCGAGCATGATTCGACGACTGCAGGTCAAACAGACCAGCCCGATATCTGCACCCAGGCGCACCACCTCCCACTCATAACCGCCGCAGGGATGCACTTTTCGCATTCGAATTACATCGCCAATGCCAATTTCCTGTAACACATCTGGATTATACCATTGAGGATATTCACCTAATTATTTGGTTAAATAATAAAAACAGTCAAACATGCCTGAAAACGCGCTTAATCCCCTGTTTTTTCACCTAATAACTCATTCAAACGTGGGTGCCCGGTATATACACCGCGGTATTCTGGCGGCAGCAAGGCAGCAATCTGGCACATGATCTCATCCGTACAGGATGTCAACCATGCCTGGCGGTTTTCTCGATCCATTGGCGGCAAATGATAAGGCTCACCTACCCGAATAGTCACCGGAGGTCGTTTTAACCGCATCCAATAATGATTTACCTTCTCTGATCCAATGATTGCTGCAGGCAGAACAGGCACTTTCGCCCGCTCGGCCAGCAATGCCGCACCCTGTTTGCCCTCCATCAGCCCGATCGAATCCCGGTTTCTGGTACCCTCAGGGGCGATACCCACGATCATCCCACTGCGCATATATGTCATTGCCTCCCTGATGGCAGAAAAGTCCGTGTTCTCTCGGTCCATCCACACCATCGTACCAATTTTTTCCAACACCCATTTAAAAAACCGTATCTTCTGGTATTTTTTTGCCACAATTGCCACCAGGTCAGTACGATGCGTGATCGTCATCAAAAATGGTGTGTCCAACCGGCTGAGGTGATTTGTAGTTAACAATAATCCGCCTTGATCAGGGATATAATGCTGCCCGATGACGTGAAATTTCGTCAAAGTTCGCACAAGTTTTTTAACGGTGGATAATAAAGGTTGGTCAGGCATGTTTAATGACTCCAATAATAATGATCATCATGACAATACCCAGTTACTATCATTTTCACTGCTGCCATCTTCACCTGCCTGCCGCTCATGCCGTCCCTGCCCTGTACGTCGACGAAAATGACGGTTAATCAAGCATAAAGCCAGGACTGAAAATAATAACAAAATAATTACCGGAAGGTAGAACAAACCTCCCTGCCAGGGGATTTGTTCAGTCCCATAAACCAGAATCGGTGCAAAACCTGAAATCACAGCCAGGGCATTCCAGACAGCATGCAGAAGAAATGCCCCAAAAGTCATCAGACCCAAGAATAAAAATTTCCCATCTCTCCATGCCTTCGCAAGCCCCCATCCAGCCAGACCAGAAGCCAACATATGCAGCACCCCAGTACCCGCCCTGCCCACAGCCAAAAATAACCAATCTTCAGCTGTCAGCACAGTTGTGAAGAAGAGCACATTTTCCATCAAAGCAAAGCCAGCCCCACAAATCAGGCCGCCCACAAAGCCTTCTTGGTCACTGATCTTTCTGCCAGCTAACGACCAAAGGGCAGCAGGTTTAATGACCTCCTCGATCAGCGGCATGATACCGGCGATGACCGACAGCAGCCACACCAAAACCCCTGGCTGTTGGATTAAAGGCAGCAGATTCGTGAGTATTAGATCCACATCATCACCGAGATTCATCAACTGATTACCCAATACCGTGAGCTCGCGCTCTAAAGAAGGGTCTCGAGAAACCTGAAACGCAAACCACCCTAAACCAGCACCACCGAGGACCACAACAGCTATTACCTCAAAAAAAATCACCAGCAATGGCATGATGATCAGGCTGAAACCAAACAGGCGCCATTTTCGCAGCTTTGACCCACCATCCAATTCCTTTTGAGCGGCTGTAAACACCCACATCACTGGCACGCCCGCAACCAACACATTGAGCGGTCCGAGCAGAAATGCCGCTGCCATTGGCTGCCCTGCTATCCACCAGCCCAACAAGATGAGCAACGGCCAGGCAATCACCAATCCTGTGATGATCCGTTTATTAATAGGACGTCCGGCATCCAGCCACAAGGGTGCAGTCCGGTTGCGTAAGCGTGCAAGGCTCAAAAGAAATAAAGGCACCAAGAGCACACCAGACAATAACGATGACCAAAGAATGAGATTGATAGAAATACTTTGTACCAGGTTGTTCTGAGTGTCAAAAAATGAGATTAACCAAGCAGCACTTAATACCATTGCCTGGAACAGGAAATAAGCAATACCCAAACCACTGAGCGCAAGTGTGCCGATCGTCAGCCAGTTTTTTCCTGGAGCCTTGGTTGCTGACATGATATCAAAGCCTCTTCAGAACAATTATTGCAAAATTTCGACACTGTAAATGATCGTCGCATCCTCAAAGCCGACAGCCGTTTGTGGATCACGTCGGGCGACTTGATCCAGTACATCTAAAGATTCTTCTTTTACCTGGCCAAAAATTGTATAACCGCCATCCAAATTCGCTGCTGCATCAAAAGTGATGAAAAATTGGCTCCCATTCGAATCCACCCCCGCATTGGCCATAGCCAACACACCCGCGCGATCAAAGGAAAGGTCGTTATCCGTTTCGTTAATGAATGTATATCCGGGTCCGATCACACCTAAACCAGAAGGATCTCCTGCCTGAGCAACAAATCCCTCGAGCACACGGTGGAAATAAACATCTTCATACCAGCCGCTTTGGGCGAGGAACACAAAAGAATTGACTGCAATCGGTGCTATATCTGAAAATAGTTTGATGTCGATCACACCTGCACTGGTGTCAAGTCTTGCAGTATACATGTCTTCCTGGTCAATGACCCACGGGGGGCACTCATCAAACCCGCCAAATTCATAAATGCCAACCAATTTGAGCATATCGGGGTTATTATCACGGAAAACACGACCATTGATGACCACAAAAGGCGTATAGTGGACACCCATATTCAACAGTTCATCCGTCTCAGCCTCTAATTCATTTCTGACGTCTTGATCCTGCAAGTCAGTCTGGAATTGATCAACATCCATCTGCATACTTTCTGCCTGAGAAACAGCCCATTCGACAAAATCCTCTTCCGATATAGGTGACCATTCCTGAGTCAATAAAAACAGGCGATCATGCATTTCCCAAAACATGTCCTGCTTGCCAGCCGCTTCAGCGGCCATAGCTGCAATATAAGCGTTGGGATGAATTGAGGCTAGGGGCAGATGCCTGTAAACAATCTGGAAGGAATTTGGAAACGCATCTTGCAGTGCTTTGAGGTAATTAGAAAAGTTCTGGCAGGCTGGGCATTGAAAATCAGAATATTCGATAATCGTAACCGGTGCGTTTAGGTCACCTTGAATCCAGTCATCTTCTGTCACAGGCGGTAGCTGATCTGCGACTGCCTGATATTCGTTTGTTTGTGCAGTGGTCTCGTAATCATAAACCGTGGTGCAGGGCATTCGATCCATATCCCCTGGCAGGTCTTGAACAAGCTCATTTATTTCACTTTCAGGGAGTTCCACCGGCTCATTAACATTTGGTGAGCAAGCCGCCAGCAGCAGCACACTCATCATCACAAAAAAACTAATTTTTTTAAGCATCGAGAACCTTTCTAATTTCTACCATTAAATAAAAAATGAACAGGTTATTCTGCCATTCATGGATCAATTTTGTTCTAATCTTTCGATTACCACATCTCGCATTGCTGCCTGGACTTTTTCTTTATCCTGATTGCCATCGATGATCACCCACCGACGGGAGTCTTCTTCTACCAGCATAAAATATCCCTGCCTGACCCGGTTATGAAATGCCTCTGCATAGGCATCCAACCTGTTCCATTCAGAATTATTTTCTCGTTTTCTTTCAAACCCAACCTTGACCGGAATGTCGATTAACAGGGTCAGGTCAGGTTTGAGTCCGTCGGTCGAAAAATTCAATAATTGACGCAGAGTTTCGATATCTACCTGGTGTCCATAACCCTGATAAGCCATGGTTGAATCCCCGTAGCGATCACAGATCACAATCTTGCCTTCTGCCAGCGCCGGTTTGATCAACTCATCCACATGCTGGGCGCGGGCAGCTAAAAACAAGAGAATCTCAGTACGGGGTAAAATGGCGACATTTTCCAAATTCATCAACACTTCCCGGATCTGATCGCCAACAAAAGTGCCGCCTGGCTCTCTTGTGACCACTACATCATAGCCAGCACCTCGTAAATATTCAGCTAATACTGGCATCTGGAATGACTTTCCGCTGCCCTCAGGTCCTTCCAAAGTGATGAACATTTTTATTCCCTGAAAATCCTGACATGACGGTTAGGCTCTTTGCCATAGGAGTGTGAAACCAGTTCTGCCTGACGTGCCATTTCATGCTGGAGACGACGAATAGTCGATGAAGCAGGCTGGAGATCAACCCAACGTTCGCCATTAAGCACAGCTTCAATTGCAGCCTGTGTTTGGTCAACCATCGCACCTTCAGGTTTGGATTGAGAACCCACACTCGAAAGATTAAAGAGATCAACCAAGAACTGTTCCATTTGTTGGCTTGTGTTTGAGCGCAGGACAAAAATTGGCAATCCCCTTTGTTCTGCTTCCACAACAGGCTGCTGCCGCTCTCGGTAATAACGGCGTAAAGTGAGCAGTGCTTCAGCATCGCTCAGGTTTCGCACAATTTTCGCCGGCACCTTCAACTGCTTGGCCGCCTGGAGCAAACGGTTACGGGCAACTCCAAATGGATAAATATCCACTGATTTAAGAGCTGCACGTTCGCCCTCCACCATCGCCATTGACTCTTCTAAGGTATCCGTCCGAATTGGTCCGTTTTGCTGACGCTGGCTGCCTGTGGAACGTGTAAATGGTGTGGTATCGCGTTTGGTATTGCGACTGAGTGCCTGAGCAGCCGTACTCAATTTCGGCGCAGCTGGCTTTTGGACATGTATTTTATTTTCATCATCACGGTAGCGGATTTCAGGCGGAAGCGGATAACCCCGCAGCAAGGCATCAACTGCGGCTGAGACATCACTTTGAACAGCAAATCGATCACGATCCTGTATCTCAACGAGCACATCAAATGTCGGTGGTGCCCTTCGTTCCAGCACAGTTTTCTGGGTGCCGCGACGGCGCGCCTCTTCATCCGAGAGGGTTACAGATTCAATCCCCCCTACCAGATCTGATAGGGTTGGGTTGAGCAGGAGATTTTCCAAGGTGTTGCCATGGGCAGTGCCGATCAACTGCACACCACGCTCTGCGATCGTCCTGGCAGCCATGGCTTCCAGTTCACGGCCAATCTCATCAATCACGATCACTTCAGGGTTGTGATTTTCGACGGCCTCGATCATCACTTCATGCTGAAGTGACGGCTGTGCCACCTGCATTCGACGAGCAGAGCCAATGGCTGGGTGGGGGACATCTCCATCGCCGCCAATTTCATTACTGGTATCCACGATAATCACACGGGCGGTGTCTGCTAAAATACGGGCAGCCTCGCGCAGAATCGTGGTTTTCCCGACGCCGGGGCGGCCTAAGATCAAGATGCTGGCACCGGATTCAATTAAATCCTGAATAATATCACTGGTGCCATAAACAGCCCTCCCAATCCGGAAGGTGAGGCCTACGACATCGCGGTGCCTGTTTCGAATAGCTGATATCCTGTGTAAAGTCCGTTCAATGCCGGCGCGGTTATCTGCGTCAAAATCACTGATCGATTTTGTGACCAGGTTGATGTCTTCATAGGTGACTCCGGTTTCACTTAATACTGCTTCCCGGGTCACAAACCTGGCTTTAGGCCGCCTGCCCAGATCCATGACAATTTCCAGGAGGTTTTCACTATCGTCCAGTTCTCGTACAACCGTAGAAATACTGGTAGGCAAAGTGCCCAGCAGTAAATCTAAATCATCGGTAATTTTTTGATGTTCAAGCATTATCTTCTTCAATTATTCTTCCATAGGCAATTATTTTCGTTCTCAGGCAGTAATTGTATCCGATTATTATTAACAAAACCTCATAAAATCAGTGCCGAGGCATCTAAAAATCCCTTTGCTGCGTAAGCGGCAGGATAGGTATGGTTGGTTCTGGTTTGCCATTCTCTATCGAAGCAAAGGACAGCTCCGATTTAACCCGCTGCCGCAGTGTCAGGTATCGAACCAGCAAGGTCTGCTCTGGGCCTGGATCAAGATCTAAATCATCCAGGGCATGTTCAAGCCATGGCTGATAAGACCGGGCAGTAATATACACCGGCCGGCCGTTAAGCCCGGGGAGTGCCAGGATCATCTGTGCCAGAATATCCGTGATATTGTCCTTTATTTGCGGGTGGATGATTGGCAGCACCCATGCTCCCTTAGGTCCGTAAACCAGGTCAGCATAAGCCTGCAAAGTACCTTTTTGATCGTAATGCACCAAGCCCAGCATCGCTCTTCGAGTTATCGGTTCAACTGTTTGAATCAACGGCGGAACCAATGCCAAATACAGGCTGCGTATTGATGGGATATCAACCCCTGACCAGATTTGCCAGCGACCAGAGTGGCTTGATTTAAAACAATCCCGATCGCTGCAGCGGTATACCCGTTCCTTTGAAAGTACAGAAAAACCTGCTCGACGAAAAACTGGGAACCATGCCGAATCTGTCTCTAAATCAGCCAACACCTGTTTGGCACCCCAACCTCCTGCCTGCTCAGTTAATCCATCCAGCAATCCGATCAGATCATCACCTTCGCTATTGGCCGTTTTCAGCAAATAGCTGATATGGGCATTGAGCACATTTTGGGACTGATGAATTTGCCCAATGAGCTTATCCAACCCATCTCCGGGTTCTAAAACCCCCGTAAAAACTTGCTCATTCAGCCGCAGTGTCGACAAAAGCTGCAGCCACGAAAGTGGTGCGCCATGCGTGACAGCCAGGATATTATCCAGACTATTTAATTGACGGCGATGTCGGAGGATGAAAGGCCAATCGTACCAGTGAAGCGCTCTCACGTTTATGATGCTGCCATCTCCACAAAAAACTGGTGAAATCGGGTGTCATCCGTCAGTTCAGGATGGAAGGAAGTTGCCAAAAGCCTGCCCTGACGGGCAGCCACAATACGGCCATCCGGTAAATTTAATAAGACTTCTGCCTGACCAAACACAGACTTTATGATTGGGGCACGGATAAAAACGGCATGATAAGGTTCATTTTGGCCATGGTCAAAGAAAGGTATCTGTAGATCAATTTCAAAACTGTCCACCTGCCGGCCAAAGGCATTACGCTCTACCTTGATATCCATCAAGTGGAGCAGCGGCTGATTGCGTTGGACATCCTTTGAAAGTAAGATCGCCCCAGCACAGGTGCCCCAAATGGCATGATCCTGGCCGAATTGTTTAAGGGGCTCTATCAGGTCAAAAGCTGCTGCCAGTTTACCAATCGTAGTTGATTCACCCCCAGGGATGATCAAACCTGAAAGGTCTTCCAAGGCATCAGGCAGCCTGACCAGGCGTGTTTTAACACCGAGCGATTGCAATACATTCACATGCTCACGAAAATCACCCTGCAGAGCCAGCACACCTATTATCATAACTTTGATTCAGTCGGCCTGAATGATTACCAGCCGCGTTGAGCGATTAATTCGTTTTCTGGAATATCTGTTACCTGCCGTCCAACCATGGGTTCACCTAGGTTTCGGCTGATCTCTGCCAGAATTTTCGGGTCGTTGTAATGGGTGGTTGCCTTCACAATGGCATTGGCACGTTTTGCTGGGTCACCAGATTTAAAGATACCAGAGCCCACAAACACACCATCCACGCCTAATTGCATCATCAATGCAGCATCGGCTGGTGTGGCAATACCGCCTGCGGCAAAATTAACCACCGGCAGCCGGCCTAATTCTCGCGTTTCCTTGACCAGTTCAAATGGTGCGCCTAATTCTTTCGCAAAGGACATCAGTTCTTCTTCTGCCATATGCTGTAAGCGGCGAATTTCACCATAAACACTGCGTGCATGCCGTACTGCCTCAACTACATCACCAGTACCGGCTTCACCCTTTGTGCGCATCATGGCAGCGCCTTCGCCAATACGCCGCAGCGCTTCACCTAAATTTCTGCAGCCGCACACGAATGGAATCTTGAAATTATGCTTATCGATATGATGTGCTTCATCGGCAGGGGTGAGCACTTCTGATTCGTCAATATAATCCACACCCAGAGCTTCTAAGATCTGCGCTTCAACAAAATGACCGATCCGGCATTTCGCCATGACTGGGATCGATACCGTTTCCATAATCTTTATGATCAGTTCAGGATCGCTCATGCGGGCAACGCCGCCATCCGCTCGAATATCCGCAGGAACACGTTCCAATGCCATTACAGCAACGGCACCAGCGTCCTCGGCGATTTTGGCCTGATCCGGTGTTACCACATCCATGATCACACCGCCTTTGAGCATTTGTGCGAGCCCTTGTTTAACTTTAAAAGTTGCGAACTGTTTTGCCATCCTACCTCCAAAACAAAAAATTTTATTTCACTCAAATTTTACCACGCACATAGCGGTCAGACAATGAAGCATTAGTGAAAAGCAAGCCAATAAGCTGCCACGCTAAACGCAACGGACACATTCAGTGAGCCCTTTTCACCGGCCATCGGCAAATGAACAGCTGAATGACACAGTCGAATTAATCCCGGGTCCAACCCTGAGCGTTCATTGCCCACAACAAGAACCACATTCGTGTTCATTGGTGTATTTAAAGTGAATTTATCGATTGGAACTGAATGGGCGGTATATTCCAGGGCGATCAGATAAGCACCCTGATTTCGAAGATCGGTCAATAAATCAGCAGTGTTGAGATGGCTGCTCCACAGCAGGTTTTCTTCTGCCCCCAGGGCTGTCTTCACTATTGGAGAATCTTTACCTGGCTTTGGAGTCAGGCCGCATAAATAAAGATGCTTTACACCAGCACCATCCGCAGTTCTAAAAATCGCACCAACATTGTATGCACTGCGGACATTATCTAAAACTGCCGCAATTTCTCTAATCCCAGTCTGGTGTTTCTTTGCTGGTGGATAATTCTCATATGCTGCCCCCAGACGTTCCATCGCAGACCCACACAAAGGGCAAAAGGAACCATCGTACACATCCAATTCCATGGGAAAGCGCAACCGGCAATTGGTTTTTGTACACTGCCGTACCTCAAAGCTGATCATTCAACCATCCCGTTATGGCACTAGTTAAAACTACAACGCTGTTAATTTTATTCGTAACTACCCAGCTTACGTGAAAATGGAGGGGAGGTGTGAGGCGGCGAAGCCGCCACACACCCCCCTCCGACCTTGTTGTTGCAGGGCAGCCTGAGCAGTTACTTTCATTCTTTTATTCAATAAAATCTAAACTGCTATTTAAATGCCAAACGCCTGGGTGAGGGGGGCACCCAGACGTTCGACATGAAAAATATACCATATTTTTATTTCCTGTGCAAGGGTTTAAAAGGGGTTGTTGGGGCAAGAATTTAATTATTTTCAGCTCAATGCTGCCTATTCCCGAACCGCATCAACAACGACTGGGTAGAGAGATCCTGGTTATAGGGATCAACCAAATATCCGGGTGACCAGAATTCTTGATTTTTATCTTTTGCCAAGCCGATCTGGCCTATCTGGTCAGCGGTGAACTGCCGAACCACCTGCAGCATATCCCCCAGTAATGATTCTGGAAAATCAATCAACCGCCATTTGAGGTAGTCTGGTCTGACTGACAGATGACCAAGCGTCCAACCGTAGGTTTGACAAATCTCAGGTACCAATCGCCGAATGTGATGCGCAAGATCTCCAACGATAAAAACATGCTTATCCTGGGGCACCAAATAGAAAGTGAAATCTGATACCACACTTTTGGTATTCTCCTCCCCTGCAAAGACGATTGGTTGTGTGGCGTCATCTACCGAATCAATGCCAACATCCACATCCTGATTGGTTTTTGATGGAGGTTTTTTCACCGATGGCTGGTTGTTTTTATTAAATGCTCTGCCATCATGAAAAATGCTTACCAGGTCATTAATCGGTGCCTTAACTTCCGGTAATGGATGCCAATAGTCAGGGAGATCGCTTGACCGATTATCTGTTTTTTCGTTATTTTGTTCCGGTTTAACAGGCAATGCTGAAGCAATATCCTGACCCATCAGGTTAAAGGACTGCCAGGGTAAGTTTTCTGAATCTACATCGTTTTGATTGTTGGCAGCACCAAAAGGTTCACTTTGCTGAACATCAAGCTCAATATTATCCAATAAATCAAATTCAGTACTGGCAGTCAGTTCAATCAACGGCTCATCCTTTTCTTCACTCACAGGATCAACCGAAACCTCCTGCCATTGTGGAGAAATAGGCTGACCCTGCCATTGCAATTTGGAATCAGTTATTAGCTGCTTTCCTGCTTGCAAGGATCGTTCCATAACCTCTGAAACCTCTGAATTTTTGGATAAGATCGCAGGTTCTATTAAAATCACGCGCAGAATATCTGTCATATCCTGCCTTACACGGATAAGCGGTGTGCCTAATGGGAAGGTTAGACCAAGATGCAAATCATAAATTGAGAGGGGTTTGATAAATAAAAGGTGATAATACGCATCGATCAATAACCCTGCATAACGGTAGATCAGCTTTGATGAATTATCGCTCCAATGGGCAGCGAAAGCATTTTTGATAATTTCTAATCCTGCTGTGCTTATTTGGCCGGCATTTGCCAGAACGATATCGGTATGCAGTAAAACCAAGGCAGTGGCACTGGCTTTATCAAGCAATGAATCAAAATATTTCTGATTACACCGAAGGTCTTCTCTTTGCATCACCGAACCACTCTGACAAGCCTGGTTTGTTTCACTTATCTAATCTCGCTGACAATCTCATTAACAATGCAAAACTTTATTTCGATAGGCATATTATACAGGAACTCAACACTGCAAGAAATTAAAGCGGCAAATCACAAACTGCTATGGTAAAATTTAATTAATTCATACAAAATCAGGTTTATTAGTCTAATTAATCCTGGGAGGAGACACCCGATGCCGCTTTCCAATGAAATCAAACTAGAGATGTTCTGGTTAATGCTGCTCTCAAGGCGCCTGGATGAACGCGCCTGGGTACTGCATCGCCAGGGCAAAATTGCCTTTCATATTTCCGGGATTGGTCAGGAAGCCGCCCAGGTTGGGTCTGTGTATGCCATCGAGAAAGGCAAAGATTGGCTCGTCCCTTATTACCGTGACCTGGCGATGATGATCGCCATGGGGATGACACCTGCGGAATTTGTGATGAGTTTGATGGGCAAAGCTTCAGAACCCACATCTGGCGCACGTCAGATGCCCAGCCACTTCAGCCAAAGACATGCTAATATTGTCAGCCATTCTGCCCCTGTCGCTACCCAATCGCCCCATGCTTCAGGGATTGGATTAGGCATCAAAATGGATGGGGGTGACGAAGTTGTTCTCACCACCCTTGGTGAAGGCTCAACCTCACAGGGAGAATGGTATGAAGCCGTTAACTTTGCTGCTATTCATAGGCTGCCGGTCGTGTTCCTGGTTGAGAACAATGAATATGCCATATCTGTTCCCCAAGAAAAGCAAATGGCTGTTTCTAGTGCTGCTGATAAGGCCTGCGGTTTAGGACTGCCTGGCATCGAAGTGGACGGGACGAAGGACTGGGCTATATATCTCCTGTCGTCGCCAGGCTTGCCCGTGAGAAAAATATTGACCTCGATAAGGTCAAAGGCACCGGTTTGAACGGGCGCATCACCAAGCAGGATGTACAAAAATATATCAAAAAACAACCGACCAGTTCTGACCAGGACATCCCAATTTGGGAAACCCCTGCGGATGGCGACCTGTTCAGGCCGACAGAAATGGTTTTTGCGAAAAAAGAGGCGGAATCCGCCAGTCCAACAAAGAAGCAGCCCTTACCAGTCCCGGGTGAACTGCTGCCCATGACGGTAATGCGAAAGCGCATTGCTGAACACATGGTCAACAGCAAACAAACCGCACCACACGTCACAACGGTAATGGAAGCAGATATGAGCAGTGTGGTCAGGCATCGAAATACTGCTAAAGACGAAGCACAATCCCGGGGCGTTCACCTGACATATACCGCTTATTTTTTGAGAGCCATAATTGCTGGTTTAAAAGCAGTGCCACTAGCTAATGCATCCTGGCAGGATGACGGTATCCTCGTTCATCACCACATCAACCTGGGTATGGCAGTTGCGCTTGAATCCGGCGGTCTGATCGTTCCGGTGATCAAAAAAGCACAGGAACTCTCTTTGGTGGGGATTGCCCGGCAGGTCAATGACCTGGCGGAGCGCGCTCGCAGCGGGAACCTCTACCCGGATGAAGTTCAGGGCGGCACATTCTCTCTAACCAACCACGGCACGATGGGGTCCTTATTTGCTACACCGGTGATCAACCAGCCGCAAAGCGGAATTCTTGGTACCGGCATCATAAAGAAACGGCCGGTAATCGTCAATGATGCGATTGCCATCCGTCCGATGGTCTATTTGAGCTTTACTTTTGATCACCGGGTTTTAGATGGTGCTTCTGCAGATACTTTCCTCGCTCATGTTGTCACAGCATTGGAAACCTGGCCAGAATCTTAAAATATCCCCGGCGATTAATGAGACTTTCGGTATAATGGTATTAATGTTCATCCTATAATACTGATTGTTAATAACACCATAAATAATTAATGAAACGGAGACTCATCTGATGAAAGAATATGATGTGATCGTAATCGGTGCAGGCCCAGGCGGTTATGTAGCTGCTATCCGCAGTGCACAGTTAGGTTTGAAAACTGCCATCATTGAAAAACGATTTATGGGCGGAGTCTGCCTGAATATCGGCTGCATCCCCTCAAAAGCCCTGCTTAAAAACGCTGATGTTGCTCACACATTGCGTGAACGTGGTAAAGAATTTGGGTTTAGCTTTGAGAACTTAAAATTGGATTTCAGCACTGCTCACGACCGCAGCCGGAAAGTCTCTGACAGGCTGGTACGCGGTGTTCAGTTCTTGATGAAAAAGAACAAAATTGATGTCCATATGGGGTCAGCCAGGCTGGCTGCCAAAGACACCGTTGAGTTTTCACCTGATGAGGGAGAACAGGAAACTTTCAAAGCCAAAAATATCATCCTTGCCACCGGCGCCAGTCCTTTCACAATACCCGGCGTGGAGCTTGATGGCGAAAAAGTGGTTGATTATGAAACCGCCATTTTAAGGGATACCCTGCCTGAATCCGCTGTAATCATCGGGGGTGGTGCAATTGGCGTTGAATTCGCCACCGTTTGGAATGCCTACGGCGTGGATGTGACCATCATTGAAATGCTCGATAACCTGCTGCCGCTGGAAGACCCGGATGTCAGTAAAGAGCTTGAAAAAGCTTACACTAAACGCGGCATCAAGATCATGACCCAATCTAAAGTCAAAGAAGTTAAATCTTTAAAAAAGGGCACCAAAGTGATTGTGGAAACTGCAGACGGCGATGAGACACTTGAAGCAGACCTGACTCTGGTTGCAATCGGCTTTAAACCCAACAGTAAATATCTGGGGCTGGAAGAAGCAGGTGTGAAACTAAGCGATCGCGGGCATATCGAAATTGATGAGCGTATGGCAACCAATGTCGAAGGTATCTGGGCCATTGGCGATGTAACCGGGAAGCTCCTGCTGGCACATGTTGCCTCAGCCATGGGCGTGATCGCTGCTGAAAATATCGCCGGTGTCGAGACCACCACGCTGGATTACAAGATGATGCCCCGGGCAACCTACTGCCACCCACAGACGGCATCCTTTGGTTATACAGAAGCAGAAGCAAGAGAAAAGGGTTATGAAGTCTCGGTCGGGCAGTTCCCCTTCCAGGCCAGCGGTAAAGCACTGGGATTGGGGGATTACCAGGGTTTTGTTAAGGTGATCAGTGATAAAAAATACGGTGAAATTCTGGGAGCTCACATGGTCGGCCCGGATGTTTCAGAACTGCTGCCTGAACTGACCCTGGCCCAGCGGTTTGAGCTGACCACCCATGAAATCGGCCGCAATGTGCATACCCACCCAACCCTGTCGGAAACGATTATGGAAGCAGCTGAATCCGCTCTAGGTAAAGCCATTCATATTTAAAAACCAGTTTTGATCATCTTAGGACGTAACTGCTCAGGATGCCATACATCTGAAAGGTCGGGGGTATTGTGTGGCGGCTTCGCCGCCACACAATACCTCCATTTTCTCATAAGCTGAGTAGTTACCTTAGAACAATAATTATTTAAAGACCTCGACCGATAATTGGGCCGAGGTCTTTTCTTTGTTCATATCCGCTTCTTTTACAAGCATTGGATTAATTAATTGCCGTCAAGCGATGGATTTGTGTTTCGATTTGATCGCAGCGTGCCAGCTCATTTGCCAGGGCAGAAAGCCAGCGATCGGTGATGTGCAGAATCTCCTCATCAGGCCGGGGTGTATCCAGTGCCTTGCGCAGGTCTACCTGAGCACCGGCATCCAGCTGGATCATCAGCCGCAGGACTGCCATGTGTGAATAACCTGCGTTGACCAGCACCCTGATCACACGCAGACGCCCAATCTCTTCCGGCCCGTACAGACAGTAGTTATTATTGGGGTCGCGCGGCACCTTAATTAAACCATCTCGTTCCCAGGATCGCAGCGTATCGATCGTCAGGTCAATGCAGTTCAGCAGCCTGTCCAATCCAGAGGGGTTTTTCCAGAGAAGATTCCTGAACACCAGACAACCAGCGCTCAATCACATCAATCGCCGCATCTGCCTGCTCTCTTTCAGCATTGATCTGCTCCCTGTAAGCCTGGGTCAACGATAAGGCTCTCTCCAAATCTTGAAGTTTGGAAGCTTCGACCAGGTCCAGCACCACCTGTTTGCCTCCCGAGTAGGGGTATTTTAAAGCATTGTATGCGAGTTTAAAATGCTCCAGGTGATATTCAGAATACATCCGGTATTGGTTTTTGGGATCACGCGGAACAGGCGGCAGAAACCCCCAGGATTCATAGAGGTGAACCGTATTGACATGGCATCCCACTGCGTTTGCCAGGTCTTTGACCGTCAGGTAATTTTTATGCATCATTAAAAGTAGGTCACGTATGGCGAAGCTTACGTGACAAATTTGTATCTCAATTTTATTCTAGACAATATCCATATCATTGTTATTGAGTACCAAAATAATTATGTAGAATTTTCATTTTTAACCATTTTTTGTAACGCTAAAAGCGTGATCGACAAAGCGCATTAGAGAATCTGAATCTGTGAACCTTCTGGCGTTTTCTCGACTTCAATCCGAGTGGGGAAGGCATCCTTCAGCTCTTCTAAATGGGTAATGACCAAGATCTTTGCAAAATCATCCTGCACAAGGTTGATCGCTTCGATCAATCGCTGCCGCCCCTGTACGTCCTGGCTGCCAAACCCCTCATCAATCACCAGAGTCTGCAGCCGGGCACCTGCCCGGCGTGCCAAAACCTGTGAAAGCGCCAGCCTTACAGCAAAATTCACCCGAAACGCTTCACCGCCTGAAAACATCTCATAATCACGCGCGCCGAGGCTGTCACTGATCACGATATCCAGTGTTTCTTTCAGGTCATCCCTTTTGCTATCTTTAAATTCACGCTGTGTCAGAAAGCTAAAAGCCATACGACCATTGGTCAGCCGAGAAAGCAAGTTGTTTGTGGTTTCTTCAATCTCAGGCAGTGCCTGCTCTATCAATAATGCAGGCACACCATCTTTGCCAAATGCACGCTCAAGCTGTTTTAAATCTGCAATCAATTGGGTCAGAGACTCACGCTCTTCTTGAAAATTTGATTTACGTTCTTTTAAAGCAGACAGGACATTGACCTTTTGCTGAGCCCCGCCAACTTCCATCCTCAAGCGATTTTCCTGCTCCTGAATATCATGTAAGCTCGCCTCAGCGACTGCCAGATCTGGCAGCTCAGTTTCATCTGCGGCATAGTCCGCAACTGCCTCCTGGTAAGCTGTGCTTAAGGTATCAACAGCCAGTTCCTGGTTTTTTAATTGTGACTCTAAACCGTCAATCTCTCGTTCAATCGGTGCCAGAGCTGCCCGGGCTTGCTCCAGTGACCGCATTGCTGCTTCTACTTCCCTCCCTGATTGTTCAGCCTGTCGTAATTTTTCATGCAATTGCATATCATAACCAAGTGCCTGTGACTCTGTGTTGATCTTTTCAAGCTGCTGGCGTGCATCCAATGCGTATGTTTCATTCGCCAGAACAGTATCGATCTCGATTAACCGTGCCGCTCCTTTTTCCTGCCAGGTTTCTTCTTGTGCTGCCAGTAAAGCCAGCTGGTTCTCAAATTGATCCGCCTTTCGGGTTGCATTTCTGAGATGGATATCCGCATTCTTTAGGTCGGCAAAATCAGCACCTAATTTTCGCCCCTGGGTTTCAAAACTTTCCAGCAGCTGCTTATTGGCACGATAGCGATCAGCAAGAGCTGTTCCCTGTGCAGTTATTCGTTCAATCAAAGACATTCGCTCTTCAGGCGAAAGCGGCTGACCGCAAAGCGGGCATTCAACACCTTCAGTGTAGTTAAGCTGATCTATCCGCTCTTTGAGTTGATCCATTTCTTGTTTAAGACGGGGGTTTTCAGCCTTGGCTTCAGCCTGATCAGCCTGCAGCTTCCGGATTTCTTCTTCAATTGTTTTACGCATATCCAGGGTTTGTTTTGCAACCTCAATTTCATTTTGAGCAGATTTCAACCCGCCCGTTAAATCACCTTTTTGTTTGAGTAATTGTTTCAAGGCTGATTGCTGCTCTTCCAAACCCTGTTTTTCCTGAAGCAGCCGTGCCTTCTCTGCCTGGATGACTTGCAATGGTTCCTGCCGGCGGGATTCATGTTCACGATAAGAAGCTGCAAGCTCTTCCATTGCTTCCAGTTCCTGCCGGGCTCCCTGCCATTCTGCATAGGCGCTTTCAATTGATTTTGCATTCACCAGCGTCTGATCATACCCTTGTTTCTCTTCTTTCCGATCTGCCAGTGTTGTTTTGAGTGCGTCCCTGCTGGCCTCCGCGGCTGCTAATTGTGTTTTGAGTGTGTCAATGGTCTTGCCCTGCGTCTCAAGTGCTGTATGCAGCCGCTGCACATTTTCAAGATCTCGGGCACGTGCCAGACGCTGCGCTGTCAGCTCAGCCAGGCGCACCTCTAATTCTGCCAGGTGCTGTTTGCGATCTTCCCCTTCATCCAGTTCTGCCTGGATCTCACCTAACCGTCCATCCAGTTCTTTGACGGCTTTTTCGTTTTCTCTGCGTCGTTTTCCTGCTGCTTCACGATAGGTTTCCCAGACTTCCAAACCCAGGATATTACTGAGGATCCTTTTTCTTTCACCTGGACGGGCGACTGCAAACTGATCAGCTTTGCCCTGCAAGAAGAACGAGGCATGGATGAAGGTTTCGTAATCCATACGCAATGTGTCAATGATTTTTTGATCCGTTTCCCTCAAAGTACGTTCTGTCAGCGGTTTCCACTGATCTTCCCCTGTCACCTGGGATCGAATGAAAAATTCCACTGCTGAAGTTTTCCCACGCGGGTTTGACCGCTGCACTCTGTAACGGTTTCCCTCATAATCAAATTCCAATGTGACTTCTGCTGCTTCGACCTTGGGGTGATTATTGATCACAGACTCATCCCGCTTGCGGGCCTGGCCAAACAAAGCCCAGGTGATGGCATCCAGCAAAGCTGATTTTCCGGCCCCATTTTCACCGGAGATGCAGGCCAAGCTGATGCCTGTGAAATCCAGTTCTGTCTGCTGTCGATAAGACAGAAAACCCTTGATACTTAATTTAACCGGGATCATATCAGTAACCCAGGCTTCCTTTTATTTCATCTTCAGTGCGGGTTAATTTATTACCTAAAAGGTCTATCCAAAAAGCATCGTCATAGCGCCGAGATCGCAGTACAATCGGCATGGGCACTCCCCAGCCGAGCATCAGCACCTCTTCTTTTGGCTGAAGCCGCGCTAACATGCCACGCAGGGCTTCACGACCTGCCAGCCCGGTCAGTACAGCCTGAATGTCATCCGCATCACCCAGCCAACCAGTGATTCGCGTGCCCAACTGTGACATAACCTCATCATAAATCTGGGATGGCCTCTGGTCAATGATCAGCAGTGTCACATAATATTTTCGCATCTCACGGGCAATTGTACTGAAGGTCGTTTGGGATGCCATCTCACGGTTGAGCAGCTTATGGGCTTCTTCCACTGCGATCACCAACGGTCGAGGTTCTTTTGCATCCTGATGCCCGCTGCGAAAGTCATTGGTTCGCTTTTCCCACACATCTCGGATGCGCCTCGTTAACAGATTGGTCACAAACAGGTAATCTAAATCTGTTTCATAACGGCCAAAGGACAGCACAACATGCTGGCCATGATCAAGGTTTTCGATCATTTGTTTAAGCGCATTAGAAGCAGGTTTTTCGACAATATAAGTTGCATTGAAAAGGCGGCGCAATTTGGCATGCAAAGCCTCAGCCGCGCCAGGATGAACCCCGGCACTTTCGGCCCAGGCTGCCACGCTATCCGGTGCTGCCACACGTTTGCCATCTTCATCCAACTCATAAGCATTTACACGCATGTTTTTAAAAGCATGGAACCAGTTTTCTGCCCCAAAATTACTGCGTAAAGCCTCTAAAGTGGTGGGGGTGGTTTCACGCAGATTCAATGTCTGGGCGAGCATCAGCACATCCTCCGGAAGAATGTCTGCTTCTGCAACCTCCAGGGTGTAATCAGGCCGGATGCCACGGATCATCGCTTCACGGCCCAACCCTACCATGCGCACTTTTGATGGATATTTTCCCCTCAAACCCGGCACCCGCAGGCCGGTATCTGAAGCTGTATCATCCGGGCCGTATTCATTGTGCATGTCAAAAATCAAAACGGCTGTTTTATCCCGTTGGATCAAACCGGCCAGGATTACCCGGGTCAAGAAGGATTTTCCGGTGCCGGTTGCGCCAAAGATCCCCGCAGAACGCTGAACCAGCTTATCAAGATTAATACACACTGGATGTCCCTGTTCAAGTGTTCCGCCGATGTGAAAGAAAGCGCCTTCACCTGCTTTGCCGAAGATTTCAGCAATATCCCCGGCCTGGGCCAGGCGCACCCCTGCATGATGCTGAGGAACCGTCTTGACAGGTATAGGACGAATGTGCTCATCCATTATTTTTTGAAACCACGTATCATAACCCGGGCTGCCGGGTTCTGGGCCGTGTTCCAGCATCAATGCCGCCATAATCTCCGCATTGGTGAACAGTGTCTGGCCTTTTAACATATCTGCCAACTGCGGCACAAAACGTAGATCAGCCTGATCATCTGCAAATCGGGGATCCGTAGCCCCAAGGAATAAATCTGTTACCAGGCCATAAAACAACCAGCCGCCGCTTTCAATGACCACAAAAGCACCTTCCTGAACAGCTTGTGAGGGAACGGTCAATCGGGCTTGTAAATTGGCTTTCAAACCGCCGCCAACAATATAGCCAATATTTTCGGTCTGTTTCGAAAATTTATTTTCACCCATCGTGTTTTCCTCAGTCATCGTCTAAAGCTCCCCAACAGCGCTGATCACTGCCATTAATTGCTGGTAATCATCACGCATCCACATGATCAATTCCTGAACAGCGTTCGCAAACCAATCCATCCTGCCATCTGTGTCGTGGGCAGACCGGGCTTCCATTAAATGTGCAGCCAAAAGTTCTTCTACCGGCAGTTCGCTGTCTCGCAAAATATGGCGTAAATACCCGAACCGACCGCTTCCTGTAAATTTAGCAATTTCCGCTGGCGTACATAAATAAATTGCATCCAGGCTCAGGGGAGGGCGAGGCGGCAGGAGATGATAAATTTTCTCGCCGTCCTTAAACCCGATGGTCAACACTGCAATTTCTACAGGAACGTTTCGGTTCTCACGGTTATCCCGCAAAACTTCCTCAGGCACCTCTTCAGCAGTGATCAACTGCCGCACTAACCCGTCATCATCGATGTGGATGTCATAGATCAAACCGAAAACCTGGCAGTCATCCGCCAGCGGCACCCGCACCATTCCGCCAAACTTCGGTGCCGATAATTGGTTCACCCGGCACCCAACAACAAAACCTGTTGTGCCAGATCGCAGCAACCGCCCAATTGTTATTTCATTCATTTTCGATACCTCGATTTCTGTGCCGGTATATCCTTCAGAAACTGTTTATTCGAACCTGGTTCCGTGGTAACGCCATGTTCACTGAATACTGCCGTGATCATATCCTCAACATGCTGGTGTTCCGAAATGGAAACCAGCGCAGCTTCATGCGCACGGTGAAGGGCATAAGGATAAGGTTTTGTGCCTAAAATATGTGCCTGTTTCAGCAAAGCGGCTTGAATATGATCGATGTTTTGTGAAGTGTCTGCGACCCATGCCGGGATTTCGACCCTGGCCAGGTGCGGGGTACCAGGCAGCCCAACATTAAGGAAAAAGAAATGCGGTGCCAGATCATCTGGAAATCTTCGGGCTGTAGGTGACACGATCTTAAAGATGGCTGAACGGTCCCCAGGCTCTGAGAGCAAGTTATCCAGCAGATGCCGATCGGTGATGCCGGCATAAAGCCTTTGCTGCCTGTTAGATTGAATCGGTTCAGAGATTCCCTGCTGTGTCAGCTCCAATAACCGAACGATCAGGTCACTGCCTGGTTTATCTACATATCCCAGGGTAATCAAATTGCGCGTTTTCATATCTTCGAGGACAAACATATATTTATCCAATGCCCTGGTAAAAGCCCCTGTCTCACCAGGTTCATGATAAAGCTCCAGTGGGCCGTCCGTCATTGAAATGGCCGGCATGATCAGGTCATCTGAATAGCCAGCCAGAGCTTCACGTTCCAAGAGATCACGCTGTAAAGCCACCATGCCCTCTGTGATCATCCCGCCGCCAGGGAGAAAAACCGAATCATAATCCAGCAGCAGGCTGTGAGTGATGACCTGTGGTGTCTCACCAGAACCATGCTTGATGATCACCAACCCTACATTGATGACACAAAATTCAACCTGATGATGGCGGCTGGGGTTGATCTGTGATCCGTCTGCAGCCAAAACGGTCAACATTTCGGGCAGCGGCGGTTTTGGCACTACCATATTTAAAGGTTCACCTGCTGGCTGCGCACAGCGTAGCCTGGCATCAGACGCCAATCGCTGGCTGATGAGTCCATTTAGTTCATCAAGCCGATTGGCATATTTGCTGACCAGGGCAGTGATTTCCTGCTGATGTTGAGAAAGCACAGTCTTCCGTTGTTTCGCCTGGATACTGAATGCTTTTAATTTTTTTTGAATATCAACCAGATTGACGGGCATAAGTTCCTATTGCCGATAAAAGATTAAGACAAAAAATTGTAAAACAAACTATTCGTAACTGCTCAGAATGCCTTGCAACGGAAAGGTCGGGGGTACACCCCCTATTTTCTCATAAGCTGAGCAGTTACAACTATCCTAATTATATAACGACTAATCAATGAAATATTGTAACTGCTCAGATTGCACTGCAGCGGAAAGGTCGAGGGTACACCCCCCATTTCTCCATAAGCTGAGTAGTAACGAAATATTAAAAATTTCAACCTTCACATTTAATTTGACAGGGACGCAGTGAAGGGATATACTCTCAATCGTAAAATATCATAATCCTTCGGGGCAGGGTGCGGGCTTACAAGCCCAATTCCCGATCGGTGGTAATTCCCTTACTGGGACAGCCCACGAGCATGAAAAATCATGCATGAACCGGTGAAATGCCGGTGCCGGCGGTAACAGTCCGAATGAAAGAAGGTCATGACATCTTTAAGATGTTAACTTCAGCCCCGAATTAAATTCCGGGGTTTTTTGTTATGGCAGAAGGTAAACATCTTAAAATCAAGTCGAACGGCAGCCCAGCCAACCGATATTTACTGCTCTTTTTTTCGCTGGCTGGCGGCATCTTGATCTGGCATCTCCTGGCATCTGTGTTAGGTCTGCCCTCCTTTATCCTGCCAAGCCCATCGCTGGTCTTTCAACGCTTTGCCAGATCGATTGCAGATGGGCAATTATTCAGGCATAGCGCAGCAACATTGCTGGAAGTTATTGCAGGCTTGTTTTTAGGCGGTCTCACTGCAACCTTCCTCGGGTACCTGCTGGCAAAGTCTTCAACCCTCGAGAAAATTGCATCCCCCTACCTGGTTGCCAGCCAATCAATTCCTATTGTTGCCATAGCACCACTGCTGGTGATCTGGTTTGGCCCGGGAATATTCTCAAAGATCCTGATTTGCAGCCTGATCGTCTTCTTCCCAATCCTGATCAACACGGTTGTCGGTTTGCGAGAAGTACCCCAGGATCTAAAAGACCTGATGAAAATGCTTAAATCTTCTCGAATTCAAACTTTCTGGAAGCTGGAAGTACCCGCCGCCCTGCCTATCTTTTTTGGTGGATTGCGGGTTGGGGCGACACTCTCGGTGATCGGAGCCGTAGTCGGTGAACTGGTCGGGGCAGACCGGGGACTGGGCTTTTTGATCAACGTCGGCCGCGGGCAATACGACACAGCCCTCGTCTTTGTTGCCGTGATTACGTTGATCATCATGGCCATGGCCATTTATGGGCTGGTCGTGTTAATTGAATCCCACCTGCTGTCATGGCAGTCCTGGAGGCAAGAAGCAAAATAAATTTCATGATTAATACTGTAGAGGAGTTTAAGAGTATGAAACAAAAAAATATCAAAATCTTGGTTAGTGTTTTCGTATTGATGGGCATCATTCTAAGCGCTTGTCAAACCCCAACAGCAACACAGGATACTAATTTGATCCCTATTCGACTGACGTTGGGGTTTATTCCTAACATCCAGTTTGCACCCATTTATGTAGCCATTGAAAAAGGATATTTCAGTGAAGCGGGCTTTGATGTTACGCTGGAATACGGCAACGAAGCAGATGCAATCGCTTTAATCGGTGCCGGAGAACAGACCTTTGCCATCGCCAGTGGTGAACAAATCTTGCTGGCACGTGCTCAGGGCCTGCCGGTCACCTTTGTTGCTGCCTGGTATGACGAATATCCGGTCGGCGTGGTGTATTTCAGCGAAGACGAGATCAACAACCCATCTGACCTGGCTGGCAAGACGATTGGAATTCCGGGCTTGTTTGGCGCAAGCTATATTGGTTTTCTCGCACTGCTTTCAGCCGATAGTTTAACTGAAGAAGATGTAACGCTTTTATCAATCGGTTTTAACCAGGTTGAGGCACTGGCGACCAACCAGGTAGAAGCATCCGTAATTTACCTGGCCAATGAACCGATCGTTCTACGTTCTATGGGTTATGACGTGGATGTTTTGCGAGTATCTGATTACCTTGACCTGATCTCAAACGGCCTGGTGACCAATGAAGAATCGATCAATTCAGACCCTGACATGGTTGCCGCTTTTACAGCCGCATTTCTGCGCGGCGTGATGGATACTGCAGAAGACCCGGATGAAGCTTACGAGATCAGTATGAATTATGTTGAAAACCTTGCTGAAGCTGACCGATCCGTACAGGAGAGCATCTTGCTTGAGTCGATCAAGCTTTACCAGACCGACCAACCCGGTTACAGTGACCCGGCTGCCTGGGAGAATATGCATCAAGTACTTCTGGCTATGGGCTTGCTTTCTGAACCTCAATCACTGGAGGGTGCTTTCACCAATGACCTCCTCCCCTGAACCAGCGCTTCAGGTTAAAGATCTTCAGGTTATCTTCAGCGATGCCAGCGGTGTGGTACATGCCCTGCATGACCTGAGTTTTGAGCTGGCACCAAATGGCTTTTTATCCATCATCGGCCCTTCAGGATGCGGAAAAAGCACCTTGCTGCGTGTATTGGCTGGATTGGTGCCCCCTACCCGGGGAACCTTTCAGTTCAATAAGGACAATCCACGAGTCGGCATGGTGTTTCAAAAAGCAAACCTGATGCCATGGCGGCGTGTGATGGATAACATCACCCTGCCCCTTGAACTCCAATCGCTGCCCAAAGAAGAAATATTAGACCGCGCCAATGACTTGATCAAACTGGTCCGCCTGGAGGGTTTTGAGCAAGCCTACCCACGTGACCTTTCAGGCGGCATGGCCCAGCGGGTGGCCATTGCCCGTGCATTAATGCAAGACCCGGATGTTCTGCTGCTTGATGAACCCTTTGGCGCATTGGATGCACTGACCAGGGAACGCATGGGAGAAGAACTGCTGCATATCTGGCAGGCCCGTCGAAAAACTGTGTTGTTGGTCACTCATTCCATCCCGGAGGCAATCTATCTTTCTGACCAGGTGCTGGTGCTCTCATCCCGGCCGGGGAAGCTAATCCTTGACCAGGCAATCAACCTGCCCCGTCCACGCACACCTGAAATACGCTATTCTACAGAATTCAGTCAATTAACCCATGCAATTCGAGAGAGCCTGTGGTTGGAACTAAATGAAAGCTAGCCCATCAGCACTGAAATAGGATAGTTTATTTAAGGGTGGAATATTTCATAAATTCGAATATAAAGTTTAGGTTCGATTCATCCTTCCTGAATAGACGACTAACATGAGAATTAGTGCCATTAAGCCAGTTGTAAACAAAGTCAGCATCACCGCAAAGCCGCTGATATACTCAAAAATTTGCCCCAGAAGCATCGGCAGCATCATCATGCCGAGGCTTGAGCCTAAAAAGAACAGGCCAGTCACTTTGCCGGTCATTGCCATTCTGGCTTCAGCAAAAGAAATTAATGTTGGAAAGATTGACGATTTCGCCAAACCCAGGCCAGCGGCTGCAACCCACATCATCCAGGCTTTAAACGGCCAAACCAGTACCAAGCCCAAGACCAGCAGTGTCATGATGCAGTTACCCAGTACGATTTTTCCTGGCGGGACTTTTTTCGAGACCGGGACAGTCAGCAGCCGCCCCAACGTCAGCGATGCCCAAAATATGGATGTCATCAGGGCAGCAGCAGCGCTGTCTGCAATTTTGAGTTCTGTCACATAGGTAAAGATCCAACCACTAAAACCGCTTTGAATCCCAACCGTCAGGAAGAACAGCAAAATCAGCAAAATAATTAACCGTCGATTCACAGGATCGGCCTCCCCCGGTGAGGCAGCCTCAATAACATACTCAGGAGATTTCAATAAAATCAATCCAGCCAACCCCGGAAAGCTGAAAAAGACCAGCGACCACATCGCCCAGGTTAAGCTGCCCGATGTCCATCCCAACACAGCAGAAATGATCATCGGCGCAGCTATGCCCCCCAAACCAAAAGAAAAATGCAAACCGTTCATATACGGGCTGACACGGGATTTAAAGATCCACACGAGGTTTAGATTCCCGCCTATATCCACCGTCCCTAACCCTAAACCATAAAAGAAGAGCACAATCAGCAAAAGGTAGAACCTGACAGATAATGGGATCAACAACAGCATGACGATGACCAATAGAAGTGCCAGAACCATCAAGCGGTGGCTCTTGAACCGATCAAACAACCTTCCGCCCCCAACCGACCCAATTAGATAGCCGAGATTTTGCGCAGTAAACACAAAACTGATCTGCCCAATCGAGACACCTACATTATCCGCCAGCAGCGGCAGGATCGGCCCAATGGCGGCAACCCCTGTCCCGAGGGCAACAAAACAAATTGCATAGGTAAGAAATTTAAGGAATTCTTTAGATTGTTTATCAACCGTCGTTTGGTTCAAAGTTTTTTTCTCCCTAAAAATTTAATCTGCGACTTCAAAGCGTCTAACATAAAACTCAACATTACCACTCAGCTTATGGAGAAATCGGGGGTGTTGTGTGGCGGCTCCGCCGCCACCATCAAACGATGACTTTTGATTCTGTCATATAATTTTCCGCCTATGACTGAGCCGATCATATAACCAATATTCTGAGCTGTAAAGATAAAATTTATCTGACCAATAGAGACACCTACGTTTGCAGATAATAAAGGCAATAAGGGGCCAAGAGAAGTTACGCCAACGCCCAATGCGATGTAACTAAATGAATATGTCAAAAATTTGATAAATTCTTGAGGTTCCCTGTCCTTTTTTAATGCTTTCATCAACTTTTCTCGCTTTCTTTTTCACTGATTCAACCAATCATATCAGTAAACATCTTTTTTGATCGCTTTTCACTATTTCGATGTTTCGAAGCGATTATAATTAACCCCCTATGAAACTAACCATTAAAGAAGTTGAACACATTGCATCATTAGCCAGGTTGGCGCTGACCGAAGACGAAATTAAACGCTACGCAATTCAGCTTTCAGACATCCTCGATTATGCTGCGCGCCTGGATGCATTGGATACCAGCCAGATACCCCCGACAGCCACTGTACTTGAGTCAGACCTGGTGCTGAGAGCAGACCAGCCACAGCAAGGGTTAACGCAAAAAGAAGTTCTGAGGAATGCCGCAGAAACCAAAGATAACCAGTTCAAAGTACCCCCGGTGATGGGTGACAGCAATGGTTGATCTGGCTTTACTCACCATTCAGGACGCGGTCAAAGGACTGCAATCGCGGCAATTTTCCAGCCGTGAATTAACCACTGCCTGCCTGGCCAGAATTGAAGAATCGGAGCCTGAATTACATGCCTTCATCACCCTCACACCAGAGCTAGCATTGAAAGCCGCTGAAAATGCAGATCGCCGATTAAGCCAAAAAGATCCATCTTCGCCCATACTCACAGGGCTGCCGCTGGCGATCAAGGATGTGCTCAGCATGGCCGATGTCCAGCTGACTTGCGGATCAAAGATCCTTGAAGCTTATATCCCACCCTTCAACGCCACCGTTGTACAACGCCTGCTAGATATGGGCATGGTCCCCCTCGGGAAAACAAACACCGATGAATTTGCCATGGGATCTTCCACTGAAAACTCGGGCTACGGCCCCACACGCAACCCGTGGAATCATGATCATGTCCCTGGTGGTTCCAGCGGCGGCAGTGCGGCTGCCGTGGCTGCGCATTTCACCCCAATTGCACTGGGTACCGATACAGGCGGCAGCATCCGCCAGCCCAGCGCGTTCTGCGGCACTACGGGGATCAAGCCTACCTATGGGCGAACCTCCCGTTATGGGCTGGTTGCCTATGGATCCTCACTCGATTCCGCCGGCGTGATCGCCAAAAATGCCGCTGATGGCGCCCTGATCTTTCAAGCAATGGCCGGGTTTGACCCCCTGGATTCCACCAGCGCGCAAATGCCGGTGCCCGATTACACAGTCTCCAAATCACCCGATCTTAAGGGGCTGCGCATCGGGGTGCCGGAGGAATACTTCATCGAGGGCATCCAGCCTGAGGTTGAAACCTGTGTTCGCACCGCTATCCAGATGATGGAGTCCCAGGGGGCAGCAGCTATCCCGGTCAGTCTGCCTCATACGGAATATGCCCTGCCCGTCTATTACCTGATTGCGCCGGCAGAAGCCTCCGCCAACCTGGCTCGCTACGACGGCATCCGCTTTGGCCCGCGTGCGGCAGAAGGTGAAGCGCTGTGGGAGATGGTCGCCCAAACACGCGGGCAGAAGTTCGGAGCAGAAGTCAAACGCCGGATCATGCTGGGCACCTATGCCCTCTCTGCCGGATACTACGATGCCTATTATGGCAAAGCCCAAAAAGTACGCACACTGATCAAAGGCGATTTTGACAAAGTCTTTGAACAGGTCGATATGATCGCCGCGCCGGTCACCCCGACAACTGCGTTCAAATTCGGCCGGCATACCGATGATCCCCTGGCCATGTATCTTGAAGATATCTTCACGCTGCCAGCGAACCTGGCCGGCATCCCGGGGTTGGCCTTCCCGGTCGGGATGGATCAGCAAGGTTTACCGGTTGGGATGCAGTTGATGGCACCGAGTTTTGAGGAAGCTTTATTATTCCGGGTCGGCCATGCCTACCAGCTGGTCACAGACTGGCATACAAAGTGGCCGGTACAGTAAAATTAACGAGAATTAGGATTGAAGGCAAAATTATTGATGAATATCAAAAAATCTAATCATTTTGATCTTACTGCAGATATTGTTTACTATCATGGTGATATTAAAGATTTAATTTGTGATATACCAGATCAATCTATTCAACTTGTCGTAACTTCCCCACCTTATAATGTTGGAAAAGAATATGAAGAAAAACTTTCCATTGAAGAATATGTGGAACAGCAAAAAGAAATTATTAAAGATTGTGTGCGAGTTCTTAAAAAGGAGGGTAGTATTTGTTGGCAAGTTGGCAATTTTGTTGATAATGGCGAAATTATCCCTTTAGATATTTTATTATTCTCAATTTTCTCAAATTTAGGATTAAAATTACGAAATAGAATTGTCTGGCATTTTGGACATGGCTTACATGCGAAAAACCGCTTTTCTGGTCGTTATGAAGTGATTTTATGGTTCACAAAAAGTGATGATTATGTTTTTAATCTTGATCCAATACGAGTCCCACAAAAATATCCTAATAAAAAGCATTTCAAAGGACCCAAAAAGGGGGAATTATCGGGTAACCCCTTAGGAAAGAATCCATCTGATATTTGGAATATCCCTAATGTTAAATCAAACCACGTTGAAAAAACAAATCACCCTTGTCAATTTCCTGTTGAGCTTGTTGAAAGGTTAGTATTATCACTTTCTAATGAAGGTGATTGGGTATTAGACCCTTTTATGGGTGTAGCTACTACAGCAATTGCCAGTTTGATACATAATCGTAAATCTGTAGGTGCAGAAATTGTGAAGGACTATTTGGATATTGGTTGGGAAAGAATAAAAAAGGCAGAAAACGGAAAATTAAAAATTCGTCCAATGAATAGGCCTATATATAACCCAAACCTCCCTGAAGCTTATATTCCACCTAAAACAATAAACATTGATACTAATTTACAATCTAAACAACCAAGATTATTTGAAAAGAGAAATACATATAACAATAATGAAAGGGAATTGGATTAATGAAAATTGTATATGAATATTCACATCTTGGCGGCTCAGAAATCCTTCAGGTTAGGTACCCAGAAATTAATAATGAAATTAATAAAGTTATATCTGGAGTAAAGGCTGAAAAAATTAAAAAGAGCAAAGAAATCACAATGCCTGGAAAGATGCTTTTCTCTCCTAAAGATATGAACAAAAAATTTAAAGAGTTATTTCATTCTCTAAGTTTTGATGAAATTAGAGATTACTATACCATCGAAATACCAAATCACCCTGTATCTGTCTCTGGTGCATATAAACAAATTGATTTCGTAAAAGAAAAAGTCCTTGTTGAGGTTCAATTTGGCAAGTATGCTTTTATGTTCTATGATATGGCGAAATTTCAATATTTCTTTAATGAAAACAAGGCTGACGTTGGAGTCGAGATAGTTCCGTGTTATTATCTTCAAAAACAGATGTCAACAGGTGTGTCATATGGGGAACAACTAGTTTATGACATTGAACGGTTAAAACGACATTTCCCAGCTGTACCAGTAAAAATTATTCTCGTAAATGAATAAAAAACTTATACAATTTCATTTACTCAAATAAAGGAGTGAAATTGATGTCTCAACCCCTGAAAATCGTGATCCCGATGGCCGGATACGGCAGCCGGCTGCGGCCGCTCACCTGGAGCAAACCCAAACCCCTGGTGCCCCTGGCCGGAAAAACCGTCCTTGATTACGTTTTGGACATGTTTCGCACCGTCCCTGAGCCTGAGTCTGCAGAATTTGTGTTCATCCTGGGGCCAATGATGGGCGATCAGATCCAGGCACATACCCGCAAGTTCTATCCAGACCGGCACGTGGATTACCCTGTTCAGCCAGAGATGAAGGGCCAGTCCGATGCCTTCTGGCAGGCCAGGGAATATCTGCAAGGCCCGATGTTGATGGCCTTTTCAGACACCCTGATCGACAGTGACTTTTCATTTTTAGACCAGGAACAGGCTGATATCATCGCCTGGGTGCAGCCCGTCCCTGACCCACGAAGATTCGGCGTGGCAGAAGTGATCCAAACCGGGAAGGTGACCCGATTAATTGAAAAACCGAATGACATCAGCAATAATCTGGCGCTTGTAGGGTGTTATTTTTTCCGAGATGCCCAATTACTCTTATCAGCCATTCAAGAGCAATTTGATCGAGATGTTTCGCTCAAAGGGGAGTACTACCTGGTTGATGCGATCAATATCCTCCTGGAGCAGGGCGTCAACATGCGCACAGAAACCGTAAAAACCTGGCTGGATGCAGGTACACCAACCGCGCTGCTGGAAACTAATCAACACCTGCTCAAATCAGGGCATGATAATAGTGAAATGCTAAATAATACCGATGAGACTCATATTAACCCGCCGGTCAGCATCCATCCACAAGCCGTCATCCGTCACGCGACCATCGGCCCCAATGTTTCCATTGATGCGGGCTGCGTGATAGAGAACTGCCGAATCGAAAACACCATCATTGGCTCAGGCTGCCAGATCAGCCAGTGCCAGCTGGAGAATTCACTGATCGGGCACGATGTGAATATCACCGGATTGTCAGGCCAGGTCATCCTGGGTGATGACTGTCTTGTCACCCCATGAGCCACCCGGTTGAATGCTATGCTGGCAGCACCTATCCCGAACGGCCCCGTGCCGTCTTGTGGCAAGGCACACGCTACCTGGTCAGTGAAGTCATCGCCAGGCGGCGTGAACCCGAAGGGGTTGGTTTTTTGGTTCGCTGCACACCGGAAGAAATCGTATTTGATCTGTTTTACCTGATAAAATCAGACCGATGGCTGATTAAGCCAAAACACAGCCAACCTGACCAGTCATACAGTCCTATGACGCCACAATAAGCTGCATATTTAGTCTCGTTTTATTTGACCACTGAAAAATATATTCAAGGAGAATAAATGCCCAAATCTTATTTGTCTGATAATGTGAGCGCATTAAAACCATCCGGCATCCGCAAATTCTTTGATATCGCCGCCACCATGGAGGATGTGATCTCCCTGGGGATTGGTGAGCCAGATTTCGCCACGCCTCAGCCCGTTATTGATGCTGGAATAAAATCGCTCGAACAGGGTGAGACTCATTACACATCAAACCTGGGTTTGATTGAACTGCGGCAGGCGATCGCATCTCACTTGAGCAATCTTTACCAGGTCAATTATGACCCGGCTGACGAAATTATCGCCACCGTTGGTGTTTCAGAAGCCCTATACCTGGCATTCACTGCGCTGCTCAACCCAGGTGATGAGGTGATCATCCCCACACCCTGTTTCGTTTCATACCAGGCTGAAGTGGCACTGGCAGGCGGTAAACCCGTAGAGGTTTACACCACCATGGAAGATGATTTTCAGCCCGACCCGGCTGTGATAGAACGCGCCATCACCGATCAGACCAAGGCCATTCTTCTTGGGTACCCAAACAACCCCACCGGTGCAATTGCCAGCCGGGAGACGCTTATGGCAATTGCTGACCTGGCTGAAAAACATGACCTGCTGGTTGTCTCTGATGAGATCTATGACCGGCTGGTTTATGACCATGACCATGTGTGTTTTTCCGCACTCCCGGGTATGCAATCCCGCACAATTCTTTTGGGCGGTTTCTCAAAAGCCTATGCCATGACGGGGTGGCGGATCGGTTATGCTGCCGGCCCGGCAGAGATCCTGAAAGGGCTGGTGCGCATTCACCAATATTCCGTGATGTCTGCGCCCACCATCTCACAATTTGCTGCCATCGAAGCGCTTAAATCAGGGGAACCTTATGTCATGGAAATGCGAGATGAATATAACCGCAGACGCAAGCTGATGTATGAGGGATTGAACGAGCTGGGACTGCCCACATTTGAACCCTACGGTGCTTTTTATGTCTTTCCAAACATTCTCAATACAGGCCTGGACGACCAGGCCTTTGCTGAAAAATTATTGATGGAAGAAAAGGTCGCCGTGGTACCCGGTTCTTCCTTCGGTGATGCCGGTGCTGGCTTCGTGCGATGTTCTTATGCAACGTCCTATGACAAATTAGAACTGGCATTGGAAAAAATCGGTGCCTTTTTAAAGAAACTATAGAAATTTAATTCAACAAGGCTGTTTAATGAATTCTGGTTATACCGCTGACATCGGCCTGGAGATCCATGCCGAGCTTCAAACTAGAACAAAGATGTTCTGTGCCTGTCCTGTGGTTGATCTCACGCAGGCTCCGCCCAACAGCGCGGTCTGTCCTGTGTGTGCCGGCATGCCCGGCACGCTGCCCGTGGTCAACAGCCAGGTGATTGAATTTGCACTGCGGGTTGCCCTTTCTTTGGATTGTGAGATCAACGAGACAAGCTTATTTGCACGAAAGAACTATTTTTATCCTGACCTGCCAAAGGGTTACCAGATCTCACAATACGAATATCCGCTGGCTGAAAACGGCATTTTACCCATTCACACTGACGAAGGCTGGATGAACATCCGCATCCGCCGCGTGCACCTCGAAGAAGATACCGCCAAGTTAACCCATATTACAGATGATAAGCCCTGTTCCCTGGTTGACCTGAACCGGGCCGGGATTCCCCTGTTAGAAATCGTTTCAGAACCTGACATGCACACCATTGAACAGGTGCAGGCTTATACACGCAGCCAGCGCAGGCTGCTCCAATACCTGGGTGTAAATTCAGGCGACCTTGAAAAAGGCGTCATCCGCTTTGAAGCCAATGTCTCCATCCGTCCATCAGGTCGAGCAGAACTGGGCACTAGGGTTGAGATCAAGAACCTCAACAGCTTTAAAACCATGACTGATGCGATCGCATATGAACTGGCGCGGCAAACTGCAGTGCTTGATTCAGGCGGCACAATCGCACAGGAAACGCTGGGATGGGATGAGATTGCACAAAAGACACTCTCCCAACGCAGTAAAGAAGAAGCGCACGATTACCGTTACTTCCCGGAACCAGACCTGCCGCCTTTACAGCTCACCGAAACACAAATCAATGCGGTCAGAGACAGCCTGCCCGAACGCCATGATCGCCGATTTCGACGGATGATCCTGGAATTGGGTCTGGACGTCTACCAGGCTAACCTGCTCACCGGCGATAAAAACGTTGCTGACTTTTATGAAAATACATTGGCCGAAATGGCAAACCCCGACCCGCTCCTTGCTGCCAACTGGATGATTGGAGAAGTATTTGGGCTGCAAAAAAATGCAGAGGTGCCACTTACACAGACTCCCATGACGCCGAAAAATCTTGCTGATCTGCTTGATTTAATTCAGCAGGCACAGGTGAATTCACCCACAGCAAAAGATATCCTCGCCCGCATGTTTATAAGCGGTGAAGACCCACACACAATCATCGAAGCTGAAGGGCTGCAGCAAGTCTCTGACCAGGACAAACTGGCACTGATGATTGAAAAGCTGCTAATAGACCATCCGCAAGAAGTTGAAGCCTATCACCAGGGGAAAACCGGACTTCGGGATTGGTTTTTTGGCCAAATCATGCGGCAAACCCTTGGTAAAGCAAACCCGGATATCGTCAAAGAATTATTGGATAAATTCCTTTAGCCAATAGAAATTTTTAATTATTTGTTTGATCTGGCGTAACTGCTCAGACTGCCCTAAAACTGAAAGGTCGGGGGTGTTGTTATGATCTGGCTTTTAAACAACTTGATTGACGAATCTCTGTAAACTCAATAAACTACAATTATGGATGCACAAACTGATCTGGCGCGAGAAGATCGCTGGTGGGATATTTGGATTGCAGGAGCAGCCATCATCGCTGTTTATCTCCTGGCTTCCCGGATCAATGCTACAAACTGGGTTGAGAATCTGGATATCCTTCTGTATGTTGCCCTGCTCGCAGGCATAACCGGGATTGCCCTGGGTTACAGCCGGTTCTCACCGCTGGTCACAGGTTTGCTCTCTATCTTATACAGTGTTTTTTTTATCAGCTGGCTGTTAGGAACCACCATCAGTGCCGAATTAACCTGGTATGACCGCATCATCTACCAGATCGGCTGGCGGCTTCGAACTGCCATTTCCCTCTTTGGACACGGTCAAACCAGTTCTGACCCGATTTTGTTCCTGGTTCTGATCGCCTTATTCGTGTGGATACTGGCATCATCGGCCACCTATATGCTCATCCGTGAGGGCAGTGCCTGGCCCGCCCTGGTTCCCCTGGGCATCGCACTGCTGGTGATCGGTCACTATAACCCGAACCAAGCGATGAACCTCCGTTACCTGGCGGCTTTTCTTCTGGCGGTATTGTGGATCGTCGGGCGGATGACCTACCTGCAGTACCAGAAAAAGTGGCGCCAGGACGGCATTCATACCACCCCAGAAACTCGTAAAAATTTTATTAAGGCACTAGCGATCACATCTACCGCCTTGCTGTTCATTACCTGGATGCTGCCGGTGCGCGCGAACGGAGCAAATTCTCTGACCGTTTTCTGGAATCAAGTCACCGAGAACTGGCAAGACCTGACCCAGAGGGTGGAGGATATTTTCACATTCGATTCTGATGCTCCTGAAATCACCGCTGGTTATTTTGATGATGCGATGGCGTTGGGTACCAATATCCCATTAAGCGACCAGATCCTCTTCACTGTCACCATTGATACTCCGCCGCCTGCAGGATATCGTCATTACTGGCGTGCCCGCAGTTATGATTATTATGAAAGGTCTACCTGGTCTACCTGGTTAACTTTCAATGAAAAACCCCTCACACCGGATGCGTTTGACCTTCAGCATCCGGTATCGCCAGCGAGCCAGACAGCCCGGTATACCTTCACATCCCGGCAGGATCAGGCAGTCAACCTGTATTACACAGGGCTGCCAACCTGGATCAGCCGGCCAGTATCAGCATTCACCGACCGCATCGACCAGCAAACAGAAGATCTGATCAGCCTGGCACCTGACCCGGGGATTACCAGCGGCGAGCGTTACCAGATTGAAACCCTGGCAGGGATGCCTTCAGCGGCCATGCTGCGTGAAACATCAACGGATTACCCTCAGTGGCTTGACCCCTACTTACAATTACCAGAAGACTTTTCTACGGATATCGCAGACCTGGCTTTGAGGATCGCAGGAAATAATGAGCATCCCTATGACATCGCCTTCACCATGACACGATACCTGCGGTCCAACATCGAATACTCAGCAACGATTCTACCACTGCCAGCAGGTACGGACCCAATCGAGTGGTTCTTATTTGATGCGAAAACCGGGTTCTGTAATTATTATGCCACCGCACAGGTACTGATGCTGCGTTCTTTAGGCATTCCAGCCCGAATAGCGGTGGGGTATACACAGGGAGATTTTGACGAGCAAAATGCAACCTACACTGTACGCCGGCGCAACAGTCATGCCTGGCCTGAAGTCTATTTTATGAATGTGGGATGGGTTATTTTTGAACCCACCGCTGCAGAGAGAGACCTGTTCTTTTCACCCAGGCTGTCGGCAGAAGAAAACACAACCCGACTGATGGAAGACCTTCCGCTTCCAGATGACCCGGCCAATCAAACTGACACCAGCAGCCTTGATGTGCCTGCTTCAATGGCAGAAGATCCCCTGACAGGGGAAGAAGGTGCCTTATCGGCCAATCAAACCAGGCGGGGGGTGCCAGCCATCATCGCACTTATCGTGCTTATCGTGTTGGCAGTTACCGTGCTCGTTGGGCGGCATTGGATCATCAATAATCAGGCTGATCTCCTGCCGGTATGGATAGAAAAACGATTCATCCGGCTCGGTTGGACGGTGCCAAAATGGGTCAAACAATGGCAGTATGCAACACGGATGTCAGCAACTGAGAAAGCATTCAGGCAGCTGAATCGCTCAATCCGCATTATGGGGCAGGGGGTCAATAAAGCGGCCACCCCCATGGAACAGGCCCGTTTTCTGATTCAATTACTGCCTGAATCCAAACAGGCCGCTTGGGACCTGGTCAGAGAATACCAGTTTGATCAATTCAGCCAACATCGCAGCAATGACCTGCGTGCAAAGATTGCTGCCCGGCAGTTAATCCGCCTGGCTGTCAATAACCGGCTGCAATGGATCATGACACTGGGCGGCAGAATTTAATCAATGATTCCTGGTAACTTCTCAGTTTATAGAGAAACAGGGGGTGTACCCCCGACTTTTCAGCTGCAGGTCAGCGTGAGCAATAACTGACTTTTAAACAAAATCATTAAATTTCAGTTACCAGTTCTCGTAAGACCCCCAACCGTTTATCCAATAACCCCGGCAAAGCATCCAATATATAAAAAACGCCGCAGCCTTCCTGAACCATCGAATCAGCAAGGCTGCCCATCAATGCCCCCTCCAGCGGATCATAATTTTCACGATAACCTAATAAAAACGCACCTGCAAATGCGTCTCGCCTCCCTGTGGGATCAATGATTGATGTCTGGTAACCTGGAATGACCCAACGTGTTTGGCCGACCCGGTCATAAAGGTAATAACCTTCAGCATGGGTACGAACCAGGACGTATTCCGGTCCATAGCCCGCCAGGACTGCTGCCATCTCCCAAATATCTGCCATGCGCCCTTGAAAGAGCCGCCGAATTTCTGTTTCTTCAGTATGAAAAGCTGTGATTTCTGAAAGCAACCCCGGGATATCCTCCCAATATGACGGGTCCATGTAGGTTGGATCTGATGACAGTGTGACCGTCGATGCCAGCCCCTGCCTGAAAAGCGACGGCAAAATGAGATGGGAGGTTGGGTCAATCGGGCAGATATGAACTGCGCTGGCTTCCAGATAGTGCTCCGGCACGTCGGAAATCTGGATGGTTAGACCTTCAGTGTTCTCATGGTGATTGCCATTCTCCTTTTCAAACCGGTATCCCAATAACTCTGGCGGAAAATGAAGCCCTCGCTCTGCAAAATGCTTAACGGGATCATGGGTATGGGTCGTTTCAGGATCAATATGGGCGAAAAATCGCCGGTGATCAATCTTCTCAGGTGCTGTCCTGACCCCAGAAAGATCGAATCCTAAATCATCAAACTGGTTGAGCCAATCCAGGGGATAATCCTTGCTTACCCGGGCCAAAAGGCCGGCAATGCCCCCCCAAAGATTCAGTCCTGCTGCTGCGTAGGCTAAATTCCCTCCCAATACATTGATCTGCGGCTTCCCTGAAATTGGGAGGATGTAATCCTGTGCAAGACGCCCGGCTATCACAAATTGATGCTGGGATTCCCCACCCACCTGGTTCATTCATCATTTCCTTGGATCATCGCCTGAAGCTCGTCGCGGTAAGATTCGATATCATCAACTTCTTTAGGAAACTGCATATCCAGACCATTGAGCGTTTCCACAATGATCTTTCCAATGGTCAAGTTGCGGTACCATTTTCGATCACTGGGAATCACGTACCAGGGTGCCCAGGACGTACTGGTCTTGCTGAGCATGTCTTCAAAGGCTGCCAGGTAAGCATGCCAACCCTGCCGTTTTTCTAAATCGTTCGGATCGAACTTCCAACGCTTATGCGGCCTATCAAGCCTGGCAAGAAAACGCTCTGCCTGCCTGGTATGGCTCATATGAAGATAAAACTTAAGGATCGTGGTACCCTCATCCGCCAGCATGCGTTCAAATTCATTGATATGCTGATAACGCTTTTCCCATATGTAATGCGGAACAAGATTATCCACCCGGACAACCAAAACATCTTCGTAATGGGAGCGGTTAAAGACCACAATTTCCCCTGCAGCGGGCGTCCTATGGTGAATTCTCCAGAGGTAATCATGAGACAGTTCTTTTTGGGTCGGCACCTTGAAACTTGCAATTTGGGTCCCCTGGGGATTGACTCGACCGAACACATTCTTGATCGTGCTGTCTTTACCGCTGGCGTCGATCCCCTGCAAAACCACCAGGACCTTTTGCTTTCCCTCTGCATAGAGCAGTTCCTGGAGGTCCCGCAAATTTTTACTGACCTCGATTAACTGCTTCTTTCCGTCTTTTTTCTTGATCTCACCGTCATAATAGGTTTCATAATCTTTAAGATTGATTTGGGTGTCAGGGGCAACTTGATAATCTTGCATTAGAAAATCCTTTGTTGATTTAATCGTGAATAGTAATTAGAAACGTGGTTTATTCCAAGATAATATCATTCAGAGAACGAGAACCCATCATAAGTGAGATTGATCGTGTCAAATAAGACCTTGCCCTGGTTCAAGAAAAATCCTGTGACCGATGCCGGGGCAACATTCAATTGATGAAAATTTTTTAACGGCATGCCTAGATAATGGGCGATAACCAGGCGGATCACATCACAGTGACTGACACAGACAAGCACCTCTTTTTCAGCATAGGATTCACTCAACTGATCGATTGCACCAACAGCCCTTGACTGCGCATCAACAAAGCTCTCCCCGTCAGGAAAACTAAAGTTTTCAGGGTTTTCTTGTAATGACTTCCACATTTTATTACGTTTCAACTGCTTGAGGCTTTTACCCTGCCACTGACCGTAATCAATTTCAAACAGGCCAGGCAGTAATTCCACAGGCAGATCATGAACTCGTGCAATTGGCTGTGCTGTTTCCTGGGTTCGCTCAAGGGGGCTGGAAAACACCGCTTTAATGGACTTTCCAGCGAGCATAGCAGCAAGCTGACGCGCCTGTTTTTGGCCCTGTGGATTAAGATGCACATCAGGCAGCCTTCCGGCCAACTTTTTGCCAACCAGATCATTTTGCCCATGTCGAATCAGAAAAATAAATGCCATTTCAGGTTTCCTTTTGGTCTTTCTGCATTTCTGCTAATACTTTTGCCTGGGCTGAACGCCAGCGTTCTAAACGTGTCCCCACCTGGGCCTCATACCCTTGATCCGTAGGTTGATAAAATACGCTGCCCTGCACAGAATCTGGTAAATACTGCTGCGGTGCCCAATGTCCGTCTTCGTCATGGGGGTATTGATAACCCTGCCCATGACCCAATCCGCGGGCATCCCTGCTGCTGTCCATCAGGTGGATCGGGATAGGCCCTGCGCCATTGGTTTCAATTTCATGCCGGGCTGCATGATAGGCAAAGGCAGAATTTGATTTAGGTGCAGTTGCCAAATACAGCGTTGCTTCCGTGATCGGAAATATGCCCTCTGGCAGGCCAAGATATTCAAAAGCCTGTGCCGCAGCGTTGGCAACCACCAAGCCCATTGGGTCAGCCAGGCCGATATCTTCACCTGCTAAAATGATCAAGCGCCTTAGAATGAAACGAGGGTCTTCACCGGCGTACAACATCTTTGCCAGCCAATATAAGGCTGCGTCAGGGTCAGACCCGCGCACAGACTTTATGAAGGCCGAGATTGTATCATAATGGGCATCGTCATTCTTGTCATACATCACGGATCGTTTTTGAATGGATTCCTGGGCAATTTCCACACTGATCTGAATTTCACCCGCATCATTTGGCTGGGTGGTCTCAACGGCCAGTTCCAGGGCGTTTAAGGCATTACGCGCATCCCCGCCAGACATGCGGGTCAGGTGTGAAAGGGCATCAGGCGCGAGTTTAATTTTTCGCTGACCAAAACCGCGATCTTTGTCTGATATTGCATTCAGCAGGATCTTCTTGATATCATCTTCTTCTAGCGTTTTCATCTCAAAAATACGTGAACGAGAAACCAGCGCTTTGATGACATCAAAATAGGGATTTTGGGTTGTTGCGCCAATTAATGTCAACAAGCCTGTTTCCACATGCGGCAGGAGCGCATCCTGCTGCGATTTATTCCAACGATGGACTTCATCAATAAAGAGAATGGTGCGGTGACCATAAAGTTTTCTCCGCTCTGTCGCCTCAGATATCACACGGCGCAGATCAGCCACACCGGCCAGCACGGCCGACAGGTTCTCAAAATGTGCTTTGGTTAAATTGGAAATCACCCTCGCCAGAGTGGTCTTGCCAGTTCCAGGCGGACCGTAAAGAATGATCGAAGCAAATAATCGATCAGCCTGGATCGCGCGTCTCAACAGCCGATTTTCCCCAATGATGTGATCCTGCCCGATGATTTCATCCAGCGTGCGAGGCCGCATCCGGTCAGCAAGCGGTGATTCATGGGCCATTCGTTCTTTGAGGGCCTGGTCAAATAAATCCATAGGTTGATTTTACCATCCAGAGACATTAAAGATGGAACATTTGTACACAAATTAACCTGACAAAAAAAGGTGTTCCAAAATACAATTATTAATACCCCCTGTTGACATCAATCTGGTTATAAAGCGGCAGATCATTCATAAATCGGTTTAAATTTTCAATAAAAAGCGCCAGGGTATCTTCATTCAGGCCCCGGCTTAATCCTGAGACATGGGGGCTGATGATGACGTTTTCCATAGCCCATAATGGATCATCCTTTGGCAGCGGCTCCTCTTCAAACACATCCAGCGCAGCGCCGGCGATCTGCCGGTTCTTTAATGCTGAAACCAATGCAGCTTGATCCAATAATTCCCCTCGCCCAACATTGACCAAAAAAGCTGTTTCCTTCATCGCCTCAAAAGCGCTGGCATCCATCAAGCCGCGAGTTTCATCGGTCAACGGCAGCGTCACCACCACAAAATCACACTCAGCAAGAAAGCTGTGTAAGACTTCAATCGGGTATAGCCGCGTGAATAATTCTCCATGCGGGTCGCCCATACCCTCTGGCACATACCCGGTATCCTCAGGCTGCATAACATCCTTTTTGGCTGCCAGAATTGTGGCACCAAAGGGTTGAAGCAGGCGGGCAACCTGCCGCCCAATACTGCCGTAACCTAAAATACCAACTGTGCTGCCGCGCAGTTCGATGGGCATGAATTCCTGCCATTTGACATGCTCAGGCGGCCATTTTTTCTCAGCCTGGTACTGCATCATTTTTGGCAGTTTCTGACCAAAGGCCAGCATCGCCATCAAGACATATTCTGCGATCTGGCTGTTGATCACACCGCTCATCGTTGTCGCAACCATGTCTGGCTTTTGTGCCAGGGGATGGCCGATAAAATCATCCACACCTGCCCGCTTAAACTGGACCCATTCCAGGTTCGGGACAGCATCAGGCTCTGGCAGCAAATTCCAGGTATAAAGAACATTCACAGATTGCCATCGAGACTCTGGAATTTCGCCAGCATGGTTCACCTGGTCAATAGATAAGGTGATTTGATCGGATAGTTCTTTAATACGTTTTTGATCTTCTTCAGGAATTTCTACCGTTGAAAGGATGTGGATGTCTTTTTTCATTTAGCGGCACCGTTTTTATTTGATTTTACCCGAGGCTGACAAATTAGATATAAATCCTTTGTGGGTCCAACACCTCACGTAAAATCCGCAATTCCCCGGTTGTTGGCGGATCGGTGAATGCACAATCCTGTGCCTGCTGCAAGTGCCAGCCGGTATTCTCCTGTACGGATTCAAAGGTAACCCCGGGGTGCAATGCCCCCAGGACCAGCTCGCCATTTTGATCAGGTTGTAAAATGCCAAGATTTGTCACCACAGCCTGCGGCCCACCGCCGCGCACACCGGTATTTTTACGGGCATCACCGCCATCTAGAAATCCGATCGAGGTTTGGAAATCAACCCGTTCAGGAAAACGCCGTTTTTGATGCGGCGTGATGATGTAACAGCGATTTGCCCAGGCAGCAATTTCCATCGAACCGCCTGAACCGGGAAGCCGCACTTTCGGATGCTGATATTCGCCGATCACCGTGGCATTGATATTGCCGAATCTGTCAATCTGAGCACCGCCCAAAAAGCCGACATCCACATTACCGCGCTGTAAGTAGAGGGTAAAAATGTCATACATACTGCATACCGATACCGCGCCTGATACCAGGGTCGGGTCGCCGATTGAAAGGGGCAGCCGTGCGGGCTGCGACCCGATCACACCCGCCTCATAGATCAGTTCCAGGTTGGGCGCATGTGTACGCATGGCTAGATTGCAGGCCAGGTTTGGGATCCCAACCCCAACAAATACAACCTCCCCATCTTGCAACAGCCGGGACGCATTGACAACCATTAATTCCTGCTGGTTATAATTTAATTCAACCATGGAGCATCCTCTGATCTAATAAGCACCGTAATTAACCGGCTGCGACATCCGCTGGCCGGCCGTTAAACGCTGATGAACCTCTGGGCCAAGCTTTTCCCAATAGGCTGCCCGATCTGGGACGCCAAAGACCCACTCATCAAGATAAGCCTGAACACTTTGTTCGGTTTTGCTGAGGTCATCCCAGGCCAGATAAAATTCATTATCCCGGTCATGATACCCCTGGGTATAGGAAGGATGCGCACAATAGGGGACGCGGCAAACCGCATCGACCACCAAACCCGGGATCAACGTGCGGTTCGGGTCAGAGCGAATCACCGATTCATCCACAATTTCTTCCGCGGTCAGGATGACCCGCTGGCTGGCAAATGCAGACAGCCGCTGCTCGCCAAGAATGCCCCAAACATGGGCATTCCCCTTTTGGTCTGCCCGCTGGACGTGCACGATGGCCACATCCGGTGTTAATGGCGGCACCACAACGACATCCTCATCTGTGTATGGGTCTTTCACGGTTTTAAAATTGAGGTTTTCTTTTGCCAAATCAAGCGCACCGGTGCGCTTCATAGGCATGAAGGGCAGACCGCTGGCACCGGCCTGCAAGCGGCTGATCATGCTGAAATGGGAGTATTCCTCCCAATCGAGCCGGCCGGATTCAATCGCTTCACGCACCCGGCGCAAGGATCCCACACCCGGGTTGCCCATATAAGAAAAGATGATCTTTCGAGCACAACCGGCCGCAACCATCTGGTCATAGATCAGGTCAGGGGTTGCACGCGCCAGAACCAATTCTTTGATCCCCTGGCGGATGATTTCATGGCTGACGGCAAAAGGGATCAGATGGGTAAAACCGCTGGCATACAATAAGTCCCCATGGCTGACATAGGTGCGAACCGCCTCACTCAAAGACATGAATTTCGACATCTGGATAGCTCTCCCAAGAATATCAGATTGCTCAATAATTTTACAGGTAATTCATTTCAATTGTAACTGCTCCGGCTGCCCACAATTGAAAGATAGGGGGTATACCCCCTATTTCTTCCTAAGCTGAGTCGTTACGTTCATTCAGTCAAAAACCGGATGGCGAGGTCATCAACCATCCGGCAAATTACAAATTTTATTCAGCAACTAGTCCCGGCGGATATGCGTCTGGCTTTGTTCATGCAGGTAGAGCGGCAGGTAATAATGACCGCCGGCGTTTTTGCCGCTTGCGCCCGAGCCTTTCCAACCGCCAAAGGGCTGGAAGCCAGGCCAGGCACCGGTGGTGGCACCCTGCGGACGGTTGGCATAAACAACCCCGGCTTCGATGTTATCAAAAAACCACCCGACTTCTTCTTCAGACCCATAAAAGCCTGCCGTCAGGCCGTAATCTGTGTCGTTGGCAAATGCCATCGCTTCTTCAAGGTCCTGTACCGGTTGAATCATGGTGATCGGCAGGAACATTTCTTGTTTCCACAAGCGGTGGGATAAGGGCACATCCACGGCTACCGTTGGCTTGCAGAAGTAACCTTTGCCAAATGCGCCATCCTTCAGCACCTTGCCGCCGGTCAAGATTTTGCCAGCTTCTGTCAGCTCGCCGCAAAATTCTTGAAAATCCTGGTAGGCTGATTTGGTAATCACCGGTCCCATATAGGTATCCTGCTCAGCAGGGTCACCAATTTTTAAAGCCCCGGTCAGCTCAACGACTCGGGAGACAAGCCGGTCATAAATTTCTGTTTCAGCAAATACCCGGGAATTTGCAGAGCATTTTTGCCCTTGAAGCCCAAAAGCCGACCGCACGATGCCGATGGCAGCATCTTCAAGATCGGCATGTTTCGAGACGATTGCCGGGTTTTTACCGCCCAGTTCGAGAATACATGGCCTGACATATTTCCCCTGGGCAAAACTGCGATAGATATTCATCCCCACATCGAAAGAGCCGGTGAATGTGATCCCATCCACATCCTCATTTTCAACCAGGGCATTACCCACCGTTGAACCTGACCCGGACACAAAATTAACCACACCGTCAGGGATACCTGCCTGGCGCATACAATCCACCAGCAGCGCCGTTGTCCAGGTGGTTACCGACGCAGGCTTGATCACCAGGGTGTTGCCAGCCACCAGTGCCGCACCAGAAGGCCCGCCTGTCAGTGCGGCCGGGAAATTGAAGGGGCTGATCACAACCCACACGCCGTAAGGTTTCAAGATCGAGGTATTGGTGGAATCAAACCCGGGCAGGGGGTCTACCCCCATCTTTACCCGGTACCCCTGGTTGGCTTCCATCTGGTCGCAGGCATAACGAATTAATTCCGCTGTCTCTGCCACATCGCCCAGGGCTTCCATCCGGTTTTTTCCAACTTCGAGCGTGACGACAGCACTGATCTCAAACAGGCGCCGGTCCATGATCTCTGCGGTTTTCCGCAGCAAATAGACGCGTTCATCCCAGTTCATCCGGCTCCAGTCAGGGAAGGTTTGCCGGGCGGCTGCTATGGCATCATCCGCATCCTTTGGGGTGCCCTTTTGAAAGGTCGCCAGGTGAAGATCTGTATTGATCGGAGAAAACTCTTGAAATTTTTCATCAGAGAACCGCTCTTGACCGTCAATGATCATCGGCCAGTCCTGGCCTAAATTCTGCTTCAAGGATGTCATTGCTTCTGCATAACGGGTATGCAGTTCACCCGGTGGGTTGAACATGGTCGCATAGGTGAGTTTAAACGACGATTCTTTAGCCATCAGGATTAAAGCCTCCTTTTAAAATCGTGAACTTGTTAAGGTTTGGTTTCGTTAATTTCGATTCTATCATAGATAAGACCTTTGACGGAGAGAATGGGGAATAGTGAATGGAGAATGGGTATTAATGACCCGTCCTGAATTAGGTTGACAGGATTTATTAGGTAATAGGTATTAGGCAGCGGGTATTAGGTGACCCTGTGCCGAGTGGGCGTTTGAAAGTATTCGTTCCGGAGAAAAACGAACGTAAACGAATGGGATGGGCTCACTCTGCTTCCCACGCCGCGTACGCTCCGGGGACTTTGTCGCACCGGGGACTTTGTCGCGTCGTGGATGCCAGTCTTGTCATCGCGAGTGAAACGAAG
>CAZCBW010000015.1:0-49760 GCA_964497065.1 uncultured Candidatus Brevefilum sp. | reverse complement strand
TTCCCGGTGAGATTCGAACTCACATTTACGGCTCCGGAGGCCGCCGCCTTATCCATTAGGCCACGGGAACAAACTCAGATTAGATATCTGCCAAGCAACCCTATTATACCTAAAAAACTGATCTTTCTTCAGCTTATTGGAATTAAAACAAACGGAAGAATTGATCAGGCTGACTGCTTTTTAAGCACATCCCGGTATTCTTCTTCAGTCAGGCCGATGACCGATAGTGTATTACTGGCGTGGAGGTACCTGGGGTCTGTTTCGTATTGTAAACCCAATGCGTGCTGCCAGTGGGTTTTTTTCCGTTCCTTTATGGCAATAGATTTCAGTTTGGCAGATAATCCAAAAAACTCGAGTATCAGGTACAAAGCACCGCCGATCAATGGCGCCCACAGGCAGAGAATGGTCACAAATATCCCTTGGTCGAAGAAAAATGGCCATGTTGTAAGCCAAATTGCTAAAACAACGGCTGTTATTATTAAAATTGCAGGAATTAAAAATGAAAACTTTCGCTGGCAAGATGGGCAAACCTGGAAGTTGTGCTGCAGTGGATCAATGGTGCGTGTGCGGGTTTCATAGGATTTGAACCCTGTTTTAATTTCTGATCTCTGTTCGATGGCAGAGTAAACAATGTGTGTTTTCCCCGGTCTCGCTTTTTCTTTTGAACAAATGGCACAAATGCTCAAAACAACCTCCTTTTTAGCACCAAAACTTTCTGTTGTTGAAAAAAACTGCTGCTGGTCAGTGATCAGCGGCTGTAAATTTCACCTGGTGGGGAGCTTATTCGATATTATTGCATATTTGCGGTTGGGAGGTCAATACCTGGAGCGTATTTTTTGGATTTTATTATTTTATTCTCATGAATCCAGAATAATTGCAGTTCTTTTGACCCAATAATCTGTGTTTTGATACCCCAGCTCAGATAAGACTTCATCCGGGCGACCGGTTGCACCTGGTTCAGCACATAATTCCAGAATCAACATAAGCTGACTGGACACAATGTCTTCTTTGATTTTAATGTCAAGTATCAATGGCCGCAGGTCATAGGTTTTTTTTCTTCGTGTATGGATTATTTGATCAGCATCTAATAAAGATTGTGCTTTTGTGGAAATTTGTTCCTTCAATTGATTGTCATAAAATTTAACCTGGTAGATGCTGGCTTTTATCCGGGTTTGGAGGGCATTCTCACTAAGTTCAACATATTCTAAGGATTTTATAGTCAATCCAGGTGGCGCCGATGCGGTCAAACGGTCATAAATTTCTTCGATTGACCAAAATTCGTTCATCCAAAAATCCAATATCTCTACCTCGCTGGTGAATCCGAGCGGCAGGGCAGAGGCCAGGTTCAGCCTGGCTCGAGGATGGTATCCCTGAGAATACCGGATGGGCAGTCCTGAACGGCGTAGCAAACGTTCCCATAACCGCTGCATATCGAGGTGGCTGATAAACCGGAGGTCTTCGCCCTTATAATAGGTGACTCTGACACGGGTGATGATTTCTTGTTGGCTCATTTTATGGACACTTCCATCCGCCATTTGGCGCAACAAGACGTAGCTCATCGAAATCTGCTGTGATACCGCAGCCATAGCACCGCTGCCGGCAATCTGGCCGAATTTCCCCCTCCAAACTTGACTGGTAATCACGAAGGAGGAAATTTTTACGCACACCGGCATTGATGTGGTCCCAGGGCAGTACTTCATCGAGAGAACGGTACCTATGGCTGTAAAAATCAGAATCAAGGCCGGCTTTTTTAAACCCATGTTCCCAATGAGAAAGTGCAAACTGGTCTGACCAGGCATCGAATCGGGCACCGGAATGCCAGGCATGATAAATCACTTCTGCCAATCGCCGGTCACCACGGGACAAAATGGCTTCAAGCAACGAAGCTTGTGGGTCATTCCAGGTTAATTTGATTTTTGTACCTTTCATCCCCTCATGTAGCAGTGAAATTTTATGATTGATGTTATCCAGGCTGTCAAAGGCTGCCCATTGGAAGGGGGTATGAGGTTTGGGGATAAAAGTGCTCACACCTGCATGGACACGGGCTCGTCCGCCAGCGATCCGCCGTCCTTCCTGCAAAACCGCCTTGCATATGTCGCTGATGGCGATTACATCCTCAACTGTTTCCTGGGGGTGGCCGATCATGAAATAGAGTTTGATCGATTTCCAGCCATGTTTAAAGACTGACCTAACGGTTTCCATCAGGGCTTCATCGGTGAGTGGTTTGTTAATTACCCGACGAAGGCGTTCGGTGCCAGCTTCAGGTGCAAGGGTGAATCCGCCGCCGGGAGAGAGCGACTGCAGTACATCCATCAGCTCCTCGGTAAAGGATTCGATCCTCAGTGATGGCAGGGTGATGTTAACCTGCTTTTCGTTCAGTAAGGCTTTCAGTGCTTCTATTAATGGAATGATTTGTGAATGATCAGATGAAGAAAGCGAAAGCAGGCTGACTTCCTCATAGCCTGTATTATCCAAACCGCTGCGAAGCGCCTGGATGACCTCTTCGACCGGGCGTTCACGAATCGGGCGGTTAACCATCCCAGCATGGCAAAACCGGCAGCCGCGTGTACACCCACGCATGATCTCAACGTTGACCCGTTCCTGGACAACCTCAACATTTGGCACTAAAAATTTGGTCAATGGGGGCGGCAGTTCTGGCATGATCCGTTTGGTCACCGGCAAAGATGCAGATGAAAAGCTTGATATGACTCGCTCGATGGTGCCATCGTTATGGTAGGAGACTTCGTATAGTGAAGGAATATACATACCTGGGATTTCAGCCAAAAGGCGTAATAATTCTTGCCGATCTTGATTAGACGTTTCCCATTTCTGGAAGACATCCACGATTTCCAGCACAACCTCTTCACCCTCACCGATCACACAGGCATCGACAAAAGGCGCAACAGGTTCTGGGTTAAAGAGTGCCTGTCCTCCTGCGATGATCAGAGGATGGTTCATTTTCCGGTCACGGCTGAAAAGCGGAATTTTTGCCAGATCCAGACAATTAAGAAAGTTAGTATAAACTGTTTCGTAGGGCAGGCTGACCCCGATGATGTCAAAGTCGCCTAACGGTTTTTTTGATTCCAGGCTAAAAAGTGGAATACCCGCTTGCCGCATGGCCGCTTCCATATCGGTCCAGGGGGCATAAGCACGTTCAGCAGCGATGTCTGAGCGTTGATTAAGAATGTCATAAAGTAAAGCTATGCCTAGGTTGGATTGCCCAAGGTCATAAATATCCGGGAAGACCAGGGCGAAATGGGTCTGTACTGAATCCCAGGCTTTTACGACCTGGTTGAGTTCACCCCCGACGTACCGGCCGGGTTTGGTGACTGTGGGAAGAATGCGCTCTACCCGAGTTTTGAGGGTCTCTGCTTTAGGGTTTGGCATAAATTAAAATAAACCTTTATAAGTCCCGCCGTCGATATTCAGCATCAGGCCGGTGATATAGGAGGCTGCAGGAGAGAGCAGGAAAACGGCTGCGTTGGCAAATTCTTCCGGAGAACCCATCCGTCCTAAAGGACTGCGCTCGTTTTGTGTCTGGATTTCCTCTTTAAGTGAGGTGCCCTTTCTTTCAGCTGTATCAGCCAGGAGCTGCTCGACTCTTTCAGTGTGGGTGTAGGATGGCAAAATGGAATTAAACCGGATGTTTTCAGGTCCCAACTCCAGGGCGAGCGTTTTAGTCAAACCAACTGTGGCTGCCCGCACGGCATTGGAGAGGATCAGGTTTGGGATGGGTTGTTTTACGGAAATTGAAGTAACTGTCAGGACAGCCGGTGTGGATGATTTTCGCAAGTAGGGTAAAGCTGCCCTGATCAACCTGACATGGCTCATAAAGGAAAGGTTGACTGCCTTAAGCCAGAGTTCATCTGATATATCAACGAATGCCATGGGTGGCGGCCCGCCGGCATTGGTAAAAAGCATATCAATTCCACCCAGCGAAGATGCAGTTTGTTTAACCAGTTTATCAGGCGTATCAGGTTTTGAAACATCCCCGGGTAATGTGATCACCTCACCACCGGATTGGGTGAGCTCAGCTTTCGCGTCCACCAGCTTTTGCCCGTCACGGCTGTTGATGGCAATGCGAGCGCCATCCTGAAGGAGTGCTTTTGCGGTGGCAAACCCCAGCCCGCGGCTGGCACCGGTCAATAAAACTATTTTTCCTTTCAATCCTAAATCCATAGTTTTCCTCGTTTATTGTATGATTTCAATTTCTTTACCGGTAATTTGCACATCCGGCCAGTGCGATTCACAAAAATTGATCACCTGGGTCAAAAGTTTTTGGGGATGACTGCCCCTGCTGGCTGCACAGGCGATCATCAACTGGCTGGTTTGCCACACATCCTGGTGATCGTATTCGACCACGGAAATATTAAATTCTTTATGCAAACGCGCAATGATTGGCTTGACGCAACGGCGTTTGTCCTTTAGAGAGTGGCACCCTGGTAAGTAGAGCGTAATTAATAATATTCCGACTGGCATGGTCTTAATTAAACCAGACACTGGTCAGATGTCAATTATTTGGTAGTCCCAGTAAAAATCCCTGATCAGCTTTCGCTTTGGACGGGGTTGACCAGCGTTCCCAGACCTTCGATATTGATCGTGACGATGTCACCATCCCTGAGGTCGCCCACGCCTGAAGGCGTGCCTGTCAGGATCACATCACCGGGTTCAAGTGTCATCACGGAGGAGATGAATACGATCAGACGGGGGATAGTGAAGACCATGTCACGGGTGGATGCCATTTGGCGCAGTTCTCCGGATACATGGCAGGTGATCAGAGAATCAGTCGGGTCGAATTCAGTCTCAATCCACGGGCCAATTGGGCAGAAGGTGTCAAAACTTTTACCGCGTGTCCATTGGGCGTCACTTCGCTGCAGGTCTCGAGCAGTAACATCGTTGGCGACAGTAAATCCAAAAACATGTTCCATGGCAGTTTCTGCCTCGATCCAACGGCCGCGTTTACCGATCACGACAGCCAGCTCAGCTTCATGCTGCACCTGATTTGATTGCGGCGGCAGGATGATCGGCTGACCTGGCCCGATGAGGCTTGTGCCTGGCTTGAAAAATAATATCGGCAAATCTCCGATCACAGACCCCTGCTCACTGGCATGAGCTTCATAGTTGCGGCCGACGCAGATGATTTTCCCAGGTGTCACCGGGGGTAATAAGGTGATCCTGTCGACCGACAGACCTGGTTCTAAACGGCGAAAGGAGGCAAATGGATCGCCATCTAATTCGCCGACCATATCTTCATAGAGCCAGCCAAAGCGGGGGGAGTGATCACTTGTTTGAAACCTGAGAATTTTCACATAAACTCTGTTCTAGATTTTAGCTATTGCGGTATAATAATTTTGTCGGGCGGATAGCTCAGTTGGTTAGAGCACTTCCTTTACACGGAAGGGGTCGCAGGTTCGAGTCCTGTTCCGCCCATGTGTTTTTTTTCTGGATTTAGTATACCTGTAATTGTCACAGTTGACTGCTGTGATAAATTGAATATTTCAGGGGGATTGTAAAAGTTAAAACAAATATTTTTTAAAAATTCTGCAATAAATTAGGTTTTCATTTTAATTCAGGTGAAAAAAATATCTATAAAAAAAGTTTGAAATTTAACTACAATACTGTGGTTAAATATGAAGTCTTTTATAAACAATGCTGAGCGGTTTAACGATCTGTGCCATTACTGGGCCGAGGAAGGATAGGAACAAAACATAAACTGAAGCAAAAGCCCCCAGCTGAGATTCAAGTCCGGCAGCCATCCCAATACCGGCGATCAGGATGATTGCACCAACGAGTGTCACCAGCATCGTTTCAACCGTTATAGCGTCATTGATCGTTCCAATGCCTAAAAGCGGGCTGATAAAATAGCCAGCCAGGAAAGCGCCGATCACAGCAACAATGATGTTGATCAATATATTCGATCGGTCTCTCATGATGGAGGATGCCAGCCAACCGATGATAGCTGCAGCGATAAGGTAAATAATTAAGTTCATGATTTTGCTCCTTTTATTGATTAAAAATGTTTTTTGTTTCTGAAACCCATTGATTAATTTGCAGGGGGTTTAGAAAAACCCCTCATCTAGTTTTCAACAGGGATCATCTTTTCAGGCCTCTGCCTGTTTTCGATATCTACAACCCAGCCGACAACTGCACCGGCAACAAGCCAAACAATGAATTTAATAAAGTTCATCCAATCGCTCCTTTCTATATTCAGTTTTCCACAAGGATAAGCAGTAAACTCACACAATAACTATTAATTACTGTAAATTATTAGGTTGCGTATACTCGTCTTGCTCGGTGGTTGTGGTCTGTGTGACATGCGACGATGACTGTACTTGAGGTGCACGATGTTCAGTTACGGACGTCTGCTTGACGCTGACGGTACCGTGCTGCCTGTAAAATATCACGTATACAAGCCGTTCAATGGCATAGAAGATCAGGGCATAAACAAGCATAGCGATCAGTGTTGAAAATTCAAATACCATACCTTCTGCAGCAGGTGCGCCGGTTAAGGTGGCAAACGGTGCTACAAATAGATTGGTAAATCCATATAGGATTGATGCAAACGGATTGCCCGGATTAACCCCGATCAATTTGAACAAAAACCGCAGCGCTAATGTGGATTCGAGAAAACCAAGTAAAAACCAGATTACCTGGGTTACCTTAAAGGATGTGTTACGCCCTTTTAGCCCTGTGTCTTGATGGGTCGTGCTAACTTCTTTATATTCTGTCATTTTTTCCTCATTACAAAGTTTTTAAACATTATTGATAGATGATTGGTTTAATTTTGGTGTCAACTCATTGAACATGCAGTGACATCTGTAAAGGCAGCGCTAAAAATTAGCGAAAACCTTCACAACTGGTTATTCCCGGCGTCCTGGTTTAAGTAAAAAGCCCAGAGCGAAGCCGATTAATAGACTGACAGTTATAGCGACCCATGGGTACCTGATGACATTGGTACCAAAACTTCCCGGGACCTGGTCAGCAAATTCCTGGGCCTTGGCATTGTATTGGCTCAATCCATGTTTGACATTTTTATCAATGGCCTTGGTCGTCTTGTCTAACGTATCCTTTGCATCATCCATGATTTGATGGGTGCCATCTTTTATATTTGTGACACCCTCTTCAACCCAGGTAACAACATGATCTTTTGCGTCGGATACCGACTGAAGGGTTTTTCCTTCAATTTCTTTATAACCGGACTTGACATCATCGACGACTGAATTGATTTGATCTCCAACAGTTTGGTTACGAGCTTTATTTTTCTTCATTTTTTTATTCATTTCTGGCTTACGCCGTAGCTGGCTTGGGTTCAATATAGGATCTCAGCATCCAGGCCATTTTTTCATGCAGGCTCAATACGCCTACGAGTAATTCAACAGTGCCTTCGTCCTCAAATTCCTCGCTGCACTTTCTGATGTCTTCACGCAATAACCTGACGACTGTTTCATGGTCGGCAAGCAAGTGGAGGACATCGGGGATATCAGCAGGCTTATCTTCAATTTGGGTATGCTCTAGAAATTCTGCGAGGCTGCCCAGGGCAATCCCGCCAAGCATTTTTGTCCGTTCTGCAATCTTGTCGACAATTTCATTCAATTGCTTGTATTGAGATTCAAAAAAGATATGCAATTCTAAAAAACCAGGGCCGCTGCCATTCCAGTGGGCAGAGCGTGTTTTTTGCGAGAGGACGGATTCGTTGGCTAAGCTGATGTTGAGCATATCTACAATTGGCACCCGGACATCGCTGGCCAGGCCAATATTTGGTTGATAGATGATCTGAAGTTCATCGACATTGTGTTCATGGCTTGAACTTCTCTTGGGGTGAATATGGATTTGAGTTTCTAAATTGTGTCCATCGTTATTTTTCTTACGCATATAAGCTCCTTTCACTTGCGAGTTTCCGCCTACAATACAATCCTATCTGAAGAGGGCTGTCAATGTCCCTAACAGGTTCTTAATAATGTCTATACAAATGTTGTATGGTTGGAGAATGGCAATACTCGCGTAAAAAAGACATTACCCGGAAAAATTTAGCCCCATGCTGGTAATTTCATTTATTAAACCCCCACAGCACACAAGTTGTGGGGAGTTAGTGTCACTGATATTATGATTTTATGTGTGGTTTGTGATAAATAATTCAGGAATTGCTATTTACATTTATGCAGGGATTTATAGTCAACAGGAAATGATTAGAAACAATCACCCTATAGGCTAATAAATCTTCTTGGAGTGGAAGTTGTACCCCATCCCGGGCACTGTTTCGATTAGAACACTGTAATCCCCCAGTTTTCTGCGCAGGCGGCCAATGTAGGTATGTAAATAGTGATTCGATCCGCGGTATTCTGCCCCCCAGATTTCGCTTAAAAGCTCATTATGGGTCATGATCGCATCCATGTGGTCGGCAAGCTCTGCCAATAATGCATATTCCGTACCGGTTAAATGTAGGTCTTTCTGATCGATGAAAACCCGCCGCGCGCCCAGGTCGATGACCAGGTCACCAATTTGAATGATGGTTTCGTCTTTTTTAGCTGATACATAGGTTCGGCGCAGGAATGCCCGGATGCGGGCCAGCAGCTCCTCCGGACCAAAGGGTTTGGTGACATAGTCATCCGCGCCGGCATCTAATGCGGCCACTTTAAGCTCTTCTTCCAATCGTGCACTTAAAATGATGATCGGTACATCCGAGCGTGCCCGGATCCATGCGCAAATATCAACCCCAGAAAGGCCGGGAAGGACCAGGTCCAGCAGGACGAGATCGGATGGTGATTCTTGAAATAGTGCCAATGCCTGTTGGCTGTTCTCTGCTTCGCTGACTGTATAGCCGCGTTTTCGCAGGTTGACGCGGACCAATTTTCGGATATTTGGGTCATCTTCAATCATTAAAATGTGGCCCATTTGTCAATTCTCCTCAAAGATGCCATCAGCCAGGATGTGCTCAGAGACAATCGGAAGGGTGAATGAGATTATTGTGCCTGGTGTTTTTTTGTTTTTAATCCAAATACGGCCGCCATGCGCTTCAACCAATCCCTTACATATCGCCAGCCCTAAACCAGCTCCCTTTGGAAAACTGCTTTCACTATCCAGTCCCCTTGAAAAAGCCTTAAAAATGTTCTTACGCTCCTTCAAAGGGATGCCCGGACCCTGGTCGCTGACTGTTATATGAAGGTAATCCCCTCGCACAAGAGAAGTGATCTCAATCTCTGTTCCCTCAGCAGCAAAGGTGGCAGCGTTTTTAACAAGGTTGACCAAGACCTGGGCGATCCGCTGTGTATCGACATTAACCAGGGGAAGTTTATCAGGCATCTGCATAATAAGCTTATGGTTGTGAGTTAACGTTTGTAGTTGAGGATAGGCATCGTCAATGATCTCTGAAAACGATCCGGGTTTCAGGCGAATTGGCAGCATACCAGCCTCTAATCGTGAAAGGTCGAGTAAATGGTCAATCAAATCTTGGAGACGGTCTGCCTCTTGTTGGATTGTCATGATGAAGTCGTGTTGATCTTCCTGGGTCCAACTAACATCCTCTGCCAATAAAGTGGTTGTGAACCCGATGATGGAAGTGAGTGGTGTGCGAAGTTCATGAGAGATCATGGCGAGAAACTCTGTCTTGATATCATTGGCACGCTCAGCCAGGTGGCGGGATTTCTCTTCTTCTGCCAGTAATCTTAGATTATGGAGCGTGATCGTGACTTGATTGATCAGAACTTTTAGGTGGAGGTGTTCGATCTGGCTTAATTGTTTTCTTTGTTCAAAGTACACAATCAGTACCCCGAGCCAATCCCCTGAGGCATAAAGTGGGAGGATAGTCAAGGCATGAATCATGCTTTCTTGTAGAATTTCACAAATTTGTGAAGATAACCGGGGCTCAGATTCAATTTCTGGAATGATAACAGTCTTGCGGGGGTGAAGCAGGGCTAAAAAATGGGGATCATCGTAGAGGTTAATTTCGCTCTCCCAGGATGACAGAGATGGCCTGGATTGCCATGAGGTTGTTAAATTCAGTTCGTGAATTGGCCCGGTTTTGGGATCATCAAATAAGAATAAGGATGCCCGTTGGGCAGAACGCAGTTCTTGTGCTGACATTAAAGTTTTCAGTACAGCACCAGGGTTTCGCGCCAGGCTCAACTTATGGCTTATCCTGATTTGTTCCCGAGAGTGTTCCACAGTCGTTCGCAGAGAGTGTTCAATTTGTTTTTGATCAGAAATGTCTTGAGAGATGCTGAAAAGATGATCAGGTTTCCCTTCTGCATCTAAAATCAAGAAAGAACGAGAAGACACCCACAGGGTTTCACCATCCGACCGACGAATTCGGTAAGTTAATTCAGTAATTTCTGAAGCTCGGTTAGGCTTTCCGGCCAACACCTGTACACGATCTTCTGGATGAATGCTATTGATCAGGATCTTTGGATTAGCATAAAGCTCCTCGCATGCATATCCCCAGACTGGTTCAAAAGCCGGGCTGACATAAAGAATTTGGTTGGTCGTAAGGTCCTGTACCCACACAACCTGTTCAATATGCTCTAAAATTTTGTTTAAGTTAGGCGATTTCTCAAAAATGAGATTTAAATCCATTATCTTTGTACCCTGGTCTTCTATTCTTTCATTATAAGTGAATCAACCCTGTTATTGTTTAAAAATGGTTGATGACATTCTGATGGTATGTTTCGATGAGAGTGTGAATCGAAAAAAACCTCATAGGAGTGCCTTAATTATGACATTTTTTGACTATCATTGCAAGAATTTTTGTTTAGTGCTCAAGCTGCTCTGCAATTGAAAGGTTGGGGGTGTGGTATGCACACCACACCCCCAATTTCTTCATAAGTTGAGTAGTTACGAATTTTCTTTAAATATCTGAAATCAGCTCTTCATCTTCTGAATCATGGTTTGGTAAAATTTAGGTGTATGCAATGTAAAGCGATTGGTTTAGATATGTGGCTGCTATTCTAATTTCATTTGGCATATTGGGTAAAAGACTTTGTACCAACATCTAAAAATCTGAAAGGACACGATTATGCCCCCAAACCTGGTTATTGAACATGTCACAGCAGTGACGATGAACGGCTCACGAGAGATCATCCATGATGCCACGATCAAGATTAATGGTGAACGAATCACAGCAGTTTCACCTGGTGATCAACTTCTGGAGGATACCGAAGCGGCTGTGTATATTGATGGAACCGGGAAGGTGGCACTGCCCGGGTTGATCAACTGCCATACTCACATCGCCATGAGCCTGCAAAAAGGGGTCACACTGATGATCCCGGATGGCATCTACCGGGTGATGTGGCCTGTAGAGAAAAATCTCATCCCTGATGATGTCTATATCGGGTCGCTGGCTGGTGGAGCAGAAGCGCTGTTAGCCGGTGCGACGACCGTGGTGGATCATTACTTCCATGCTGACCAGGTTGCCAGGGCAACCACAGAACTGGGTTTACGCGGTGTGCTTGGGCATACGATCATGACCCAAAAGGGACCTTTTCTAGGCGAAATTGAACTTGAAAAAGGGATAGATTTTGTTAAGGAAAGGCAGGGTAAAGACTCGTTGGTGATTCCATGGCTGGCACCGCATGCCCCGGACACAGTTTCGAAAGACTGGCTTCTCAAGCTTCGTCAAACCGCGACTGATTTAAACACCGGATTGCATCTGCACCTGGCGCAATCCAGACAAGAGCAGTCTTATATCGAAAAAACATTTGGCATGAGCTGTACGGCGTATCTGGCAGACCTTGAATTTCTGGGGCCTGATGTGCTGGCTGCGCATTGTATCTTTATTGAGGACAGCGACATTGATCTGCTTGCAGACTCAGGCGCACATGCCATTTACTGCCCGATGGGTCATTCACTGCATGGTAAGCCAGCGCGTGCCTGGGAGATGCTGCAGCGTGGTGTCAGTGTTGTGCTGGCGACGGATTGCGTCACCAGCAATAATGTGATGGATTTGACTGGTGAACTGCGCATTGCCGGCGCAGCCCAAAAACAATTAACGGGAGATTCTCGCGCCATGCCCAGCAGCAAGATCCTGGAGATGGTCACGGTAGACGCAGCAAACGCAATTGGTATGGGGGATCAGCTGGGACGATTGGGAGCAGGTTACCTGGCTGACCTGATTTTGTTGGATTTTGACGGGCTGTCGACGGCACCAAATTACTCCCTGTTGGATAATATCGTTTACTGCTGCAACGGGCGTGATGTGCATACGGTGGTCGTCAATGGGGAGGTGGTGGTTCAGGATCATGCGCTGGTACGCATGGATGAAAAAACGCTGGCGCAGGAAATCGAATCACGCGGACGGACTTTGATCAGCAAAGCGGTAGAAGGGGATGTCGAACTGAGCCGGTTGATGCGGGAGGGTTATCAGTTTGAGGCGACAGAATCTTAAAAAAGTATTAGAAGCAGACATTGGTATGATACTTGCACTTGATAAGAATAATCAGTTAGTGGATGGGTATTGCAAATGGCTGAAATTGGTTTAAAGACAAAGTTTGATTTGATAATCCGAAATGTCCATGCATTGTTGCCAGATCTGTCAGTGATGCCAGGTGCAACTTTGGGTATTATGGCTGACAGGATATCCTGGATTGAAACGGACCAAACAGCCGCTAAAACCATGGCAGCAATAGTAGAAATTGACGGCACTCACAAACTGGCCATGCCGGGGATGATCGACGGCCATACCCATGCTGCCCAACAGCTGCTGCGGGGCAGTGTGACCGATGAGATGCCGATGGTGTGGAGCCGAATCCTTGTCCCCTTTGAATCCAGCCTGACACCGGAAGATGTTTACGCCGGCGCGATGCTTTTCTGTATAGAAAACTTAAAAGCTGGAATCACCACGTTTGCTGAGGCAGGCGGACCTTTTATGGAATCGGTTGCCGAAGCAGCAATAAAAAGCGGTATTCGTGCCTGCATCACCCGCTCAACGATGGATACCGGTGTGTTTATACCGGATACGATGCTGGAAACAACCAATGAAGCGATTGAGCGAACTGAGACATTGTATCGGGATTATCACAGAACCGGCGATGGTCGAATTCATATCTGGTTTAGCCTCAGGCAGGCGATGACCTCGACGCCTGACCTGGTGGCCGGTGTGACGCAGAGGGCAAAGGAACTTACCACGGGCGTGCATATTCACCTGGCTGAACACCTGGACGAAATTGCACACTGCCTGACCAAGTATCAGATGCGTCCGGCACAGTGGTTTGATAGTTTTGGACTGTTGGGACCAAATTTGATCGCTGCTCATTCGATCCGGCTGTCTGATGAAGAAGTAAAACTGGTCAGTGAACGAGGTGTTAATATTGTCCATTGTCCCCGTTCAAACTTGGGAAATCATGGGTTTGGAAAAACACCATTGTTAAAGGTTTTAGGCGCAAATATTGCACTGGGTACAGATGGGGCTTCAGGCACCCGGCTGGATTTGTTTGAACAAATGCGTTTGCTTAAATCCAGCACACATGCCCGCTATGGCATTGAGATCAACGATCCGATGTCGTTGCCCGCCTTGGATCTGCTTGAAATGGCAACGCAAGGAGGTGCCAAAGCAGTGATGCAGGCAGATGATTTAGGGACTGTGGAAGTTGGCAAGAAAGCTGACTTGATTCTGCTCAATCTGGATGCACCGCATCTTTCACCGACGGCGCACCTGCCAAAAACAATTGTGATGGCTGCTGGCCCTGATGATGTCAATGATTTGATTGTCAATGGAAAATGGCTGATTAGAGATCATAAATTTATCCATTTGGATGAAGAAGAAATTCGATTTACGGCTGGGCAAGCACTTAAACGGGTCAGTGAAAAAGCAGGCTTGGATATTAGAGCAGGTTATTTTGAATAATCAATATTAGCTTTGCCTAGAAATGATTTAGATAATCAGGAGTATTTAATGATTGCCATAATTACCGATAGTACCTGTGACATCCCGGAAGAATTGATTGCACAATATAAAATTATTGTTGTTCCACAGTATATTATTTGGGGTGGTCGACAGTATAAGGATCGGGTAGATCTTCAACCTAATGAGTTTTATGAGAGGTTGGTCTCCGAGAAAGTTCGTCCAACTACATCACAGGCAACTGAAATGGATTTTAAAGAGGCTGTTGAAAATGCAGTAAGTCAGGGTGCTGACAACGCCATAATTCTAACAGTGTCAAGCGCGATGAGCGGGACATATCAAATGGCACTTGCAGCTGCAGAATCTGCAAAGATTCCGGTAACGGTGATTGATTCGAAAGGCCCTACCATGTCATTAGGCTGGCAGGTATTGACCGCTGCCCGTGCCCGAGATGCTGGTGCTGATGTGTCTGAAATTATTGAACAGATTGCCAAAGTGCGCCAGAACCTGGTTCAAATTGTTGCCATGGACACACTAGAATACCTGGAAAAAGGGGGCCGGATCGGTGATGCGGCTAAATGGATTGGAACGATGCTTAAGGTTCGTCCCGTGGTGTCGATTAACCATAAAACTGGAAAAGTACAGCCTGAAGGATTGGTACGCAGCCGGAAAGGTGCAGTCGATATGTTGTATCGAAAATTCTTCAATTCTTTGGGTGACATTAACAATTTCAGGATTGCAGTTCTCCATGGCGATGCCATAGAGGATGCACATCTTTTGGAGGGTCGGATTCGTGAGGCATACGAGCCGCTTGAATTAATTATAAATATCACTGGGCCGGTTCTTGGCATTAATACTGGGCCAGGGGCCTTAGCTTTGTGCGGCTACGCTGAAGCCTGAGGATGGGTATGATATTAAAGATAAAAAAATCATTGGAAAATCTGAGGTTTAGGTTGATTAAAGGCATAAAATTTATTTTTCACAGGTGCCCAGTGAGGTATTGTTCTGAAATTTAGGGATCATGCGATGACAGGTAAAAAAACAACACCTAATCATGAATATTCGGAAGAAGCAGCTATATTCGCGGCTCGGTTGTTAAAAATTAACCAGTTCTGGCAAAAATGGGATATCTCATCGAGTGATGAGAAAACAATCGATGACTTATGTACTTCTTTGATTCAAATTTTACCGGAAGTAATCGCTGAGCCAGGTGATACCAACATCAGGATAAAACTGGGTGATCAAACCTATAGCAATAAAGGATTTAAAAAATCAAATTACAGCCTTGTAGCGGAAATTAAACAGGGTACACAAAGATTCGGCCAAATTGAATTTCATTATCAAAATGCGTTAATTAGTGAAAAGAATACTGAGGTTCAATCTTCTGACCAGAATCTTTTAGATAACCTGGCAGAACGGCTGGCATTGGCCTGCCGGTTTGTTGAAAAAAACGCTGATATTGAAGAATTAAAACAAGAAGCCCTCCAGGCTTATGATCGGACGATCGAAGCCTGGTCAGCTGCACTGGATACCCAGGATAAAGAAGCCAGCGGTCACACCAAGCGGGTGACAGACCTGGCTTTATCACTTGCAGAGGAAATGGGCTTTTCAGGTGAAGATTTGAACAATATTCGCCGAGGGGCATTATTACATGATATCGGCAAGATCAGCATCCCGGATGAAATCATTTTAAAACCAGGCAAACTAACAGATGATGAGTTTGAGATTGTCAAGAAACACCCCATATTTGCACAAAAATGGCTGTCACAAATTGAGTTATTAAAGCCTGCGCTGCAAATTCCCTATTATCACCATGAACGCTGGGATGGTTCTGGTTATCCCCAAGGGTTGGCTAAGGAAGAAATTCCAGTCATCGCCCGGATGTTTGCTGTGGTTGATGTTTGGGATGCATTAATTTCTGATCGGCCGTTTAGAAATGCCATGACTAAGGATGCAGCATTGGATTTGATCGTGTCGGAAGCCGGAAAACAATTTGACCCGGAAGTTGTGGAAGTGTTTTTGAGAGTGCTCTCAGAAAATAATTACCTGGATACAACCCATCCGCTGCGCATCCAGGCATTTGGGCAGGCAAGAGTGTGGGTACAAAACAGGCGGGTAACCTCCAAGCAATGGCAGGTGGCAAATGCCAGGGATTTGTTCTTCTTGTTTTTGGCACATTCTGATCCTTTGTCAAAAGAACAAGTGGGCTTGAAGATGTGGCCAGACCTCTCAACTGAAGATCTTGATGTTCGGTTTAAAAACACACTTTACAGGCTCAGGCGGGCTGTGGGTAATGAGGTGATCTTACTAGATGATGATGGTTATCGATTTAATAAAATGATTGATTATTTTTATGATGTGGAAACTTTTGAGACTTCATACGAGAAAGCACAATCCGCTGAAGAGCCAATAGAGAAATTGAATTTCTTGATCAAAGCCATCAGAAATTATCATGGTGATTATTTACCAGATGTGGATACATTTTGGGTGATGACCGATCGTGAACATTATCGATTGACTTACGTGAATGCGTTATTACAAATTGCTGATTTATATTATGAACAGGGTGATTTACAGTCAGCCCTTAATTATGCCGACAAGGTTCTAAGCGTCGACCCGGTGACCGAAGAAGCTCACCGTCTGGCAATGGAAATCTATGCGTCATTTGGCAACCAGGCTGGCGTCATCCGGCAGTATGAAGCCTGCTGCCAGGCCCTGGATTTTAATTTCGGGGTCGGCCCTTCTGATCAGACGCAGGAACTATATGAAAACCTGGTCAATGCCAAAGAGGCATAAGAGACACAGAAAAATGGAAATGAGACCTGAGAATAAACCAAATATCATTTTTTTAAACTATTGCAGCAAAGGAATAATTATTAAACAAAATTAATCTTATTGCATCCTATTTTAAAGCCTGGCATGCGGGATACTAAACAAGAACTATGGTGCCAAAATGCAAATTTTGGGCATCCGGGAGAGATTATTAGACACATGGAAAAACACGCTAAACTACAAACAAAAATGGTTGATTACATCACCGTTAAGAGTTTTCACTTTCAAAACGGTCATGAAGCTCTTCCTGTGATCTTTGAAGAAATGAAGCAGGCATTATTATGCATCTATGATCATAAGGTTGCACGATGGTTCAAAGCTATGGATTTTTATGACAGCGGCATAACCGAGCATACACTGCGGGTCACTGCGATAACCCTGGCTTTAGGCTATCAAATCGGGTTAAGTTTGGATGATCTGCGCAATATCCAGTTTGGCAGTGTTTTGCATGATGTTGGGAAATTGGGCATTCCCGATAAAATTATTCAAAAACCTGGCAAATTATCCACTTCAGAATTTGAAACCATAAAGATGCATCCATTATACGGATTTCAATGGATTTCAAGAAAATCTTTTTTTGAACCAGCACAGGTTATCCCTCTGCTTCACCACGAACGCTGGGATGGCTCAGGATATCCTTATCACCTGAAGGGGATTGAAATACCACTGATCGCCCGGTTAGCCGCTGTTGCAGATGTGTGGGATGCCACCACATCTGATCGCCCTTATCGCAAGGCAATGACCAAGGAAGCGGCATTAAATATTTTGATCAATGAATCAGGGTCTCATTTTGACCCGGATGTTGTAGAAGCATTTTTTAAATTGGGAATCCATGAGGATCTTGAACTCGATTATGTCTCAATCCTTGTTGATTAATAATATTTTCCAACCCTTTTGCTCGATCAGGGGACATCAGACTGAATTATTGCCGGGTTGATCTTGGTTGACCCGGTTTTTTTGATTCATAGAGGTCTTTATCGGCCCGGTCTAAAATTTCAATAAAGGTATCTGACCAATCTTCAAGCGCAGCAATCCCAGCGGTGACTGAGATTGAAAACTGTTCATTTTGGAAATAAACTGGCGATGTTGCCAAGACCTGGTGGATACGGTTGACCACCTGATATGCCTGTGACAATTCTGTTTCAGGCAAAAGGATTAAAAATTCATCCCCGCCAAACCTGCCGATGACATCCACCTCACGTATGAGAGCTTTAACAATTTTTGCAAATACAGACAGCGCTCGATCACCTGCCAGGTGTCCATAGGTATCGTTGATCTTTTTTAAATTATTGAAATCAATCATGATGATTGAAAGTGGATGATGATAGCGTTTTGCCCGGTTGAGTTCAGTTTCAGCCAGGTTCATAAAGTAGCGCCTGTTTGGCACCTGGGTCAGCTCATCAATGGTTGCCAATCGGTTGAGCTGCTCAAGCCAAGCTTTTCTTTCTGAAATATCCCTGCTAATGCCGTGGTAACCAATCAGTTTGCCCTGGTTATCATAATGCGGTGCAGCTGTGATCTCTGTCCAAACCCAGGAGCCATTTTTGCATTTCTGTTCCACCTCAAACCGGGTTGTGTTTGTGTTATTGCCAATTTGTTCTTTTTGAAGATAGTTTTCGATTTTTCCCCTGATCAATTTGATACCTTCTGGCTTGAAAATTCCCCAGATAGGTTGTCCAAGTACTTCTTCTCGACGATAGCCGCGGACTTTTTCATCTGCCGGACTGATGTAATCGATCTTGTAGCTTCTGTTAATATGCCAGATAACATCCGCTGAATTCTCAGCCAGGAACCGATAGTTTTCCTCATTCTCCCTGAGTTTGTCTTCCATTTTCTTGCGGGAAGTATTATCTCTTACCACGCTGAGGATGTGCGGTTTTCCTTCGATTACTACCGTTCTGGCGGAAACAAGCCCATTGAGAACTTTACCGTTCTTGCAGAGAAAATTTAAATTCAAGTTTTCAGCAAAACCAGTTTCTGTCACTAAGATGACGAATTTTTGCCTTTCTTGCGGGTACTGCCAGATATTGATCTCTAGGGTTGTTTTGCCAACTGCTTCATCTGCTGAATAACCAGATAATTTTGTAAACCCATCGTTGACCTTGATAATCAAGCCGTCCTTGAGACGCGAAATAATCACTGCATCAGGTATGGTGTTGATCGTCAGATCATAAAAACGATTGTCCTTTTCCACACTCTTGATAAACTGATCATTCACCAGGTAGATCAGCACGGCTGCCCAAACCATCCCAAAACCAAGAATTACAAAAGAAGATATAAATGTTAATAATTGAAGCGGCCTGGTTCCCAGCAGGTGGGTCGGCAATAAGGTAAAAATTCCGAAGATGAAGAAAAATAGCGCATGGAATAAAAATGTCAGACTCAGAAAACGAAAAGGTTTAAAGCTGATTGAGGTTTTATTTAAATTAAGTTTTCTGGCTGTCATAACAGATAAATATGCAACCAGCAGCAGCGTGAGTCCAGATGCGTAACCGTCATTGCCTGTCAGATACAACGGAATTGTAACGATGAAATACACTGAGATTAATATCAATTGATTATGATTCCATATGGGCTCATAAAACAAACGCAGCAGCCCGAAATAAAACATCATTGAGCCAGCTATCAGCAGCCAATCAGAAAAAAGCGATGAAAAACCCTCCAGTGTAGAACCAAGTGTGATGACAGGGATTAGAAAGCGAATACCCAACAATAGATATCCGAAAGCCCACCACTTAAATCCAATAAATTGAGACCCCCGTTTATAGTGTAACAAGATTATTGCTGCTAAAAAGATGGTTGCAAGACCTAGAATAATTGCAGCAGTGTTAGACTCAATTTGCATATAAGCCTTATTATATACGGATTAATTAGGATTATTTTTTGATTATATAATAATGTAGTTTACAACTGGCATTATTAAATTGGTTATTTGTTACTATTATTTTTCATGTTTAGGCATTAACCATCATGGATTGCTCTTGAACTCTTTATTAATTAAATTTTCCAAATTTCCCCTCTGAAAAAATTTGCGAAATGCCTGACTTTCATCTAATAAGGTGATTAACAAGTTTTGGTAGATTTCAAAAGCTAGAGGGTCTTCATTATCATAAATGAACTGAATGTGAATTGGTTCGGTATAGAGATCAACCCGCCATTTACCTTTGGCTTCCCAAAGCAATAAGCCGATTCGGACGGTTTCAATATCTGCGGCACATGCTGCTGCCAGGTCTTCCAGCTGTGTTTTGCCGCTTTTATGAGTGACCAGGTATTTTACCAGACCGGCTAACCTGACCATGAATGGTTTAAAAGAATCAAATTGCGGATTTTCTCCAACGACAATAACTTCTTTTGGCCTGGTTTTCTCCAGCACATACCGCAAACACTGTTGAGAAGGTGGTGCAGTCCAAATAATTAACGTGTCAATGTGCTCCAGCTGAACTCTGCTTTTTGCTGGAATTGATTCAGGCACGTCACCTTCTGCCCACAGAGAAGCTTGTGGGTTTTGGGAAAGATATTCCATGACCCAACCTGTTGGGTTTGGCTGACCCCGCCTGTCTTGGATAACGATCGGTTCCGGCTTAGCTTGCGATACTTGGGATTCCGGTGTTTGATAATCAATCCATTCAATATTGACCTCCAGCTTGCCCTTAAAGTCAGTTTCTGAAAGTTTGACAGCAAGGTTAAATTTTTCGTCAGGTGGGGATGAGTCTCCCCCATTCCACCAAATGATCTTCTGCTGATCCTCATTATCGTCCTGGACGATTACCCTGCGGTGTTCTCCATATTGACCCATCGTGGCAGTTGAAACCAAAGTCAAATCCCTCAACAGGAAGCAGGGCGGTGGATTGCCTGCCCCAAAAGGTGCTAACCGCTGGATTTCTGTGACCAGGTCTAAAGAGATCTCTTCAATTCTAAATTCCTGTTGGAGGGTAAATTCGGGTACGATTTCAACACTTTGCAATCTGTCTCTGATGGTGGCGAAAAATCTTTGTTTAAATGCCGCCAGGTTTTCTTCAGGCAGGGCTAACCCGGCCGCCATAGGGTGGCCGCCAAAACTGTGCAGCAGACCTGATTGAGCCCTGATCGCTTCAGTGATATTCAGCCCTTGGATGGACCGTGCGGATCCTTTGACCAGGTCTGTGCCCGTCAGCAGTAGTGCTGGCTTTTGGTATCGTTCAACCAGGCGGCTGGCGACGATGCCAACAATACCCCCAGGCCAGGTTGGATGATGTAAAACGATGGCAGGGGCATGCCTGTCATCATCTGAGGTTTGCAGCATCCCTTCTGCACCCTTTTCAATCTGTCGGGTTAAAAAACGACGTTTCGCATTTAGCGCTTCAATTTCTGTGGCTAACACCCGGGCCTGCCCCGAATCCTTGGTGGTGAGAAATTGCACCATTTTATTGGCATCCCCTAATCTGCCAACTGCATTCATTCTGGGGGCAATCTGAAAGGCGATGTGGTCTTCGTTCAATGTTTGAGGATTTAAACCAATGTGCTCAAACAACTGCTGAAGCCCCACTCGCTGCGTTTGCTGCAGGCTTGCCAGGCCCTTTTGCAAGAGATATCGTGTGTCACCCCTGATCTCAGCCACATCGGCCACGATCCCCAAGGCAACCAGCTCCAGGTAAGGTTCGAGATTGGCAGAGTTATCTCGAATGCTGAATAAGCCTTCGATGAGTTTATAAGCGACACCGACACCTGGTAAAGTGCGTAGTGGGTGGTTTTCCGGCAGCCTTTGGGGGTTGATGATGGCATTGGCAGGCGGAAGTGTAGCTTCTAAAGTATGATGATCGGTGACGATCACCGGGACACCAGTATTCCTGACAAATTGAATCGGTTTGTGTTCAGAAATTCCGGTATCACAAGTAATCAGCAGGTCAAAACCTTGGGATAAATAATCTTCCAATACAGATTGGCTGATGCCGTGGGTTTCCTCACCCCTGACGGGTATGTGATAATTGACATTGCCGCCTAATTCACGTAATCCCTCAAAAAGCGTTGTGGTTGAGGTTTGTCCGTCGACATCAAAATCACCCCAAATCAAAATGCGATGGTGTTGGTCAAGTGCATCAGAAATCAGCTTGCTTGCAAGTTCCAAGTCCGGGAATTCAAATGGCGAGGCAGGCTGATACAGATCTGGGTTTAAGAATGCCTGTGCAGAGGGCACGTCCCTGTACCCACGCTGGTAAAGCACTTGCGCAACTAGGGGATGCCCGCCAATCGCCGATTGAAAATCTTCGGGAATCTTGGATTTCGCCACAATTTTCCAGTTTTTATCCATGGGCGCTAGAAGGCTATTTCCGAGATGTTTTCAAATTCGACATCAAGTTTTAGATCATCTGATTCTGCCATGAAATCATCAAATCCAGAAAGATCGCCCGCATCAACACCGCGGTCACAATGTGAACGATAGACACAATAACGGCAGTGAGAGAGTTCCTCTGTCCGGATGAATTCTTCAGGTGTTTTGTTAATTATTTCATTGATCAGGCCGGTAAAAAAAACCTGGTCTTTTTTATACATTGAATTGGAATAGGTCAGTGAAACTGGCGTTTCAGGATGCTCAGTAAACCAAAATTTCATAGTTATGTTTTCAGGATTTATGAGTGCTGATATTGGATTGTCGACCTTTGTATCCGCAAGGGTGAACTGATACAGCCGGGTTTGAATTCTGGATGCCAACCATTCTTTGCGGGGTTTCTTTGTTGAAGTTTTCCAGTCAAAAATGATGACCTCATCTGGATGATTGAATAAAACCAGGTCATACTTCGCTATCAATTGGTAGTGATTGATAAAGGTGGAAAAAATGCTCTCGACAAATTTATCACCGGTTAGCAAGGGCGGTACAAAATTCAGAAAATTATTCCACCAATGCAGAACCTTGGGGCTGGGGTCTGCCTGAGCGATTTCAGATAATCGTTTTTCAGGAACCTCCAGCAAGTATTGCTGAACCAGGCGGTGAAAGCGAGCGCCGATTTGTCCCCGCTGTTCAAATTCAGCTGCATCACCCACGGTTTGGCCAGGCCATTTTATTTTCTTGAGATGGCGCAAATAAAAACGATAAGGACAATCGATATAATCTTGTAAATTGCTTTGAGTGAAGAGAAATTGCTCTGAAGGTTTCATGCGTTTCTTTCGACATAATTAATTAATTCCAGCAGCGGCAGCGCCGCCACGTTTTTTTGACGCTGATTGTAGCGTCCCGAGTTCCAGGTGATTGTCAGCCATCGCCTGGCGCGGGTGATGCCAACATATAATAAGCGCAGCCTTTCACGAATCAATTCCTGGCGGGCAGCCATGGAAGCACTCCCTGCCTGGTACCAATCATAGGGGTGAGCCTCTATCAGAGTTTCTAACTGGGCAATAATTTCTGCCTCCATATTGAGTTGATCACGCACGTACCATTTTTCAGATTGATATTGATCATATTCCTGGCCTGAAGGGAAATTATAATTATTGACGGATGTTAGAAATACACAATCCCATTCAAGCCCTTTAGCCTTATGCATGGTCGCCACCACAACCTTTCCAGGGTACATATCCGGGTTGAACGCCTCATCTTCCTGAGAAAAACCCAGGTATTTACGATCATTCTTAGCAATGTTTACCAGTTCATCAGTAAATTCAGGCAAGCGCCATTCTGGGTGGGCATTGCTGAATTGATGCAAGAGCGATGAAAGCTTATGCGCCAAGGCCAGTTCGACGGGGTCTAGAAATAAATCCTGTGCAATGGTTAAAACCAGCTGGTCTATGGGCAGAAAAATTATTTCATGCCAGTTTTTGACAACATTTCTGAAGGTTAATAATTCGTTATAGATCACATCATCCTGATGTGACTCTAAAATCTCTTCTAACCAGATATCACCTGTGTCTGGCCATAAATAGTCTTCAGTTTTTTCACAGTTTTTGATTAGTGCTGCAATGTTGGTAATAAAATTCCATTTTTCGCCGTCCTCTCGTTCAGCACGCCGCCAGACCTTATACGCCAAAGCAAGTTTTTGGCTCGATTTTGGGTCGCCGAGATAATGGAGGATATTTGCGATCGCACCGGTAGATAAGCGGGTTGAGCTGGTGGATTGCAGCAAGCTGTCTATGTGAGGGATCTGTCTTTGGTTCAGCGCATCAACGAATTTAAACCCACGAGTGTTTTGAGGGGTTAGGATCGCAATCGTCCTGTCAGGATTCGATTTAAGAAACTTTTCAACTGCATTTAAAACATAATGAATTTCCTGGTCTGATGAAAATTCATCTTCAACCAGGTTGATGCATTCAAAGCAGTCTGGCGGGTTTGGCTGGGGGTCATCTGGGGGTGTGGGTAGGATCAGCGGCGGGTTCAATGCTGTCCTGGCATCGGGGTTAGGGTGGTGTTGGCGGCACCATTCGATATAATAATTGGCTAAATTGATGATGCTTTGTGTTGAACGGCCTGATTCCGGCAAGTTTTGACTTTCTACATCCGGTTGTTGGAGGTAATCAAGCAGATATTGTGGGCTGGCTGTGGTGAAGGATTCATAAATGGCCTGATTGGGATCACCTACCCGCACCCAGTTCCCATTGGGGCCGGTCAATATGGAAAGGATTTCCTGCTGTAAAAGGCTTGAATCCTGTGCTTCATCTTCCAGAATATATGGCCAGCGTTTTTGCAGCAATGAAACTAATGCCGGGTCTGACTTTAAACAGCGCAAAGCCAATCGAATCAGGTCATCAAAATCCAGGCTGCCCCTGTAGCTGAGAGCCGTTTGGTATTCACGGTAGATAGCGGTACCCATTTCGACCAGTGGGAGGGAGATGGGGGTTTTGGATAATGTTTTCTCCAGCATTTCAGGTGTTAGTTGGCGGTCTTTAGCAAGGCGGATAAATGCGTTCGCCATTTCATTGGCCATTCTGGGTAAATTACCTTTATTTTCAAAGATATAGTGATGCTGATTATCGTCATATTCAAGGTAAGGACTAAAAAAATCCTGATTGGCATTTAACCAATCCTGGACCACACTGGCTTTGATCCGTGAAGCTTCAACTTCGTCGATGATCTGGAAACCAGTTCCTAACCCTGCCAGGTCAGGCCTTTCATGGACAATATCATTCGCCAGCCCATGCAATGTGCGTACCCGGTACCCATAACCCGGCAATAGGCTTTCAACCTGCAATTGAGAGGCAATCCTGCTGGAAAAATTATCCACAGCTGCGTTCACCAAAGTCACGACCAGGATCTCCTGGTCGGGTTTGATGGCACCAGCTTTGATCAGGTTGGCGGCCAGGTAAGAAAGCGTCCAGGTTTTGCCGCTGCCTGGCACAGCACTGATGCCCATCTTCCCGGATTGATAGCGAAGAATTTGCTGCTGCCCGGGGCGGAGACGACCTGTGTTTTTATCTGTCATGATGCCCCCTTGTGCACATTTTGAAGTACATGCTGGAGGATCCTGATCAATAGACCCCGGTTCTCATACCCCCTGATATCCAGCTCACTCATACCAACATAGAGCTTTTTTCTGCAGCGATTGAGCAGCCCAATGGATAGGCGGCTCAGCGACTGGTAAGCGTGGGCTTGTTCATCGGCAGCATCCCAAACATCATTGGCCTTCCAATTTCGGCTTAATACGTAGGGCTGGGTCAATGGTTGTTCGAGACGTTGATACCAGCTGGGGCTGCCGATATCCAGCCAAAACTGGTAATCAACCGGCTGGTTGTTGATCAGAAATGTATATGCCGGTGATAGGAATACTGCGTTTTGCTGCCGTTCCCAGGATTGTACATATTGTGCTGCAATCACACCGTCATTCACCATCTGGATATATTCCTTGCCAATCGGTGTGGTTGAATTAGATGTGTGTTGATTAATTGCCCAGCGGAATTTTTGAATCGATTCAATCAAGTTTGCAATCACATTGCCGCTGTTGAGATCCTGATGAAAACCAAAGCCTGGCTGGCTGAGGACTTCACCAAACAGTCTGCTGAAGAAAAAATCCAATGGAGGGTCATCATCATTCTCCGCACAGATTATCCATTCACTGAGATGGTCATATTTTTCACCAACCCGGTAGGTGATCCGTTCCCGGAAATCCACCGGCACCGTTTCGAAGGATTTAAGCCCAGTGAAGTCTATTTTGGTTTCATAAACAAAAGCGGTCAACAACTGCGCTCTGACCAAATCCAAACCGTCAATAGCATGCATCAATGAAATCGCAAGATCAATCCGTTTTGGTAATAACTGCCAATTTGGAAAAGCAACACCTGCCAGGGTGAGCAATGTCTGCGTTGCAGGCTCTTCTCGCAAGGAGCGGGAAGGACGGTGAGATTGATTGGGAATGCCCATCTCATCTAATAAGTTTGATAAAGTAAATCGCAGTACGTCTGGCATAAAAGGCGCAAGAACAACAATTTCGCCTGGCGGAACCCCTTGTTCAACCAGGGCAGCAATCTTTTGGACTATCCACCTGACCATCAGGGGGAAGTATTTCGGATTTGACTTTGGCGCTTCAAAGGCAAGTGCCATTTCATTTATCTTTATATCTGGGTGGACTTCATTCTGACCCTGGAGAGTCATCAAGGCGGCGTTGATCCCTTGTTTTAATTGGCAGATACCCTGTTCGTTGACCTGGTTTTGATCAAACCTCAAATGTGTTGAAGTAAATGCTTTTAAAGCATAAGCACTCTCAATGTCAGCCCCCAAAAAGTAACGATAACCAGCATCTTCATCGTAGATCAACAGTGCTGACTCAAATTCTGGCAGCCAGTCCCGTAAGATATCATGGGCAACCGGGACGTCTTCTTCAAGATTGTCCGCAATCAGATGCCGGTAGGTCTGCACCAGGTGTTCCCGGCATAACCCTCCTGGCCAAAGCTGTTTTGAAAATATTTCCACCTGTAGGGAGTAATCGAGGAGGTTGTTTTCAAGGCAAAAGGTGCGAAACAGGTTGATGCAGACCTGAACATCCTCATAGATGTGCAGTTGTTCCATATCACCCACCCAGGCTGATTTAAGGCGTTCACTGATCTGTGTATATGGGAACCCGATAATTGCAGATTTGTTCAGGTTATCGATGATTTGAGCATAAATTCGATTGCGATTGATGGTCAGGCTGGTAAAAAAGCCTTCTTTTTCGATCAGTGGCCTGACGATGCGGGCCATATAGTATTGTGCAGTTTCCATGGTTAGAAAATGCGGTTGTAAATTGGGTTCAGCAACCCCAACTTTATTGCTGATCATCGGCCAAAACAAATCAACCATCCGTCGGGCCAGACTGCCAAATGTGATCACATTCAATAAACCAGGAAATGGATCAGAGTTTAACTGATCGAAATTTTTGTATGGTTGTGCCAGAGTGCGTTGAGGGACATAAATTAAGATTTGGTGCGTTGGGATTCCTGTGCTCACTAATTTTTGAAGCCATAAGGTACCGGCAGTTGTTTTGCCGGTGCCAGCCTGACCCTGCAGAAAAATTTTGGAATTCTCAGGCATCAGCAGGAGAGAGTCTTGTTCTTTTGAGGGCAGCATGGGTTAATTATATTCGATTAGAGTGGCGGATGAACCAGCCATCTCGGGTATAATTGCGGGGAAATTCACATCGGGCATCCTATTTGAAAGGACAATAATCAATGGCAAGCGATCTGGCCCCATTTTTTTCACCGAAAGGTGTTGCCATCATTGGCGCTTCAGCCAATCCTGGCAAATTAAGCTACGGCATCCTCGAAAACCTGACCCGATATGGGTTTCAGGGCAAGGTCTACCCGATCAACCCAAAAGCGGATGAGATCTTAGGTCTACAGGTTTATGGGGATATTTCTCAGGTGCCAGACCCGGTGGACCTGGCTGTGGTGGTATTACCAGCATCCATGACGCCGGCCATTCTTCAAGCCTGTGGCGAGCGGGGGATCAAGGCTGTGATCATTATTTCAGGGGGCTTTCGAGAAGTGGGCGAGCAGGGTCAGGCACTGGAGCAGACATGCCTGGAGATTGCCCAAGGTTATGGCATGCGATTAATCGGCCCTAACTGCGTAGGCACCTTGGATCTTCATACCGGGTTAAATACAACTTTTATTAAAGGTGTTCCCGCAACAGGGTCTATCGGATTTTTGTCTCAATCTGGTGCGGTATGCGGCGGTGTGGTTGATTATATTGCCAATAAGCAGGTCGGTTTTTCACATTTTGCCAGCCTGGGCAATGAATTGGATGTCGATGAAACCGATGTGATCGAATATTTTGGGGTGCATCCCGAAGTGAAGGTTATCGCTGCTTATGTTGAAGGCATCCAGGATGGAGAGCGATTCATCCGTGTTGCCAGCAAGGTATCCCGAGAAAAGCCGATCGTACTTCTAAAAGCAGGCAGGACGGATGCAGGTGCCCAGGCGGTTTCATCCCATACTGGATCGTTGGCCGGATCTTATGCGGCTTACCAGGCGGCGTTCCGGCAGGCAGGCGTGATCGAAGTGCCTGATATGCAGTCATTATTTGCGGTGGCCTGGTCTTTAAGCTGCCAGCCGCTGCCTGAAGGAGAGCGAGTGGCTATCCTGACCAATGCCGGCGGCACAGCCGCTTTAGCCTCTGATTCATTGGCCGCCAATGGATTTGAACTGGCCGAGATCACTAAAGAAAAACAAGCAAAATTGGCTGAAGGGCTCAACCCAAGTGCTCAGGTGGCAAATCCGGTTGACATGTTGGGCGGTGCAGGCCCGATAGAGTTTGCGCACAGCCTTTCTGTGCTTGCTGATGATCAAGATATTGATGTTATTTTACCGATGTTGGTGCCGCAATCACTTGTTGACCCGGCCGAGGTTGCTCAGGTGATTGTTGATCATGCCAATATAACGAAAAAAACCACGCTCGCCTGTCTGGTCGGAGAGAAGAGCCTTGCCAAAGCCAGGGAGGTCTTGCATGAAAACAATGTGCCGATGAGCAATTTTCCTGAAGTACCAGGGCAGGTGCTGGGGGCTATGCGGCAGTACCGTGACTGGAAAAGGTTGCAGCAAGATCCTGTGTTTTCATTCCAGGGTTTCGATAAAACGAGTGTTACGAATAAATTAGCTGGTCAAAAAGAAAATGCTTTAGGAGAAGCGGAGACTCGACCGATCCTTGAAGCGTACGGGCTGGACCTGGTCGCCGGTGAATTTGTGGATGATGCGAAGCAGGCGGCTAATGCAGCTGCTAGAATCGGATTTCCGGTAGTGATCAAAATCGTCTCACCGCAAATTTTACATAAATCGGATTTTGGCGGGATTGCATTAAATCTCGCGTCCCCTGAGGTAGTTGAACAGGCAGTTTTACAGATGCATAAACAAATAAAGGATGCGCAGCCCGATGCAGAAATCAAAGGTTTTCTTGTTGAAGCGATGGCACCCAAGGGTTTGGAAGTGATCGTCGGTATGAAGCGGGATTCGGCATTTGGCCCGGTGATGATGTTTGGGTTAGGCGGCGTGAACGTAGAATTGTTCAAAGATGTTGGTTTTGGCGTTGCACCATTGACACCCGTGGATGCCCGACAAATGATTGCATCAACTCGAGCAGGGGTATTATTGCAAGGTTATCGTGACGGTGAAGTGTATGATATGGAGGCAGTCATCGATGTCATCGGCCGGCTGAGCGCGCTTGCGATGGATCACCCGCAAATTGCTGAAATAGAAATTAATCCGCTCCTTGTTCTGGGGCGTGGTTCAGGTGCAAAGGTGCTGGATGCAAGGTTAATATTAAATGGCTGATGAATTGAGGTCAGCATGGCTTTATTAAGTATTGCAATAGTAATTTCACTGTTAGTGACGATCGGACTGCCCGCCGGCGCAGGGATCTGGTTGAAAAAGAAGCTTGGATTGACAGCGCGTGTAGTCATCTATGGTGTTTTGGGTTATCTGATTGTCCAGGCATTGATTACCTTGTCTTTGGGGGCGTTAACCTCTGGTTTTGAACAGGGAACTGTGAATTTATCCAAAGAAGCATTCACCTCAATTCAGATCGGTGTAAGTATTTTTCTAGGTGCGCTGCTGGGTGTATTGATGCGCTGGGCTGGGATGAAATTCATCCGGGAAGACCTCGATAATTTGCCGGCAGCTTATGGGATTGGGATAGGCTATGGTGGTATCGAAAGCATCCTACTGGTTGGTCTGCCATTGCTGACTACCTTCATCACGATGCTGAGCAACCGTCAAATTGACCCACAAACAACAACACTGGACCCGGCGGTGATTGCCCAATTGGAAGAACTCTGGCAGGTGCCTGCTTATGTGCCGTTGATCGGGTCATTGGAACGTATTGCCGCTTTCATGATGCATTTGACCGTGACAGTGTTGATCTTACAGGTTTTTATCCAGAATAAACCCGTTTATCTAGCAGCAGCAGTAGGGTTAGAGCTGTTTGTTAATGGCGTGGTCGTCGGCTTAACTTCGGCTGGTATGGTCTATTATTGGGTTGTACCGATTTCAATAGGCTTGATTGTGCTCAATGTTTATCTATTGCAACGGCTGCGGGCATTGGATTTTCTAAAACCTAATTGAATGGATGAAGTTGTCCTAATAAATAGAAACCCCATTCATAATCAGCTGGATGGGGTTTTGTTTTATTAATTGGAGATTTATTCTATTGTTGGCAGTCCAATACCGATATAAGTAAATCCCATTTCCTGCAGGTCATTGCCGTCCCAGATGTTTCTGCCATCAAGAATAACAGAACCCTGCATACTGGTTTTGATCTTGTCGAAATTCAAGGATTTGAATTCATTCCATTCTGTTGCCAAAACCAGGGCATGTGCATTTTTCGCTGTGTCATACGGGTTTTGGCACAAAATCAGCTGTGGAATTTCTTCTTTGCTGGGGGCCATCGCTTGCGGGTCGTATCCCTGTACGGATGCGCCGCTGTCGAGCAGCATACGAATGATATCGAGGGCAGGTGCATCGCGGGTATCGTCGGTATTGGGTTTGAAGCTCAATCCCAAAATGCCAATCTTTTTACCTTTTAATGAACCTAAAGCCAGTTCCAGTTTTTTAACCGCCCGAACCCGCTGGTTCTGGTTGATATCAATCGACGCCTGGAGCAGTTGTGGATGGGCACCGTGGGTGGCTGCCATGTGCGCCAGTGCTTTAACATCCTTGGGAAAGCAGGAACCGCCCCAGCCCAGGCCGGCGTCGAGAAAAGCCGGGCCGATCCGTTTATCTAAACCCATGCCCCTGGCAACCTCTTTTACATTGGCACCCAAGGATTCACAAATATTGGCAATTTCATTAATGAACGAGATTCGCGTAGCCAAATAGGCATTTGAGGCATATTTGATCATTTCAGCGGTGCGTAAATCGGTGATCATGATCGGTGCCCGCAGTGTTTCGTATAATTCCGCGACCTTCTCAGCTGACTGGCGGTCGGTGGAGCCCAGCACAACCCGATCCGGTTCCATGAAATCACTGATCGCCGAACCCTCACGCAAAAATTCCGGGTTGGAGACGACGTTGAAGGGCGGAGTGTCTTTCCCGTTATGATCTGTAATGATCTCTGCGACCCAGTCGCCAGTGCCGACAGGCACTGTGGATTTGTTGACGATGATTATCGGGTGGTCAAGCCTCTCTGCAATCGAATCGACCGCTGTGCGAACGTATTGCAAATCCGCTTCTCCGTCGCTGCTGGAAGGGGTGCCGACCGCAATGAAGGCGAATTCCGCATTTATGAGACCTTCTTTATAATCTGTTGTAAAAAACAGGCGGCCTGAGTCAACATTTTGGTCAACGATTTGTTTCAAGCCTGGCTCATAAATGGGCATGATGCCCTGTTTGAGATTTGCAATTCGCTTTTCGTTGATATCCACACAGGTTACCTGGTGCCCCATATCTGCAAAACAGGTGCCTGTAACAAGACCCACATAACCGGTGCCGATCACACAAATTTTTGCCATAAAAGTTTGCCTCCGTAGCAAATTATCAAATTTTAGCTTATCAGGAGGTTATTATAACTTGGTTTAGATGACATGGTGAAGGACATACAAAATCAATTTGTCATCTTTGTCTAGTTAGGGTCATTGCTTTACGAAACATCGATTAAAATTAAGAACAGCCCTAAGGCTGTTGTAATCAGAGCCAACGGAGGGATTTGAACCCTCGACCTGGCGCTTACGAAGCGTCTGCTCTACCGCTGAGCTACGTTGGCGTGCGAAAGATTATACCAGTGTTGGGTGATATTTTGGATAGATTTAGAGGAGAAAGCTGATGAATGTTGCCATGATTTCTTATCATACCTGTCCCCTGGCAGTGCTCGGTGGAAAGAATACTGGCGGGATGAATGTGTATGTGCGGGAATTGACCCGCTTTTTGGGGAGACGGGGTATTCATGTCGATGTTTTTACCCGGTCACAGGACGAGCATGTCCCTTCAGTTTCCCATGACCTGGGGTTTTCCAATCGGGTGGTTCATTTACCAGCAGGCCCTGAAATTTACCTCACCAAGGAGCACCTGGCAGGGTATTTGGATGAATTTGCAAAGGAAATCTTGGTATTTGCTGATAAAAAAGGGATCAAATATGATCTGATCCATGCCCATTACTGGATGTCAGGCGTTGTCGGTAAGCTACTCAAAGAACAGTGGCAAATCCCGATGATTCAAATGTTTCATACTTTAGGTGAGATGAAACAGCGCATCGGCCGCTCACCAGAAGAGCGAGAAGGTGCTTATCGCATCGAAGGTGAAAAACAGGTTATGGCAGCGGTGGATCGTGTGATCGCAGCTACAGAAGCAGAAATGTCCCAATTGGAGATCCTGTATGGATTGAACCATCAAAAGGTCACGATCATCCCACCTGGTGTAAATACAAACCATTTCTATCCCATCCCTAAAGATGAAGCCAAAGAAGCGATCGGCATCTTGCCCAAGGATCGCATGGCTTTATTTGTTGGACGGATTGAACCGCTAAAGGGCATTGATACACTGATCCGATCTATGGCAATCATTAAGGAAAGATGTCTCACTTTTACCTGCCCGGATTATCTGGTAGTCATCGGCGGTGATCCTGATACCAGTGAGGATCAAATGACGGAAGAAATGCGCCGCTTACAGGACTTATGCCAGGAATTAGGGTTAGATGAAATGGTGCTTTTCCTGGGTAAACGAGACCAAAATACTTTACCTTATTATTACTCTGCTGCTGAGGTGGTGGTCATGCCTTCGCATTATGAATCCTTTGGAATGGTTGCACTTGAGGCGATGGCTTGCGGAACGCCGGTGATTGCTTCCCAAGTAGGTGGGTTGGCATTCCTGGTTCGAGAGGGTGAAACGGGATATTTTGTTCCCTCCCAGGATCCTGAGGCGATGGCTGACAGATTGCGATTATTATTTATTGATGAAGCCTTGCGTGAGAGGATGGGTGCCCAGGCCGCAGCGTATGCATTGGATTTTAGCTGGGAGAAGATAACTGAGCAGGTGATAAGTGTTTACCAATCACTAACAGGTGGAAAATAATCAACTGATTGTGGTGTCTTAATTCAACTGTCTGTCAAGCTTGCCAAAGTAATAACCGAGTATAGAAAATAATAACAGCGGTATTAAAATCAACCCGATCAGGCTCAAAAACCACAGACTGAAAACGCTGCCGATCGTTGCTATCAGTGATAATAAAAACATTCCCAATATAAGGATCAATGCCAGGTTTTCCTTGACTTGAATGATTGGCCATGCTCTACGCCAAAGGATAATTCCCAGCAGTTGAAGGATGAGGCTGCCTAGGACAGCGATCCAGAGGATTTGGGTTCCAGTTAAGCCCACCAGATCGAGAAAGAGGATGCCGCAGTGTTGGGTTCGTGAGGGTGGGTGGTTTTCAGTCAACCTGAGGAAGACGCGGACCAGGATCATACGATCAAAAATCGTGTTTTCATCCGTGACCTGCCAGACCATTTCTGAGGCGGTCCCCGGGCTTAAGGATAAACTCCTGGTGCGGCGGACCATGTTTTCAGAACGGCCTGCCTGGCTGATGTGAGCGCTGATCCAGGTGCGGATGGGGTGGTTATTGGGGTTGCTGATCGTCAGTTTAGCCCAGCCAATTTCACCTGGGCTGAGGACAGTAGGACAGCGAAGCCGTGAAATACTGGCTTCTGTTGTCAGGGTGTTGTCATAGGCAATCGACTCAGGGTAACCCCAAAAAGCCATGCCTTCAATGCTGGACCACGTCACAAGGCTGTTAAAAAGGAGATTTAGGATCAGTCCGGTAGTAAATAATAACAGACTGACAATTGACATGAAAATGTGCTGCGATGATTTATTTCTATGATTATCTGACTGTGCGGCCATTATAAATTACCTTTAAATTTAAGTTCTTAACTGCTCAGCTTACGAGGAAATAGGAGGTGTTGTATGGCCGCTACACTGCCACACTACACCCCCAGCATTTAAGCTGCAGCGCAGCGTGAGCAATTACTAAAGTGCTATTATTTTATTCCATCATGCAAGTATCAGTGTACAACCATTTCATTAAGGCTTTGAGTTTTGATCTTTGGCATTATGATCAGTATTCTTATTGGGTTTTATCTGTTTTGCTCTTTTGATCTTGTCAATACCAAAACGATCTTTAATTTCATCTACAGCTTTCAAGAGGTCTGAAGATTTCTGGAACTCATTATTCCAAAGGTGTAATTGATGGAAAGGTTCCGTTAAACCAGACACACCGACACCTAATAAGCGAACCGATTTGCCATGCGGCCAGTTTTCTTTAAAAAGAAAACTGGCTGATAAGTATATTTCCTGATCAAGATAGGTGGGTGTTTGGAGTGTCTTTTGCCTGGTGATGGTCGTGAAATCAGCCCAGCGGATCTTAACCTGGATCGTGTTTCCGGCAAGTGAATTATTTCGAAGCCGATAACCAACTTTTTCTGAAAGAAAACGAAGTTTTGAAAGCAGTTCCCTTTCATCATGGATATCTTCAATGAAAGTGATCTCATTGCTGATTGATTTGATATCATGATCTGGTGTAACCGGGCGGTGATCTATGCCCAAAGCTCTCTGCCGCAGGTCAGACCCAAAACGACCAAACAGCAACTCTAGAGTTGTATTAGGGGTGGACGCTAAATCTCCGATCGTCTTGATCCCAATTCCGGCCAATTTTTCTGCAGTTTTTGGGCCGATACCCCAGAGTGACTGAACTTTTAAAGGCGCCAGGAATTCTGCTTCCTGCCCAGGTGGAACAATCGTGATGGTGTTGGGTGGGTGGGCGCTTTTGTTCTTGCTCTTTCCCCAGTCATTGGCGATTTTTGCCAAAAGTTTATTACTCGCACCGCCGATTGAAATTGGCAGCTTTAGATCTGTATTGACTCGGGTTTGAACATTTGTGGCGATTTCAATCACTGGTTCTGGCAGACCGGTGATGTCGATAAAAGCTTCATCAATCGATACTTTTTCAAACAGTGGTGAGATATCAAGGATGTCCATCACTTGTTGAGATTTCTCGCCATAATTTGTATGCCGGCCCGAGATGACGATCAAATTTGGGCATAATTTCATAGCCCTTGCCATTGGCATGGCTGAATGGACCCCATACATGCGCGCAGCATAAGAACAAGAGGCGACAACACCGCGTTGGTTTGCCTTGCCGCCAACTGCAATGGGTTTACCTTTTAAGGATGGATCTCTCAGCTCTTCAACAGCACAAAAAAAGGCATCGAGATCTACATGGAGGATTTTCCTGAACATTAAATGGATTATACAATATGCATCTGGTTTTTAAAGAAAATGGGCTGTAACTGATTGAGGTTACAGCCCAGAATTTGTGAGGAAAAACTCAGATGTCCAGATTGCGGACTTCTTTGGCATGAGTCTGGATGAAGCGTCGGCGAGGCGGCACTTTTGCACCCATCAGCATATCAAATGTGCGGTCTGCTTCAGCAGCGTCCTCGATATTGACCTTTAACAAGGTGCGGTTGTCTGGATTCATGGTTGTGTCCCAGAGCTGATCGGGGTTCATTTCACCCAAACCCTTATAGCGCTGGAGTGAGTATTTTCCGTTATTGCTCATAATTTTCTTGACCAAGTTTTCTTTTTCGGCCTCGGAGTACACATATTCCTTTTCTTTACCGTGACTGATCAGGAATAATGGCGGTTGGGCAATGTAAAGATGTCCCTGTTCAATTAATGACAGCATATAGCGGAAGAAGAAGGTCAGCAGCAGAGTGCGAATATGGGCACCATCGACATCAGCATCGGTCATGATCACAATTCGGTTGTAGCGCAGTCCTTCTAAGGAGAAATTTTCCCCAATACCTGTGCCGAGTGCTGAGATGAGTGCTTTGACTTCGTTATTATTGAGGATTTTATCCAACCGTGCTCGCTCTGTGTTTAAAATTTTCCCGCGTAACGGCAAGATTGCCTGGAAGTGCCGGTCACGGCCTTGTTTAGCAGAACCGCCGGCGGAATCACCCTCGACGATATAGAGTTCGGTTTTGTTGGGGTCGCGTTCAGAACAATCAGCCAGCTTGCCGGGCAAGGTCATACTTTCCAGTGCGGATTTGCGAATGACGAGGTCCCGGGCTTTGCGTGCTGCAGCGCGCGCCCTGGCAGAGGTGAGACATTTTTGTATGATTTTCTTGGCGACAGAAGAATTTTGTTCCATGAAGCTGGTGAAAGCATCACTGAGAACCTGCTGAACATAGGTCTGTACTTCGGGGTTCATCAACTTGACTTTGGTCTGGCTTTCAAATTGCGGGTCAGGATGCTTGATGCTGACAATGGCGGTCAACCCTTCACGGGCATCATCACCAGAAAAATTAGGATCAGAATCTTTTAACAGCCCATTCTTGCGGGCATAATCATTGACTGAACGGGTGAGGGCAATCCGCAGGCCGGTTAGATGTGTGCCGCCATCAATTGTGTTGATGGTGTTGGCAAAGGCATAGACTGATTCTGAATAAGAATCGGTATATTGTACGGCTACTTCAACACCGACATTGGAGACTTCCTTTTCGATAAAAACGACTTCATGCAAAGTATCACGGTTCCGGTTGAGGTATTGCACAAATGACGAAATGCCGCCTTCAAAATAAAAGGTAACTGCTTTATCATCACGATGGTCGGTTAAACTGATCTTCACTGCCCGGGTGACGAACGCCATCTCTCGAAAACGCTGAGCCAGTGTATCAAATTTATAGGTTTCATCACCTGAAAAGATCGTGTCATCGTATTTAAATGTGATTTCTGTTCCTGTTAATGATTTTGCTGTAGAACCGATTTCTTTTACAGGTGCCTGTGGGTAGCCGGCTTCATATCGCTGGAAATAAATTTTTCCGTCACGATAAACTTTAACCTCGCACCACTTTGATAGTGCATTGACTGCAGATACGCCAACACCATGTAAACCACCTGAAACTTTGTAACTCCCACCGCCAAATTTTCCGCCGGCATGCAGTGTTGTCATCACGACTTCAAGTGCTGAAATATTCTTCTCAGGGTGGAGGTCTACAGGAATACCCCGGCCGTTATCTATGACGGTTACACTTTCATCTTCATTGATGATCACTTCAATACTGTCGCTGGTACCGGCTAGGGCTTCGTCAATTGAGTTATCGACAACTTCATAGATCAAGTGATGTAAAGCTTTGATGTCTGTACCGCCAACATACATACCCGGACGACGCCTGACGGCTTCCAGCCCTTCAAGCACCTGGATATCATTTGCGTTATATGAATGAGGTTGTTTAGCCAATCTTATTACTCCGTTTCTTTTTCCGTGCTGAGCAAAGTATTGTTAAATGGATTTAAGTGTTCTGTTTAAGATGGTTTGCGAAAATTTTGTGGCATCAATGAAGAAATGGAACGAAGCTGCTGTCACAGCTGTAATGATGAAAGCACGTCCCATGATGCCAACGATCAAAAACCAGTTGTCAACATTAGGTGCCAGCCATAACCGGTCTAATCCAGAAATTAATATATAAGAGAGCAGGAAGAACCAGAGCGTCTTTCCCATCGTAAATCTGACAACTTTCACACTGGTCATCATCGATTCGATAATGTTTTGCCGGTAGAGAAAAATACCATGCGGTGTGAAGATCAGGGGTATAAAAATCCACAACAGAATAATACCGCCAGCAAACATCAAGAATTGGCCGATTGCTGGGCTGATCAACGAGATAGCTGTAATCACGAACAGGGCTGGAATACTCAGTAAAATGAGGATGATGATGATCAGAATTGGTAAGAGGAGTACCTGGAAGTAGGTAAACATCAGGCTTTTAAAACCAGTATCTTTGATGGGATCAATTATTTGTCGGGCAATTGTATCAAAATAAAGATTGCCTAAAAAATACCCAATCAACAAAAATACACTCCATAATGAGATAAATTGCACGCCGGATTCAAGAAAAAACATTAAAGGTTCACCTATTGGATTGATGAACGCCGGTTTAGCAGCCATCAAACTGGGAACACCGATTGGCAAGGTCCGCAATGAAGAAGCCAGGTTAAAATTCGCGATGACTTCCGTCCAGGCAGATTGAAAACCAACCAATAATTCTGCATATTCTGTTGTGTTGAGGGCAGGCAATTGAGAAAATTCGAGGATAACAGGTTTAAATACCTGATCAATCCGCCATGTTGGCCCAAACCATAAAAATAGGTCTAAGAGAATAGGTAGGAGGATCAATAAAGGATTATTAGCGATGGTATTAAACCCCGATAATAAAGCCTGGATGATGCTGGGCTGCTGTAGTTGACCCTCAGAACTTGTCTTCATACAATCTATAATTTTACCACAGAAGGGATAAAAAAGGCGTTTTAAACCCGTATTAAACTACTCATTATTATTTTATTATTTCATTTAACTAAATAATTCTGGTGGGGGAATTCATACAGAATATATTTAAGTGTGCATGGTAAAATCTTGTTATGGAAGCTCGTAATTCATTCCCAAATTTAAGTCAATTATCGATCATTTCTGCTGCAATTATGATGGCTTTTGCATTAACAAGATTGATCGCATTTCCAGCCCAATCAATTACCTTCTCCGTTCTTGGTGTTGGTTTGGATTTTATCCTTGATTTTAATACCATCATCACCCTGCTGACCGTGGTATTGGCAGCGGCCGGTATGGATTGGTTGATCCAATCACACCCTCAGAAAGATGCATACAAGACATTTTGGTCACATGGTCGACATTGGATTGTCCCCATCCTGACCACGTTTGTGATTGGAATTGCCTTGAATACTTTTTCAGGTGAGGTTGTCTGGTGGGTGATCTATGGGATGGGCAGCCTGTTATTGATCGCTGTTTTGGTGTCAGAATACAACATCATCGCTGCAAGTCATAATATGAGCCATCTTTTAGCAGCAATTGGATTAACAGGTTTGTCATTTGCACTTTTCTTGCTTTTGTCAATTACGGTTTATGCTGCGGACTTACGGTTGGTATTTCGCCTGCCAATTCTCAGTGTCGGTGCAATGATGGTCGTCTCAAGAACGTTCTATTTGCGCTCAGCTAATTGGCAGCTAATATGGGCATTGGTTATCAGCATTTTGATCGGTCAGCTGGTGATTGGATTTCAATATCTGCCGCTAAACCCGACACAAACCAGTGTTATTCTGGTTGGAATCACCTACAGCCTGACAAGTATGGTGATGGGGGTCAAGGAATCACGGGATCGCTGGTCTTTATGGGCTGAACCAGCTCTTATGTTGTTTTTGATGGTATTGATCAATATTATTTGGTGAAAATAAGTTTCAGGTTGTTTTTTCTGCTTCAAGGGATTGATTGAAAAGATACCTCAGGTTGCGTCGATGTAACTCTACCGCCAAACCACCCAGTAATATCCTGCTTTTTCCACAAGCTTCCACCCCTATGTTGTCTAAAACTTCCAGTGGATTTTTGCGCCTATTGGCAGTGATCACAGCCTTTTGGATTGCTTTCAAGTAGGTGACATTTTCTTTGACTTTTTCTTCAATTTCACCCCTCAAAATGATTTCACCATGGCCCTGAATGACGTTTTCCAATCCCATGTCTGAAAATTTCTCAATCGTATTAATATATTGGTTGGGGTCACCTTCGACAATGAAAGGCACGGGCATGAAAGCATCGCCTGCAAATAAGACTCGATCTTCTTCAATCAGGGCGGTTATGCCATCATCTGAATGGCCAGGAGCGGGAGTTACAACAATATGCTTTTTGCCAATTCTAAGCGACAACGAGCCTTCTGAAAAAGTGATGTGCGGGGGAACGATGGTCAGATCTTTATAAAGGGGGCTATCCTGGCTGGCTACTTCAAGTGCAGAGGTTGCACGGTTTTGGAGCATTTGCCTGCACAGGTCGTGCCCAATGATCATTGCATTGGAAAAAAAACAATTTCCCCAACAATGATCGGCGTGGTGATGGGTATTAATCAGATAACGAACCGGCAGACCTAACTTTTTTTCAACGAATTCACGAATTGTCAAGCTTTCTTGCGGCATCAAGGTGTCGATGACCACCGCCCAATTCGGGCCGGCGACAACGCCTGCTGAAACCTGGGCATATGTTTCACTTTGAAACCAATAAATGTTGTCTGATACGCGCTCTCGTTGCATTTTTCCTGCCTGTGGATTGATTTATTAATCCACAAAAGAATAGCACAAATAGATTTAAAAGTCAAAAAATTGCTTTTAGCTAAAATAATTTGGTTTTAACTAAAATTAAACTGATTGTCCCCAATAAACTCAACCCTGCGGCTGCACCAAGCCACAAAAAAATCCAGCGGGTTCCCCCACTTCCTTCATTTTCTATTTTTTCACTGCCCCCAGGAGGGAGTTGGTCCTGGTCGTTGTCTTGATCTGGTGTGGCTTGTGGGGTACCCCTTTGATCTTGTCCGTTTTCAGTGTCTGGCGGAGGGTAACCTGCTGTTGACTCAGGTAAATTTGGATCTACAGGGTAACCTGAATCCGGTCCCCAGGGATCGAAATAATCAGGGGTTTGTCCGACTGGGACGAAAGTCAGGGTGCCTGTGGGGGACGGCCCATAGGTACGTACCTGGGTTGGTGCACTGCCGGGGTTAGGTGTGAACCTTCGAAAATAAGTTGTTGGAGTGCGGTAAACAAAAGGCACTGGTGTCCTTGATGGTGTGGGTGTTTTCGTTTGGGTTGCTGTTAGCGTCAAAGTGATTGTAGGGGTAGGCGTTGATGTACGTATAGTTACCGGCCCGTAATAATGAATTGTCGTTCCGCTGGCATCAACCACTTCGATTCGATAATAATAACTGCGGTTGAATGAAATATTCGTGTCTGTGAATTGATATATTCCGCCAATGAATGGTCCGCCAAAAGCACTGATTCCTGGCGTAATACGGGCATATGAACCCGTTTCTGATTCCCGTCGTTGGACATAAAATTCCTGAATACCATGTTCACTGATGGTCGCCCATTGCAGGTTGACTGAATTATCTGAATAAACTGCAGTGAAATCTGAGAACATGATCGGAACACCGACAACGAAGGGTGTGAAATTTAGGTCTGGGGCCATAGCGGGCTGGCTGTTATTTTCAATCAACAACCTGATCTCTTTGGTGCTAGTGTTGCAGGTGGTGCCCGATCCGGTTTTTATCCAACCTTTGGGATTTGGGGCTGATGGATCAAACCACCACAAGGGATTGTTTGCATTATTTCCTGAACCACAATAGGCCGACGATTCGATAGTTCTGATACAATTACTGTTCAGATCATACCTGAGGGCAAGCACTAGGTCAGATGCATCCTGGTCTTCGGCGATAAAAATGTCATAAAAGTTTGAACATGCATGGAGGGTTCTAGCACCATCTTGACGAAAGGGGATGTTTGCCAGCGATCCCTGACCATGGTTGACAATAATAATCTCAAAATCTTTACCTGAAACATGTCTGGCGCCAATTTTCTGGTCAAAGGCATAGGTCATGCTGTCCGTCACCAAATGGCTGATCGCCTGGACGCCATTACCAGAAGAGGATATCAGGATTGCGGCACCCAGATGTTTTCCATTATTGATCTGACAGTTTTCTACATTGTCCGAAACCGATTCTCCTTCTCCCAAAAAATTATGATCAGCTGATCCACGGTCAGCACAGTCAGCCTGGGCATTGCTGCTGTTATTCTCAAGTAAGTTGTTGGCAAAAATGCTGATATTTCCAGCATCCTCTGAATTTAGAGCCTGGATGGCATACCCGGAATTATTGGTGATGTGGTTGAATGCAATGACAATCTTGCCAGTATTAGCTGATAGGGTCACTGCCTGGTTGCCTCCCTGGATTGTATTGTGTAAGATAAATGTGTTTTCCGGGCTGTCGATAATGATCAAATCACGCCCAGGCGGTGCACAATTACCGTCGGTAATTGTTAAATTGGTGAGTGTGACACCGGCAGTGAGAGACAACATTGGCATTGAGCAATTTGTGCCATCATAAGAGATGGATGCCTGTTCATGCCCCCGAATAATTACAGCCTCATCAATTGAAACCGTATTGGATTTGATGAAATAATCATTCAGGATAATGATCGCATCACCCGCTGAAGCATTGTCCACTGCATCTCGTAGGCCGGTGCCAATTCCATTTGTGTCATCCACAAAGGGCGAATTGAAAAAACAATCTGTGTCTGGAATTGAACCTGCTGGGCATTCTTCCGGTGTGTTAGCCACATAGTATGTGTTATTGCTAAAAGTACTAACAGGCTCTTCAACTAATTTGGATTTACTGAGATTTGAGTTCACTTCATCGAGAAGATCTCTGAAATAAACTGGTGAGGAACCCTCAAAAGGCAATAAATACTTTGGTGCGGGGATATGCGCAGAGATACTGCTGCCAGGCAAGAATAATAATAAAAAAAAGAACAGGATAAATGAGATAAATTTGATGTTTCGTTTGATTTTTTGCATCGGAATCAGTTCATCTGAGGCTTGCTTCCATTATACCATTTAGCTACAATTACCTTTAAAAGTCTATTGAGATTCTTAACGCAGTAAAAATATATATTCCACTTGAATCCAAAACTTGTTATTCGTAAACTGGAGCAATTGTGTTTTCAAAAATCATTTTTAAAGCCATTAAACCATTTCGCTTGCTAACAATGCTGTTCACTTATGGATTTGGTGGGGGGTTGGTGAATTATGCACGGGGTATGGTCAGCTGGGCAGCCTTTATCCAAGGTGGAATTTTCTTGCTGTTGTTGACCATCAGCTTTGAATTGATCATAGATCTAGCTCATTACAGGGACATAAACAGCATACTTGAATATATGACGCTCGATCAAATAAAACAACTCAGGACAATCTATGTGATGGTTATCGCAACATTATTAACCGTCGCAATAAGTTTGTATATTGATTGGATGCTGCGGGGAATTGTCTGGCAGGGATTGTTATTCTTATTAATTCTACAGATTTTTATTGGCGCGGGTTATTATGCTTCGCATAGATATAATGGTTTGAGACCCTACCAATTATTTTTCGAGCTGATAATTTTTGTTATCGTTCCGCCAGCTTTTGCATTTTTTATGCAGTCATCCGAATCTCACCGGTTGTTGTCAATCAGTGTGATTAGTTTTATTCCGGCTTACCTTGCTTTTCGGATTCTTGAACTGCTGATGCAATTTCTCCATGATCAGAAGCACGGCAATAGAACACTGGTCATTTATGTTGGCTGGGAACGAGCTATGGTATTTCATAATGCCTTGATCCTGTTGACCTATGTAATCTTATCAGGTTCATTATTATTCGGTTTCCCCTGGTTCATGCTTTGGCCTGCTTTTCTTTCATTGCCAATTAGTATCCTTGAAATTTGGTTGATGGAGCGAGTCAGGCAGGGCTACAAACCATTGTGGAAGGTTATGCAATTTGCAACGGCATCGGTTTTATTTATTACAATATATTTGATCGGATTTGCTTTTTGGATCAGGTAAGCTGTCAGTCGAATTGATGAAATTGAGGAATAATCGTTACTAATCAGCTTATGGAGAAATAGGGGGTGTAGTGTGGCGGCGTCGCCGCCACACTACACCCCCGACCTTTCAGTTGCAGTATAACCAGAGCAGTTACTAATAATCAATAATTATTTAACTAGAGCTTATAAGGAGAAATGCAATGATTATTCAAGCCGGGCAGAAAGCCCCAGATTTTTCACTTAATGATTTTCAGGGGAAGACTTATAGACTTTCTGACTTCAAAGGACAAACGATTGTGGTCTATTTTTACCCAAAGGATGATACGCCCGGCTGCACAACAGAAGCCTGCTCATTCAGGGATTTATATGCGGATTATAAAAATAAAGGAGTCGAGATCATCGGTATCAGCCCAGATTCAGAAAAATCGCATGCCAAATTTGCCGATAAATATGAACTTCCCTTCATATTATTATCGGATCCCGACCATAAAATCTGTGAAGCTTTTGGTGTTTGGGGATTAAAAAAGTATATGGGACGTGAATATGAAGGTGTGTTCAGGACAACTTTTGTGATTGGACCTGAGGGTGAAATCACACATGTGTTTGAAAACGTGAAACCAACGGACCACAGTGAGCAAGTGCTGGCAGCAATCGGCGGCTGAATCGTCCTCTTTATTCATAAAAGGTGTCATATTTAACTTGTGAGGTAACAAAGGGTGAGATGGTGCGGCGAAGCCGCACCATCTCACCCTCGACATTGAGGTAGCAGGGAAGTTTGCGCAGTTACCAAAAAGCTTCAATCGCAATTGATTAAAGGTTAATTTGTATCCATTTAAACATTAGAGATAGTAAATCGGTTAGATAAGAAATAATTATAAAACTCGCAAAATGACATTGCCCTCAGACCAGAGGTCTTCAATTTGGTAATATTCACGCTGTTCATCAGAAAACAGGTGAACTACGACATCCCCGTAATCCAGAACGATCCATCCTGAATCGGGGTCTCCTTGGGGCAGGCTGGTTTTATGGAATTTTGTTTTAATCTCACGTGCCAGTGTGCTTGTTAGGCTCTGTAACATGCGGCGGCTGGTTCCCGTAGCGATGACAAAATAATCTGTGAATGATGCGATGTCTTTGATGTCTAAAATGACAATATCTTCCCCCTGTTTGTTTTCTAAAAAGTTAGCAATTTCTCTTGCCATTGTTAAAGCTGTCAGATTTCACCTCTCTTGGTAGATTGTTTATACGACAAGTTATTATACTTGATTCAAGTGCCGACTATACAAGACTTTATAATGCGGGCCAGCTGGTTTTAAATTACTTTGAAAAAGTGTTATGTGGTCAACTATGATTGAACCCAAAGTATCGACCCTGAATTCTGAAAGTGAATTGCCGATTTGCGAAAGGGTTGCCCTATCTATACCCTGCCGAACCCGAGCGATTGTCAGGTGTGGCGAAAGTGGTCTGTGATCAGTTTTTACTCCAATCTGCGCCAGTGACAGGTTGAGTTGTTGGTGAATAGATATCAATGGGTCGCCGCCTGTGATTCCCAGCCATATCACCCGGGGGTTATCTGAATTTGGGAACATGCCCAAACCTTCAATACTGAATGAAAACTCAGACTGATTTGTAAGCACCTCATCAATGATAGTTTTGATTTTGGGAATTTCATCTTCTGGAAATTCACCGATAAACTTGATCGTCAGATGAAGATTTTCTTTCCTCACCCATTTCAATGCTTGTTTTGGCAGCTGTGTTTTAAAATAAGTGATGAGCGTGTCAATTTTTTCCTTGATTTTATCTGGCAGTTCAACTGCAATGAAAATTCGCATCAAATCTCTCGATATTCACTAGGCAATTTAAGAATACCACACAGGGCACTTTGGTTGCAGAAATAATTTATATCATGCTGAAAAATCATTAACATTCATAATCTTTGCATGGGTTTATAATTATGGTATAAGTAAATTACCCTGCTGTGTTCGTGATGCAGCATACCAGTTTTGGGCCAACACCCTTTAAAACCGTCCGATCTCCATTCAGTGACGCGATAGACTTCGGTCAAGGCGGATCTGGTGGGTACGACAAACCTGCTTATGCAGGTTCAAAACTCAGCTACACACGGCATGGCGGGGTTGTTTGCTAGAAAAGAGCATTTTTCCGCCAGCAAACTTCAACACTGACGCCCTTAACCGGGTGTTATTTAATTAGGTTAAGAAACGAGGCGGCGCACTGGTTTAATAAGATTTGTCCGACAACGAATCATTGAAACCAGTCTATGAAAAATAAAGGGATGACCTCGTTTTTTATCAAAGCCGCTCAATAATATTGGGCGGCTTTTTTAATACTATCAAAAATTTTCTCCAGGTTGTGCGATATAATCATGAGCAGAAAATGGCTTTAAGGTCTCATCTATGAAAAATTACCTAATTTTATTCATAATTATGTTATTGCTTTTATCAGGCTGCAAGTCTGAATTTTTTGTTGCAGATAATTTTCCCTGGATTCAGGATACTCATGTATTATTTAAAGACGATTTCTCACAGGTTTCTGGTGGTTGGATTACCCATGAAGACCGGTTAAGTTTTTCGGGGTATGAATCAGATGGTTTCAGGTTATGGACCGATGTGCCAAATTACCAGGTGTGGAGTGTTCCTGGACTGAATTTTAAGAATACCTTTATTACTGTTCGGGCAACCAAGCTGGCTGGACCCGATAATAATATTTTTGGTTTGCTCTGCCGCTATCAGAACGAGGAAAATTTCTACGCGTTATTGATCGGTTCAGATGGTTATTACGGCATCATAAAAAATGTAGAAGGGGTACAATCCCTCGTTGATCAGCCTTTTATGGAATTCAGTGAGGTCATCCAGCGTGGTGACAGCAGTAACAGTATCCTTGCAGGTTGTTATGAAGACCAGCTCATTCTTGTTGTGAATGATGTGAAGCTATTAGAGGTCAAAGACAAGTCGTTGACTCATGGGGATGTTGGGCTGATCGCAGGAAATTTTGCAGAACCAGGTGTCGATATCTTGTTTGATGATTTTTATGTGATTACCCCATAAGCTTAAATGAATATTTTTCTCGATGTTATTGGCTGCCGCCTAAACCAGAGCGAGGTGGAAGGGTATGCCAATGTTTTACGAGCTCTTGGACACCAAATTGTTTCTGATCCTTCAGAAGCCGATATTGCTATTGTCAACACCTGTGCTGTGACGGTTAAGGCAGCAGCAGATTCCCGCAAAAAACTACGCCGGGCTGGCCGCAAAGGGGCTGGAAAGGTTGTTGCCACAGGCTGTTGGGCAACGCTTCATCCGGGTGCTGCATCTTCCTTGGAAGGTGTGACCAATGTTTATGCAAATCAACAGAAAGATAACCTTGTCGCTGATTTGCTGAAGGTTGATAAGGAAATTATTGATCGGCTTGAATTAGTTCGAGAACCGGTAGCGGGTGAACGGTCCCGTACGCGAGCGTCTATTAAAGTACAGGAGGGTTGTGATAACCACTGCACTTACTGCCTGACACGGCTAGCCCGTGGAAGGTCTAAATCTCGGCAATTGGAACTGGTTCAAAAGGACATTCAAGCAGCGCTGGCAGGTGGTGTAAAAGAAGTTGTCCTGACTGGTGTTCAGCTGGGCGCATGGGGGAGAGATTTCCCCCAGCCAATGGGGTTGGGAGATTTAATCACACATGTGCTGAAGCACCAGGAGCTGCAGCGAATACGCCTGTCTTCAATCGAGCCATGGGATTTTGACCCTGCGTGGTTAAGATTATGGAGAGATACGCGTTTATGCCGGCATTTGCATATTCCTCTTCAGTCTGGCAGCGATCGAATTTTGCAAGCAATGCAAAGGCCAATTACGATAGATGCCTATACCAAGTTGGTAAAGTTGATTCGTCAAACTTTGCCTAATATCGCCCTCACAACGGATGTTGTTGCTGGTTTTCCTGAAGAGTCTGTTGAAGATTTTTCTACATCTAAAAAATTAATTAGGGAAATAGAATTTTCAGGTGGCCATGTTTTTACCTATTCTCCACGCCCTGGAACATCGGCCTTTAAAATGAAACCACGACTTTCGACCCATGAAGCAAGAATGAGAAATGCTGAGCTTCGAGAAATCTTCTTATTGACTAGTGATATTTATCGAAATCAATTTGTCGGAAAAAATTTGGAGGTTTTGTGGGAAACAAGTAAACTAATTAAATCAGGAGTGTGGCAATTATCTGGTTTGACTGATAATTATTTACGGGTGCATTCAGAATTCATAAATGATTTATGGAATAAGATTTCGGTTGTCAAAGTGACATCTTCCGATCCCAATAAAGGACTATTGATTGGAAAAATTATTAAATAATATGGAAATAATAATTAATCGTCTTTTGCTAAAATCCTTCAGAAAATTAATTTCTAAATATTAGAATGAAACATCCCCTCAATTTAGAGGGGATGTTTTATCCATAAATTCTTTTTACACCTAAAATGTGACAATCACCATTTTAAAGATTAGCTTATGGTCTTCCACCTGGATTGTTTACAGGGGGGGCAATGTTGTCATTTGGGGGTACAATTTCAGAAGTGCCTGAAGGAACCCAGTTGGGCCTTCCTTCCGGTGTTTCATCTGGTGAACCAGCAGGGACTTCATCTAGAATATTGCCAGGTATGTTGCTCGGTGGGCCTGATGGAATGTCTTCAGGTTTGCCACTAGGCAAGTCATCAGGTTTGCCTGGTTGAGTGTCTTCCGGTGTGAAAAATGGCAGATTGATTGAAGGAAGTGAAACTTCGAGTGCATGCATTATTGCAGCTTGCGCTTCTTCTGGCACCTCATCCAACACATTGGTTAATATTTCAGTATGAATTACCAATGCTTGTTGAAGAAGTAATTTCAATTGTTCTTGTTGAAAGCCTTCAGAATTTGCAATTAGCTTTGCGATCTCTGCAATCTCATTTTCATAACCTTCTAAAGCAACCAAAGCATTATCTGAATCTTCGGTATTTAATTTGTCAATTACTTCTTGCAGTCGTTCCTTGGCAAAACCTAATCGTAATTCGGTTATTGCTTCTGGATCAGTTGTTACAGCTAACTGAATTTGTTCGATGGCCTTTTCAAGACCATAGAATATGTCACCTGGCCCTGAAGCATCGACTCCGAATATTCCGCCTGTTGTTAATGCAATCAATGTGATGAGAGTTATTAATACTTGTGTCATGCTAAACCTCCTTATAGGTTTATGGATGTTTCTCTGTAATATAAGACGAAAGGATTCTAAAAACGTTACAGGTAGAGGTGGAAGTTTTTCAATCAAACTTTGGCTGGCATTCTTGACGAAACTGGGGTCTGGATTGATCTCTGGTAATTTTTTTATTGATTGAGTGAGCATTAGAAGCTCTCTTAATTTATTTTCATGTTCCGGGTAAACAGCCAGACAATCCTCAATTGAGGTATGATTATTCTTAATCATAGCCATACAATGATCAAGTGCATGATGAATGGATTTAGGCATCTTTTCGATCCTTTAGTTGTAAATAATTTTTCATTTTTTTAAGAGCCCGATATTGTAGAACCCGTGAATGGGTTGGGCTTATCTTCATGACTGATGCAATTTCCTGGTGGGACAGCTGATTTATAAACCTAAGAATGATTATTTTCTGTAATCTAGGCTCTAATTTCTGGATTGTTTTTACTAATTTTTGTGATTCTGTCTGATCTTCAATAATTTTTTCCATTGATTTATTATTTGATCGAATATTATTATCGATTCCTAGCTGCGGTTTGATTTTGCGATAGTAGTCTATGGCAAGATTGTTTGCAATCCGATAAAGCCATGCGCGTAAATTGGAAAAATTTTGATCTTTTGCATAAATACTTGGGAGATGTTCCCAAGTTCTTAGAAAAGTATCTTCTGTTAAATCCTCTGCTATCATTTTGTTTCCTACTTTGTAAAACAAAAACCGGTAGATCTCTTCCAGATAATGCTCATACAACCTTCCAAAAGCATGTTTATCGCCTTTAGCAGCTAAACAAATTAATTGGGAAAGTTGGCTATCTTCAATATTTGGCATGCCTTACCTTTTAAGACGTATAACAGACAGATTTGTTACAAATCTTTGGATTCAACTTAACATCTTATTTATTACTTATCTATGATGGCTTAGTTTGCTTTTATAATTTCCTGTGTCAGTGAAGGGTTAATGATTTAATAAAATCGGAGAAGATAAACGAAAAGATTGCTAGATTCAACTCGTAAGTGCAACAAAGCTGGTAGTAGAAAGGTAAGCTGAG
>CAZCBW010000014.1:0-50511 GCA_964497065.1 uncultured Candidatus Brevefilum sp. | reverse complement strand
GAGGGTATAATTTGGACTAATATTGTCTGGTCGTTTTTTCAGTGGAGTCATTAATTGATTATTTGTGATATTATTATTACACTTCTAAATAAGAAAGTTTAGTGATCAGGAAAGATAAATTTATGACAGAGCATGCCATTCTTGCAGAAAACCTGACCTACCGCTACGGTGACCTGACGGCGGTGGACGGGGTTAATTTCAATGTCCCTCCTGGTGAGGTGCTGGGATTCCTCGGCCCCAACGGCGCCGGGAAGACGACCACCGTCAGGATGCTGACCGGGCAGGTCAAACCCCATGCTGGGCGTGCGATGCTGCTGGGAAGAGATATCTCACAAGACCCGTCCAGCGTGCAGGCACATATCGGCGTATGTTTTGAGACGACGAACCTATATGAAAATATGACCGGCGTTGAAAACCTGGCCTTGTTTGCCCGTTTGTTTGGCATCCGGGGGCTGGATGTGCAGGCCCTGCTTGAACGCGTTGGGCTGGTTGGACGCGGTAAAGATCGTGTGGCAGGTTATTCCAAGGGCATGAAGCAGCGCTTGATGATCGCGCGGGCGCTGGTCAACCAGCCAGATATCCTCTTTTTGGATGAGCCCACCGAAGGGCTTGACCCCGTTTCAGCCGAAGCGATCCGCCGGTTGATCCTGGAAGAGAAAACCCGCGGTGCGACGGTCTTTCTGACCACCCATGACATGCTCGAGGCAGACCGGCTTTCGGATCATGTGGCCTTCATCAGCCAGGGACGCATCGTAGCCCTGGACACACCCCACAACCTCAAGCAGAAGTATGGCAAACGCCTCGTCCGTGCCCAGGTTGAAGGTGAGGGCGGCAGGCTGGTTGAACATGAGGTCACGCTGGATCAGGCTGAGACTGCTGATGCTTTGCGTGAAATGTTCAGCCGGAAGAAAGTCGTCACCATCCACAGTGAAGAGGCCAGCCTGGAAGATATCTTCATCCAGCTGACCGGGGAGCGGTTGACCGAATGAAGTGGGCGAGCATTTTTACACTGGTCGGTAAAGACCTGAAGCTGTTCTTCCGCGACCGGTTCTTTGCCTTCATCACCGTGTTGGGCCTTGTTTTCTATATCGGTGTCTATTGGGTCATGCCGGATTCGGTGGATGAACAGATCGGGCTGGGGCTTTATGCCCCCACACTGCCGGCCGAGATTCTGGCGATGATGGAGGAAGAAGGCGAGACCATCTACCTGGCAGAGTCGGATGGAGCACTGCAGGCTGCGGTTTTATCCGGGAAGTTGGCTGCGGGTATCGCCCTGCCAGAGACGCTGTTTGCAGACCTGCATGCCGGAAGGGAAGCTGAGGTCACCCTGTACCTGCCCTCGGATGCCCCGGAAGACATCCGCGAGGTGATGGTAGTGCTGGTGGAGGCGATGGTTTTGGCACTGGGGGATGGTCAGCTCAATTTCGATGTCAACGAAACGATGCTTGGCCCGGATATGGCCGGGCAGCAGATCCCGGCACGCGATCGCATGCTGCCCTTATTTGTGATCATGATCCTGTTGATGGAAACATTGGGGTTATCCTCCTTAATTGCACAGGAAATCCAGACCCGCACGATGCAAGCCCTGCTCGTAACACCGATGGGCGTGAACGAGGTGCTGATCAGCAAGGGACTGACCAGCCTGCTGCTGACCTTCTCACAGGCTTCCCTCCTGACGCTGGCGATCGGCGGGTTCCGCTCACAGCCTCTGGTGATCCTGGCAGCGCTGTTGGTCGGTGCGCTGATGGCAACCGGCATCTGCCTGCTGATGGGCTCTGCCGGCAAAGATATGCTCTCGATCATGGGGGTGGGGATCATGGTGATCATATCATTAAGCTTGCCGCCTTTGGGTGTGGTCTTCCCCGGAATCTTCACCGCCTGGACGCGGCTGATCCCGACCTACTACCTGGCTGATATCATTTACCAGGCTGCGAACTTTGGTGCCAGATGGGGCCAGGTTTGGCCGAGCTTGACCCTGCTGCTGGTTGTGAGCCTCGTGCTGTTGGGGGCAGGCGGATTGGTATTGAAAAGGAGATTCGCATGAGCTTACGGCGGATCGCAGTTTTGATTGGCAAAGAATTATCCCACGGCCCTAAAAATCTGACTTTTAATTTTGCGATCGTGATCCCGGTGGCTTTCAGCCTGTTTCTGTCGCTGATGGCCGGGAACCTGTTCTCTGGCCGGGCACGTCTGGGGCTGGTGGATGAAGGGATGTCTGCACTGGCAGGTCAGCTGCTTTCGCTGGATTATGTGGCTGTGTCAGCCTATGCCAGCAGGGCTGAACTTGAAGCGGATGTGGCGCGGGGTGCACTGGATATGGGGCTGGTGCTCCCGGCAGGTTTTGACCAGGCCCTGCAAGAAGATGCCCAGGTAACCCTCGATGTGTTTACTTGGGGTGAGAGCTTGATCAAACACCGCACCCAACTTGGAGCGCTGCTGGTGCGGGAGGTGATCGCGCTGAGCGGGGATGAAGTCCCCGTGAGGGTCAACACTGTGCTGTTGGGAGAAGGAGCCAGTGTACCCTGGGAGGAGCGTTTATTCCCAATGGTGGTGATTATGACGATCATCCTGGGTGGGACGATGGTGCCGGCAACGTTAATTGTGGATGAAAAGCAGAAGCGCACGCTCAAAGCATTGACAGTCACACCGGTGACGATCGGTGAGGTGCTGGCTGCCAAAGGGGCGGCCGGCGTGATCATCAGCATGGTGATTGGGTCGGTGATCCTGACGATCAACCAGGCCTGGGGCGGGCAGCCAGGCTTGATGCTGGTGCTGCTGTTTTTAAGTGCCGTCATGGCTGCTGTGATGGGGGTGATTATGGGTGTGCTGGTCAATGACATCACCACCCTGTTCACGGCCATCAAGAGTGTTGGCATCCTGCTGTATGCCCCGGCGTTTCTGTACCTGTTCCCCCAGGTGCCGGATTGGGTGATGCGCATCTTTCCGTCTTATTACATGCTCGGGCCGATCGTGGAGATCAGCCTTAATAATGCCGGCTGGGGTGACCTGTGGGTGGAGATCGGGATTTTGCTGGCGTTGATTTTCTTGACCGTCCTTTGTGCCGGACTACTCGTAGCTCGTAAAAAATCAGTCAGTTTTTAATCGAATTTTTCACAACAAATCAGTAATTAGTATTATGATTAAATCATGAAAGGACGAATGCAGGTCTTTGACCTGATGGCTGTTGGTTGGGGTTCAAAAAAATAAAACGTAAAATAAAAGACGAGGAAACTGCATGAACATTCACATCATCATTGATCATCCCTGGCCAGAATCCTTCACCCATGCGGTGCTGGATGCCTTCTCTGCAGGATTGAGTGAGGCGGGGCATACGATCGACCTGCTGGACCTCAACCAGGATGAATTTGACCCGGTGCTCAAACCGGATGAGCTGGCATTGTATGCCCAGGGCGGCAGCCTGGACCCCAAGGTCAAAGATTACCAGCAGCGACTGCTGGATGCTGACCATCTGGCCATACTCTTCCCGATCTGGTGGTATGTGATGCCGGCGCGCTTGAAGGGCTGGCTCGATAAGGTGCTGCTGCCCGGGTTTGCCTTCACCAGGGATCAGCCGCCAAAACCGCTGCTCACTCACCTCACCGGGGCGACGGTGCTGACGTCTTCTGCTGTCACAGATGAAGAGATCCGCCTGAAATACCATGGGGCAGTGGAGTGGGTCTTATGTAAAGGCGCCTTGGATTTCTGCGGTATCAAACCGGTTAATTGGCTGAATTTCGGTGAAGCCGGGTTTACAACCAAGGAGAAACATGATGCCTGGCTGGATGAAGTGCAGCTTTTGGGCAAAGGATTATGAAATAAATAAACCCCGGGGTTTTTGGTTTATGAGCAGGTTATGTCACCGGCTGTTTTTCAAACTGACTGTTATATAATTCCGCATAGAACCCATTTTTGCTGAGCAAATCGTCATGCGACCCCTGCTCAACAATGTCACCTTCGTTCATCACCAGGATCAGGTCTGCATTGCGGATGGTCGAAAGCCGATGGGCGATGATGAAGCTGGTACGTCCTTGCATCAGGCTGTCCATCGCTTCCTGGATCAGTACTTCGGTACGGGTGTCGACCGAGCTGGTGGCTTCGTCCAGGATTAACATCGGTGGGTCCGCCAGCACAGCGCGGGCAATCGTCAGGAGCTGTTTCTGCCCGGATGAGACATTCGAGGTTTCTTCATTCAAGACCATCTCATAACCGTCCGGCAGTGTGCGGATGAAGTGATCCACATAGGCGGTATCAGCGGCTTGCTGCACAGCCTGATCGCTGGCGTTTTCTCGTCCATAACGGATGTTCTCTGCAATCGTATCGTTATACAACCAGGTATCCTGCAAGACCATGGCAAAGTTCTTACGCAGATCATTGCGCGAAAAGTCCTTAATGTTATAGCCATCCACCAGGATCTCGCCACCGTCCACATCATAAAAGCGCATCAACAGCTTGACCAGGGTGGTCTTCCCGGCGCCAGTTGGGCCGACAATGGCGATCTTCTGCCCGGGTTCAACCTTGAATGAAAAGTCATTGATGATGATTTCATCCGGGTTATAACCGAAGCGCACATTACGGAATTCTACCTGCCCCTTGATCTTATCCAATTCGATGGGGTCAGCGGTTTCTGGAATTTCTTCATCTTCATTGATGAATTCGAATACCCGTTCAGCAGCAGCAGCGGTTTGCTGCAAGACATTGGAGATATTGGCAATTTGCAGCAGGGGTTCACTGAACGAGCGGACATATTGAATGAAAGCCTGGATGTCGCCGACGGTGATGGACCCCTGGATGGCCAGGTAGCCGCCGAGGATGCTGATGGCCACATAGCTGAAGTTGCTGATCACCCGCATGACCGGCATCATCAGATGCGAGAGGAACTGTGAAATCCAGGCGGAGCTGTACAGTGTTTCATTCAGCTTATCAAAGGTTTCGATGGATTTAGCTTCGGCATTGAAGGCTTTAACCACCATATGCCCGCCAAACATTTCTTCCACATGCCCGTTGACATGGCCGAGGTATTCTTGCTGCTGTTGGAAATATTTCTGAGAAATTCGCACCACAAAATTGATCACCAGCATCGAAAGGGGAATTGTCACCAGTGCGATCAGAGTCATTGACCAGCTGATCGTGAACATCATGATCAGGATGCCGATCACGCTGGTGGTGGAGGTGATGATCTGTGAAAGGCTCTGGTTGAGCGTCTGGCTGATGGTATCAACATCGTTGGTCACCCGTGAGAGCACTTCACCCTGGCTGATGTGGTCAAAATACTGCAAGGGCAGCCGGTTCATTTTGGTTGAAATGTCTTGCCTGAAGCGGTAGGTGATGTCCATCGACACACCGGTCATGATATACCCCTGGAGGAAGCTAAGGAAGGCAGAAACTACATAAAGCGTCAGCACTCTTACAAGAATGGCACTGATGGCTGCAAAATCAATCCCGACCCCTGTACCGGAAATTTGCTCAACAACGCCTTGAAATAACAGCGTGGTTGCCTGTCCTAACATGCGCGGGCCCAGGATGGCAAAGACGGTTGAGGCAGCGGCGATCAGCAGCACAAATAAAACCACCAGGTTATATTGGCCCATATATTCGATCAGCTGTTTGATTGTCCCCATGAAATCTCGAGCTTTTTCACCCTTCATCATGACCATCTGCCTTTGGCCGATGCCAGATGATGGTTTTTTTCTTGTTTTGTTTGTATTTTGATCGTTTTGATGGTCGCTCATGCCAGCTCCTCCTTGCTCAGCTGTGATGTGGCAATTTCCTGGTAGGTTTGGCAGGTTTCCATCAATTCATGATGCTTGCCTTTGCCGACAATTTTTCCCTCATCCATGACGATGATCTGATCGGCAGTTTTAACGGTGGCAATTCTTTGAGTTACCAACAGAACAGTGCTGTGACCGGTCTTTTCTTTGAGCGCTTTACGAAGGGCAGCATCAGTTTTGAAATCCAATGCTGAAAAACTGTCATCAAAAATAAAGATGTCTGGTTTTTTAACCAGCGAGCGGGCGATGTTCAGGCGCTGCTTTTGGCCCCCAGACACGTTGGTGCCGCCCTGTGAAATTTCAGACTGCAAGCCCTCCGGGTTGTCAAAGACAAAGTCTTCCGCCTGGCTGATCGATAAAGCCTCATGCAGGGTTCTTTCCTCAGCATTTTCATCAGCAAATCTCAAATTCGATTCAATTGTGCCGGTGAAGAGGATGCCGCGCTGGGGGGTGTAGCCGATCCTTTCTCGCAGATCGTGCTGGCGAACCTCACGGACATCGACCCCGTCAACAAGAACTGCGCCTTGATAAACATCAAAGAACCGCGGGATCAGGTTGATCACGGTTGATTTGCCGCACCCTGTTGAACCGATGATAGCCACAGTCTCTCCGGGGTTGGCGGTGAAATTGATATCTTGCAGGACATCTTCTTCAGCATCGGGGTAGCGGAATGAGACATTGCGAAATTCAACCTTGCCCTGGAAGCGTTCCGGAAACTGCTTTGGATTTTCAGGGTCAACAATCTTATTTTCCGACTCTAAGACCTCGGCGATGCGATCCCCTGAAACGAATGCCCTGGGCAGGAAGATAAAAAGCATTGAGAGCATCAGGAAGGCGAACATGATCTGCATACTGTACTGCAGGAAGGCCATCATATCACCGACCTGCAGGGTAGACTGGGCGATTTGCTCAGCCCCAACCCAGATGATCAAGACAGACAGGCTGTTCATGACCATCATCATTACAGGCATCACCGTCGCCATGACCCTGTTGATGAACAGGCCCACATCGACCAGCTCTTTATTGGCTTTATCAAACCTTTTTTCTTCAAATGACTGTTTATTGAAAGCGCGGATGACCATCATACCCGAGAGGTTTTCTCGCATCACCAGGTTGAGGCGATCGATCAATTTTTGGATCAGTTTAAATTTTGGCGTGGCGATGATGAAGACGACGATGATCAAGAATAATAAGAGTGCTACTGCCAGCGCAATGATCCACCACATATTTGGGCTTTTATCGACAGCCCTGATGATGCCGCCGATACCCAGGATGGGCGCGAAGAACGCCATGCGGATGATCATGAACACAACCTGCTGCAGCTGGGTGACGTCGTTAGTCGCCCGGGTGATCAATGAGGCGGTCGAAAAATTGCTGAATTCCTGGCTGGAAAACGATTCCACCTTGGTGAATACATCTTTGCGAATATCACGGGCAACGCCGGCAGAGGCTCGACCGGCTAAAAAACTGACGGTGATCGATGTGGTCCCTGCCAGGAGCGTCAACAGCAGCATGATCCCGCCGACGCGCAGGATGTAATTGGTCTGGATCGGTGTCAGATCAACCCCCAGGGCGACATATTCCTGCCGGACAGCTTCGGCGGCCATCTGGCTGCGCAGCGTCTCAGGCATGGATTCGAGTTGCTCTGAGAGGCCTTCTTTTAATTGTGCTTGCATGGCCTCCGGAATCATCGACAGCATCGAGCCAGGATCTATATCTTCAGGAAGCTGTGAAAGGTCAAAGGGAAGGTCGGCTGTCATCAGCGCAGCCTGGTCAGGGTTTTCAAGTGCCTGTCGGAAACCCAACAGGGTGACCATGCCTTTGGAGATGACGGGTTCTAACTGTTCCAGTTCTGCTGGTGATAAGTCCTTAAGGACATAAACAGGTTCATCCGCCAGGGCGGGATAAACGGATACCAGGTTGTCATAATCAGGTGATGCGGCATCCACCAGCTGGTAGGAATTTTGTATCAGTGCCTGTTCCTCTTCAGTGAGGAAGAATAACACCTGGTTGAACTGTGATTCCCGGATGGCGTCGGGTATGCCGGTTTCAATACCGTTTTGTTGAATGCCGACGTTGACGATCCGTGAGAGGTAATCTGGCAGTGCCAGGTCTGCATTGGCCATGATGAACAGCAGAACGATGGCAGCCAGGACGAGGAGCAGATAAGGTTTGATGTATTTGATTAGTCGCAGCATAAACGAATTGTGTCCTTAAGTAGTTAATGTCCTGGTTGTTCTTGTTATTGTGTTGTTTTATGTGAAGGTTGGCCATGTAAAAATTTACCAAAGTCTTCAGTTGCGTAGTTTAGTTCTTTCGTGCGAGAATTGAGCAGCGCTAAAGCTGGCAATAGGGTTTCTTTTTCATCCATTGTGAATTGGTGAGCGAGGTCTTCCAGCCAGGCATGCCGGGCACGTTTGCTCTCTTCCACCGTGAGAAGGCCTTTATCGGTCAGCGCAATTAATTTGACGCGGCGATCATTTGGGTCTTCTGTGCGCTGGATCAGGCTGGCTTTGACCAGGTTATCCAACAGCTGGCTGACGGCTGCAGTGGTGATTCCCAGGTGGTCAGCGATGTCGTTCACCTGGCATGGGCCGTGATGGTAGAGCCTGAACATCGAATTAACCTGTGAGAGCGACAGCGCACTTTCACGGTTGCGCCGAATGAAGGCATGAATGGAACGGTGCATGGCATTTTCCATCCAGTCCTGTAATGTCGATAAAAATTGGTCTTCCGAATGCATTGTTTACCTCGCTTAATAGTTAAACGGGGTTAAATATATTCATAAACCAGGCAGAAGTCAATAGAGAAGTGAAATCGGATCGCAGCAACAACGGTTTTTTAGGCGTTAAGAAATCTGGTTTAGTTGTCGATATTTCATATTTGATTTAGAACCGGTGGGGTTCCAAGTTTCACACATGTGGGCTGCATGATAAAAGTGACTCGGCCAGCTGTAACAGCACCTGGCGGGTGTTCTACACCAACGTTAGCAATCTAACGACCATCACCATCCAGCAAGGTTCCAACGGTTATACAACCTGGACGCTTTTTGGTTCCGCAGCACCCTGAGTGATCAAACAGGAAAGGTAAACTGGAGAGGCTGTCCGTTTTAGATGGATAGCCTCTTTTTAATGTGGTATTAGTCCGACGCATGCATTCAGCCTAAAGGGTGCATATTGGAGCTCGGTCTCATGCATTCAGCCCGCAGGGCGTAAATGTTAGTCCACAGCAAGTATTCAGCCTGCGGGTGTAAATTTCAGTCTACTGTATATGTAGTTGTATGGCGGCCTCTGGGTATGAGTCCGCCAAATAAATTGGTGCATATGAATGCATTGCACTCATTCCGTTGTTTCGAGCTGGTGGGTGGCTTGGCTTGCAAGGCCGCAAAGAAAAAAATATATCCCTTTTGTGAGTTGTATTAAAAACCAGATAAATCCTATGTCAACCAACCAATTATCTTGCGGACTGAGATCCGCACTCCAATATTTAATAGGTAGGATCATCGAAGTTGATAATTCCCAAATATTTTGGGCCAATTTTCAATTCATCATTCACCTTAAATAATATATGACCCTCCGGAGACTCGAAGATACTCCCCTCATGGGGGCTCCGAACCAACGATCATTTAATTGTAATTTAAAAGGAAGATGACCCTCCGGAGACTCGAACTCCGAACCAATTGATTAAGAGTCAACTGCTCTACCAATTGAGCTAGAGGGCCATTTGAGCACCCATTATAGCACAATCCACAGCAATATTTAAGCATTTTTGGGTGCACGAATTGTCCTGCCAGCAGGGATAATTGGGTTTTTGAGCGATATTTCTATTATCAGAACAATATCAGATTTTGCCGGGTTAATTGACTTTAACGCCGCTGCATGCTAGAATTCTTTACTGGAACGCGACAGGTAGGCGGCTTAACGCAGCCGCAGGTATTATTTTGGCATTATTGACTGATAAAACAACAGCAGTAGATCGCCCTGATTGGCCTGGTGCCGCAGGGCGTTTTTAATTTTTACATAGAAATCAAATGGGACTTCCCATTTGATATTAAAAAATCGTAACTACTCAGCTTATGAAGAAATAGGGGGTGTGGTGTGGCGGCTATGCCGCCACACCACGCCCCTGACCTTTCTTTTGTAAGGCAGCCTGAGCAGATACAAAAAACCAATTATTTAGAAAAGTACAAGGAGTACAAGAGGAAAACAGTATGGCAAACAATAAAATATTAAGAATTATCCCAATCGGCGGGTTAGGCGAGGTTGGGAAAAACATGACGCTGTATGAATACGGCAATAACATCCTGATCGTTGATGCAGGGATGATGTTCCCTGAGAACGATATGATTGGGATCGACTATATCATCCCGGATTTTGAAACTTATCTAAAAGACAAAGCTGATCTGGTCAGGGGGATCGTGATAACCCACGGCCACCTGGATCATATTGGCGCAATCCATCATTTGCTGGAGCATGTCCATGCGCCGATCTATGCCACCAAGCTGACCCGGGGACTGATCGAGGTGCAGCTTAACCGCTATGGGAAGCTGAAAAATGCAGACTTGCGCACGATCAATGCCGGTGATACTGAGCAGATCGGTGTCTTCAAAGTGGAGTTCTTCCACGTGTGTCACTCCATCCCGGATGGGGTGGGGTTGGGCATTGAAACACCAGCTGGGCTGGTAGTACACACATCGGATTATAAATTTGACCACACCCCGGTCGATAACTGGCCGACGGATTATGCCAAACTGGCTGAGTTCGCCCAACGTGGTGTGCTGGCCTTGTTGGCTGACTCAACGAATGCACCTGAACCGGGCTGGACCCAGTCTGAGCGGGTGATCGATCCCGCATTGGACTCTGTCTTTGAGAAGGCCAAAGGACGCATTCTGGTGGCTACCTTTGCTTCACTAATTTCTCGGATGCAGCAGGTTGCCAACGCAGCAGAAAGGCACGGACGCAAGATCGCTTTCGCTGGCAGGAGCATGGTAGATAACATGGAAATGGCCCGTGAACTGGGCTATGTGGACTTCCCCGAGCGGTTGGTTATCTCGCTTGAAAAATCCCTCTCGATGCCGAACAACCAGGTGGTGTTGATGTGCACCGGGTCACAGGGCGAACCCCGCTCGATCATGGGCCGGCTTGCCAACGGAACCAACCGAAAATTTGATGTGCGTGAAGGCGATACAATTGTGCTGTCTTCACATCCAATTCCCGGCAATGAAGAACCGGTTTACCGGACGATCAATGATCTCTTCCGCAAGGGTGCAGAAGTGATTTATGAAGCGATTGCCCCGGTGCATGTTTCAGGGCACGCCAGCCAGGAGGAGATCAAACTGCTCCTGCACCTGGTGCGGCCAAAATACCTGGTGCCCATCCACGGCGAACTGCGGATGCTCAAACAGCATGCCAATTTAGCTGAAGAGGTAGGTGTTCCCAGAGAAAATATTTCCGTGGTCGAGAATGGTCAGATCATCGAGTTTATCGACGGCCAGATGCGCCTTGGTGAACGGATCCCCGGCGGGTATATTTTCGTGGACGGTACCGGTGTAGGCGATGTGGACCGCAGCATTGTCAGAGAACGCGAAACGCTTGGCCGTGACGGCATCATCGTCGTCAACGTGGAAGTTAACAAACAAAATGGCACGCTTAAAGGTGCACCAGAAATTACAACCCTCGGGTTCATGCTGCCTGAAGAACTTGATCCAATCACTAAGGGAATTACCAAAGAGGTAAAAAGGACGGTCAAAAGTTCGAATGGAAACCTGGAAAATACGTTGTTGCGGTCGCTCAAATCCTATATTTATCAAGAGACGAAACGAAACCCGTATATTGTATTAACAGTCAATAAGGGCTAAAAATAGCAAACTCGTTACTACTCAGCTTATGGAGAAATAGGGGATGTTGGTTGGCGGCGCAGCCGCCTCCCAACACCCCCGACCTTTCAGTTGCAGTGCAACCTGGGCAGTTACGCAAACTCAATAATAGCGAAGTGATCAACTTCGCTTTTTTACTTTAAAGCCTTCATAATTTAGTTTATCGGCTTGTGAAACCTGCGGTAAAATGGCAGGATGAAATCACGCAAAGGACAGGTATGGATTATTTAACCTTTTTATTTCGGGTGTTGACCGCTGTTGTTGCGCCAGCAGCGGCGGTCAGTTTGTCGATATGGGCCATCCTGCAAGTCAAACAAACAGCATCGGATGAGGATCAACGCGAGGGCCAGTGCCTGCGCTGTGATGAAATCCGGCTCGGGTCGGATGCCAAATTTTATTATGCGGCCAACCTGGGCAGTGCGCGGGATATTGCCAGGGGAAAAACACCTGCAAACAATCCATCTCAGATTATTGGGGAAGAACGGCATTTTATCTGCAATGATTGCGCCAGGCGGTACATCCACCATGAGGTGATCCAGCAGATTGCCATGGCTTTGATTTATCCGGCTTATCTGGTTTTTGGCAGGTCGCTATTGGCTTCCAGTGGATTTTTTGCTAATTTCCTGCTGGAGACTTTCTTAGCCGTATTGTCATTCTCCAGTGCCATTGCTGCAATAGATTTATTTCGGGGTGTCAAAGGTGGGCGTCATCCCATTGATGAAGCCAAAGACAGGGTTGCCATCGGCATTCGCAGGCGCGATCTGGGTAAAGGATACGATTATTACACCCGGTTGGGCAGGCATAAAATTGACCTGCCCTGATAGACGTTTAGGTCTTGTTTGACATCATCAGCATCAGTCAAACAGATTATTGGGAGTGAAAAAAAACTTTAAAGCTTAAAATCCTCCGGTTTTTAAGGCAAAAAATTCGATATCTGATTCCAGCATGCTATAATAAAATCTAAACATGCGTCCGCGAAAATTTCGTCCGGGCGCAATTTTTTACAGGCTCATTTCATACACTGCATCAATTATGTCTTTTGTTCATTTGCATGTCCATTCAACATATTCCATCTTAGATGGCTTTAGCCAGATAAAGCCGCTTGTCTCCCGCGCCAAACAGCTGGGGATGCCGGCCCTGGCATTGACAGACCACGGTACGATGTACGGTACCGTTGAGTTTTATAATGCCGCTCTGGCAGAAGGCATCAAACCAATCATCGGCCTTGAGACCTACCTGTCCCCACGAAAAATGACCGATCGTGACCCGGTGCGTGATAAACGGGCTTCGCATTTACTGCTCTTGGCTGAGAACATGAGGGGTTATCAGAACTTATTGAAAATCGCCTCAGCATCGCAGCTGGAAGGTTTTTATTATCGGCCAAGGATTGACCGTGATTTTTTAGCAGCGCATAATGAAGGATTGATCACAACCTCGGGTTGCCTTTCAGGTGAGATCTCACGGGCCATGTTCAATAATGATGTTGAACGGGCAGAAAGCGCCTTGAAATGGTACCTGGATGTTTTCGGAAAGGAGCGGTTTTTCATTGAACTGCAGTCCCACGACGTTGATGGGCTGATGCAAACCAACCAGCGTTTACTGGACCTCGGTAAGCGGTTTAATTTAGATTTCATTGCAGCCAATGATGTGCACTACATCCACAAAGAGGATGCCCGCCTGCAGGATATCCTTCTGGCAATCCAGACCGGGAAGCTGTTATCTGAACCTGACCGGTTGCGGATGGATGGCGATTCATATTACCTGCGCTCGCCTGAAGAAATGATCGAATTATTTGGGCATGTCCCCGGTGCGATTGAGAACACGCTTATGATCGCTGAACGGTGTGAAGTAGACCTGACGCGCAAGGGGTACCACCTGCCTTTATTTTCAGTACCTGAGGGGCACACTGCAGTAACTTTTCTGCGAGATGCCTGTGAGCAAGGTCTGAGCCGGATTTATGGCGATCAGGTGAATGATGCCACAATCCAGGAACGATTAAATTATGAGCTGGACGTGATCCATGAGATGGGCTTTGATGCCTACTTCCTGATTGTGTGGGACCTGTGCCAGCATGCCAAAGAACGCGGCATCTGGTACAACGCTCGCGGGTCTGCTGCTGGGTCATTGGTCGCTTATGCGCTTGACATCAACCTGATCGACCCATTGGAACATGAACTGATGTTTGAACGTTTCCTTCAACAGGGACGCATCAGCATGCCTGATATCGATCTCGATTTTCAAGATGACCGCAGGGCAGAGATGATGCAGTATTGTGCAGAAAAATACGGCGAAGATAAGGTTGCCCAGATCATTACCTTCGGCACGATGGGTGCCAGGGCTGCGATCCGTGATGTGGGGCGGGTGATGAATATCCCCATTTCTGAGGTGGATCGGGTGGCAAAATTGATTCCTGCGATTCCGGGACAGTCGGTGACGATCCAATCAGTCCTGGCAGATTCGAAGGAGTTTCAGGAACTTTATCAATCCAGCAGTTACTACCGTGATTTAATCGACACCGCCAGCAAATTGGAAGGGACGGTTCGGAATGCCGGCACGCATGCAGCCGGTGTGATCATCACCGATAAACCGCTGGATGAATATGTACCCTTACACAGGCCTACAAGCCATGCAGAGGACTGTCCGGTTAACACGATCACCCAATATGAAATGTCGGTGGTCGACAGCCTTGGCCTGCTTAAAGTCGACTTTTTGGGGCTGGTCACACTGACGATCATGTCAAAAGCCTGCGAATTAATCAGGCAGCGTCATGGGAAAGAATTTTCACTGAGGACAATTCCCACGGATGATGATGAAGTGTTTAAATTCATCAGTGCGGGGCATACGGCCGGCATGTTCCAGCTTGAAGGTTCAGGGATGACGCGCTATATCACCGAAATGAAACCAACTGAGTTAGCACATGTGATCGCCATGATTGCCCTCTACCGGCCGGGTCCGATGTCTTTCATTGCTGACTATATCAACCGGCTTCATAAGCGAGAACAACCGACCTATCCACACCCTGCCCTGGAACCGATCTTCAAAGATACATTTGGGATCGCCATATATCAGGAACAATTGATGCAGGCTGCCATGCAGTTGGCGGGGTATGATGCAGCTGATGCTGACAGCTTGCGGAAAGCCATTTCCAAGAAAAATAAAGCCAAACTAAAAGAACACCGCAAGAAATTTATTAAAGGTGCCCAGGAACACAGCAATGTCACCCAGGGTGAAGCGGAGATTATCTTTAAAGATTGGGAAGAGTTTGCCCGATACGGGTTTAATAAGAGCCATGCTGCAGATTATGGCGTGATTGCGGTTCAAACGGGCTATTTGAAATATTATTACACGATTGAATTCATGACCGCCCTGCTCTCAGCGTGGAAGAACGATTCAGCCAGGGTGGCAGCCTATGTTGCTGAAAGCCGTGCCTTGGGCTTGGATATTCTGCCGCCAGATATCAACTTCAGTGGATATGATTTTGAAATTGATGAGCGTGAAGGTGAAAAACCCGCCATCCGGTTCGGTTTAGGGGCGATCAAAAATGTGGGTCAAAACCCGGTGACATTGATTCTGGAGGCGCGCAAAGATGGCCAGTTCACTGATCTGACGGATTTTATCCGCAGGGTTGATTTACGCCAGGTCGGAAGGCGCGCTTTGGAAAGTCTGGTCAAAGTTGGTAGTATGGATTTTTTGGGCTCACGGGTTGCTCTGCTGAATGAGCTTGACCGGATCATCGCCGTCAGCAGTAGTTTTTTTAGGGCCAAAGACGCAGGACAGATGATGCTGTTTGATGCTTCGGACGCTGTTGATGTCCAGGTCATATTGATTGAATCTGGTTATGTTGATAAGCGGGAAGAATTGAACTGGGAACGTGAGCTGATTGGTTTGTATGTATCAGACCATCCTTTAAATGCAATTCAGAAGAAATTAGCAGAGCGGGTGAGCCATTTTTCTTACCAGTTGAGCAGCCTCAGCGAGAACGATACGGTGAAGGTCGGCGGATTGGTGGATCATATCAGGCCGCATCAAACAAAGAACGGCAATCAGATGGGGTTTGCAACATTGGAAGATTTGTACGGCAAGATTGATTTGGTGATCTTCCCGCAAGTTTGGGAGAAGATCAATCATTTGATCGATATGGGCACCATTCTGATTGCTGAAGGCCGCGTGGATGCTGGCCAGGGTGACCCAAAGGTTTTGGTAAATCAGCTGACGGCTGTCACCCATGAATATCTTGGTGCCGATGAGGGCGAGAACCTTAAAACGATTCAGGCATCTGATTCTAAAGCGAATGATTTACTTGACTCCTATTTACCAGAGCTGCCTGATGGGATGCCAGATCTGGAAGAAAAAGATCTGGAAGATGAATTATTAGATTTATTAGATGAACCTGATGAACCCATTCTAGAGGAAGAAAAACATCAACCAGACCAATCGATCAATACGGTGAACAATTCGGCAAATCGAGACGAAACGCTGCCTGCACCTGGGGAAAAACCTGTTACTGCGCCTGGCGCAGACCCATCAAGCGCTCAGTCGGTTGTGGCAATAGATGAGCTGGAGCCAGAAAGTCCTTCACTGGCATTCCATATTCTAGAGCATTCATTACCCAAGCCCGAACCCTTACCGCGTTCGGACCAGCAGCCAAGATGCATCTATATCACGCTCGACTCCTGCGGGGAAAAGCACCAGGATGTTCGCCGGCTGATCCGGTTGCATGATATTCTCATCTCACGGCCTGGTCGGGATCGATTTGCGTTCAGGGTCAAAGAAAACGGATACCATGTTGAAGTGGACTTCCCCAATGCGACGACCGGGTTGACAGACATTTTAATCCGTAAGCTTCAAAAATTAATGGGGGAGCAAAACATTGAAATCAATTTATTGTAGAGACTTACGCAATAAATTCTTTTTTCAGCACACGCTCGACCTAAAACCAATTATTATTAGAAGCACTTGCGGTGGGTTACCACTCTCGAGTTAATTCGGGTAGAATCTTGATGACTTTGAAAGGATTGATGGATTAAGACATGGCCAGAATTGATGTAGACCTGAATCCGATTACCCATATTACCGTGGATGCCATTGGTCAGCCAGGTGAAAGGGTATTTTATCTGCAGGGAAAAAGCCCTTCAGATTCGATTACTTTACTGGTTGAGAAATTTCAAATTCAAACGCTTGCCCTGGCAATAGAAAATTTGATGTCTGAATTGCGTGAGAAAGCGCCAGAATTGGCCGATGCTTCACCGGATTACGATGAAGAAGACATGACGCTTGAACCGCCCCTGGACCCGCTTTTCAGGGTTGGTGAATTGAGCCTGGGGTACGATCCTGAGCAAGACCTGATGATCTTGATCGCTAAAGAAGTTTCACTGGATATGCCAGAGGATGAAGAAACCCCATTGAGTGAAGTCCGTTTCTGGTGCACCCGCTCACAAATTTGGGCAATAGGCCGGTGGGGGATTGAATTGGCCAGCCGAGGCCGTCCGGTGTGGCCCAGCACCGGTGAACCAATCCTGCCGCCGGGTGAATTTTCCCCGAAGAATAACGGCCATAAAGCAACGCCTTAAGCCTTATAACACTTAATGGAATCATCACTGGTTCTTTCTGCTTTAAAAAAGGGGGCATTGCGGCTTCAAGGCCAGTTCATGTACGGCTCCAATTACACTTTTTTTGTTGACTGCCAGTTTCAAAGGGAAACCTATCATGCTGTATATAAACCGCAAAAAGGTGAACGGCCTTTGTGGGATTTCCCTGTCAAGTCCCTGGCTAAACGTGAGACAGCCGCTTACCTGGTCAGTGAGGCATTGGGCTGGGACCTGGTTCCGCCAACTATTTTTCGCCAGCATAATACACCAATGGGTCCCGGGTCTCTGCAGTTATTTGTTGAGCACGACCCGGATTATCATTATTTTAACCTTCAAAAAGAGGATAAAGAACTCCTGCCAGCTGTGATGTTGTTTGACCTGCTGATCAATAATGCTGACCGAAAAGGCGGCCACTTGCTGTTTGATCCGGAGGGAAAGCTTTGGCTGATCGATCACGGACTTAGTTTTCATGTAGATGATAAGCTGCGGACGGTTATTTGGGACTTTGCCGGAAAGCCGATTCCTGGGGAACTCTTGTCTGACGTGGAGCGGCTTCTCCCTGGCTTACAGCTGGGTGAGCCTTTATACCAATCGCTAAGCACCTGTTTGGGGATAGACGAGATCCAAGCTTTTTTACAGCGTGCTGAGAGATTAATGAATGTAGGTGAGTTTCCGCTTCCGCCGGAGGACAGGCGGGCTTATCCCTGGCCGTTGGTATAATTGAAGTGGTATGAATTCATCAAAACACCTGACACTCATATATAATGCATCTCAGCTATTAACGCTGGCCGGCGGTCCTCAACGAGGCAGCATGCTGGGGTCTTTGGGCATTATCAAAAACGGCGCTGTTCTCATCCAAGGCAGCCAGATTCTTGAAATTGGGGCCAGCGATGAGCTGCTTGAAAAATATCAACACGCGAATTTAATTGACGCACAATGTAAAGTGGTCATGCCCGGATTTGTAGACCCCCATACACACCTGGTATGGGCTGGTGATCGGGCTGAAGAATTTTCTCTGCGTCTTGCGGGGAAGTCCTACATGGAAATCCTCGAATCAGGCGGGGGAATTCTTTCGACAGTCACAGCAACACGGGCAGCCTCAAAGGACGAACTGGTCAATCAGACCAAGCCAAGATTATGGCAGGCATTTACCCATGGTACGACCACGGCAGAGGTAAAAACCGGGTATGGATTGGATTTTGAAACAGAGATGAAACAAATCCAGGCTGTCCTTGAACTGGATTATACAGGCCCGATAGACCTCGTCCCGACCTTTCTGCCTGCCCATGCCTTTCCGACAAAGTATAAGAACAAGCCAGAGAAATATGTGGAGCTAATCTGTCAGGAAATGCTGCCTAATTTTCTTGTATGGTGGCAGGAATATGCGGACAAGCAGTCGCTGCCATTTGTAGATGTTTTCTGCGAAAAAGGTGCATTTTCATTGGATCAATCCAGGCAAATCCTTGAATCTGCACATAGTTTGGGGTTCCCACTGAAGATCCATGCTGATGAATTTGAGAATCTGGGCGGTGCTGCACTGGCAGCCGAGCTGGGGGCAGCCTCAGCAGACCACCTGGTCAAGACTTCACCTGAGGATATCCACAAAATTGCTGCATCAGATACAGTGGCAGTTTCACTGCCCGGGACGCCCTTTGGGCTGGCAGAAGATGAATATACACCAGCAAAAAAAATTCTCCAGGCGAACGGTTTGCTTGCTTTAGCCTCTGATACCAACCCCGGGACATCCTGGTGTGAATCGATGCAGTTCATCATTGCGCTGGCCTGCCGTTATATGCGGCTGACCCCAGCCCAGGCGATTGCGGCTTCTACGATCAATGCTGCCGCAGCGATCAATCAAGCCCACCTGGTTGGCTCGCTGGAACGGGGCAAGCAGGCAGATGTGTTGATTCTTTCTATTAATGACTATCAAATGTTGGGGTATCGATTCGGCACCAATCTTGTATCTAAGGTCATCAAGAAAGGCAGGCTGTACCCGGTTGACCCGCCAGGAACGGATGCATATTTTATGATGGGTACAGGCGAAAGATGATTGAGGCATTTGAGAATATATTATATTTAGTTACTGCCGGTGCAATCTTATTGATCGGTGTATTTGTGTTGCGGTTTTTCTTAAAAATCGCCTGGAAGGTCGTCAGAACCGTCTTGATCATTGGATCGATACTGCTGGTTGCCGGTTATTTTTTGGGTTATCTTGATATCGTTTTTCGCTGAACTATGTTGATAGGAGTTAATCACTTGCAGCCAGTGTTAATCGAAGAAGCTCGTCAATGGTATCTAGATGCAGACCCGGTGCATGATTTTGAGCATGTACTGCGGGTTTATCGGGTGGCTGAACGCCTGTCAGAATCAGAGGGGGCAGATCTGGCCATCGTGAGGGCGGCTGCACTCCTGCACGATTCACAGGGCAGTGCACCTGGCAATGCCGGATCAGCACGGGAGGATCACCACCTGACCTCGGCGGCGTTTGCCGGTGAAGTTCTGCAAGCAAAGCATTGGCCGGCTGACCAAATCGCAGCGGTTGAGCACTGTATTCGAGCACACCGGTTTCGTCCGGGAGGTGAAGCGCCGGAATCGCTTGAGGCGATGGTGCTTTTTGATGCTGATAAATTGGATGTTTTGGGAGCTATCGGCGCAGCACGGACGATTGCCTATGCCGCCCTGGACAGCAAGCCGATTTATCATGAACCTTCAGAACAATTTCTGCAAAACAGAGAAAAAGAACCCGGCGAACTGCATTCCTCATATCATGAATATTTGTTTAAATTGCGGCATGTAAAAGATCGCATGTTCACAAAAACAGGCCGCATGTGGGCTGAAAAAAGGCATGCCTTTTTGAACCTGTTTTATGAACAACTGCAGGCTGAAGTGCGCGGGGATTGTTAAAAATGAAACTGGCTGTCATTATTATCAATCACCTACACGCCCATATGATCAGGGATGCGATCAACTCACTGCCAGGAGAAATATTTAGTGATCCCAATAAGGTGATCGTAATCAATAATAAGCCTGATTTAGCAACGGCCCAATGGCTGGTTGCGGATCATCCCACGGTCGATATTGTTGAAAACCCCGAGCCTCATGGCTTTGCCAGGAATATCAATCAGGCTATTGAGCAAAACCCCGGATTTGATTATTATTTATTGATCAACCCTGATGTGGTCTGCCAGCCAGGCATGATCTCAGCCCTGGTTGATGCCATGGATGCAGATCCACAGGTAGGTGCCGCCGGCCCGCAGTTATTAAATTTTGATGGTTCAGTCCAGCCATCTCGCAGGCGTTTTGCTTCCTTTAGAGTCCTGGTTATCCGGGCACTGCATCTGGATAAAGTCTTTAAAAATTTACCTGCAGTGAGTGACTATATGATGCATGGGAGGACATTTGAACCTGTTACAGAAGTTGATTGGGTCACGGGCGCGGTGATGATGTTGCGAAAAACGGCGCTTGACCAGGTCGGGTTGATGGATGAGCGTTTTTTTTTGTATTTTGAAGACGAAGATCTTTGCTGCCGTTTATGGCGCGCTGGCTGGAAGGTTGTTTATGTTCAGGAAGCACAGGCTTATCACGCCCATCTGGCTGCCGGGCGGAATAAGATAATGAGCAAAGCCAACCTGCACCATATCTTAAGTGCGGTTAAAATGTTTATTAAGTATCGCGGCAGGATTACTCGAACAGGTTCATAGGATCAATAAAGGGTTTATGAATAATCATTCAAACGGATTACAAAAACCACTTCACCTGGTCAATCGAAATGTATTGGTTAATGTCTCACTCATCATGATGGACATTGTCACCGTCAGTATGGCGGTCCTGGCATCTGCCGGGATCAGGGTATTATTGGAGCCGTTTTTTGGCATGGACATCTTCTGGCCGCCGATCATCACGGGTCTATTTATTTTTGTGTTTTTCAATTTGGTCCTTGCCTGGCTGAATGGCCTGTATCCCGGGTTTGGCCTGGCCGCTGTACACGAGATGCAAAAGATCCTCTATGTTGTCTCATTGTCATCTGTGTTTTTAGGTGTGTTCCTGTTTTTACAGCAATTGGGGCAGGCTTATTCGCGGTCTGTGTTTGTGCTGACCTGGCTGCTCTCATTATTATTTATGATGCTTGGTCGGTTTGCACTCCGCAACCGGTTTTCGAAATTTGAATGGTGGGGGATCCCGATGGTGATCATTGGTTCCCGGCAGCGAGTGCTCCCTGTGATTGAGAAACTGCTCCAAAGCCGCCGGTTGGGTTTTAGGCCGGTATATTATTTTGATCCCCATGGTCAGGCAAACGAGCCGCTCCTTGGAGTGAAGCCGGTTAATTCACAGGAAGAATTACAAGTTCTGGTTGAAACAACCAGGATCGAACACGTCATCTTCACAGCCCCTATCAGTGATGACCTTTCGTTCAATTATTATTGGATGCGAGATGTGTTCCCAAACATCCTGTTTGTTATGAACACGGCGCCTTTTGGCTCTTTATGGGTTCGCACGGTTGATTTACACGGTACCTTGGCGATTGAAACCAACTATCACCTGCTCAACCAGCGGGAGATGATTATCAAGCGAGTGATTGATATTGTCCTGACTATTTTAATGCTGCTATTCACATGGCCAGTGTTCATTTTCCTGGCGTGCCTGGTTAAACTCAGCTCCAAAGGGCCGGTATTGTATTCACAAAAACGTTTGGGTCAAAAGGAAAGGCAGTTTGACAGCTATAAGTTTCGTACGATGCATGAGAATGCTGAAGAAAAATTACAGGAATTGCTTGCAAACGACATGGAAGCCAACCGAGAATACAGTAAATATCATAAACTTGTCAATGACCCGCGGGTGACAGGTGTTGGTAAAATTCTTCGCCGGTACAGCCTGGACGAATTACCCCAGCTGATCAATGTGATTAAGGGTGACATGAACTTAATTGGTCCCAGAAGTTATTTACCAAGAGAATTACCGGCCATGGGGGACTATGCCAAGGTTATTTTGAAAGTAAAGCCTGGTGTGACAGGCTGGTGGCAGGTGATGGGGCGAAATGCGACTTCATTCGAACAGCGCTTGCAGTTGGATGAATACTACATCAGCAACTGGTCTGTCTGGCTGGATATCTATATTGTGATTAAATCGGTTTGGGTTGTCTTGCACGGGCAGGGTTTATAAAACACAAGTTCAGATCGTAACATACCGGTGCTGCCAGTAATTTCCTTTAAAGTGCTGTATGATTTCTCTGCTAATTCTTGATGAATTTTGCCAGTTGTAAATAAGGTAAAATTCTGGCATTATCAATCGAAAAAGAGCTATCGAACAAGGATATTAATTTGGACTTCAATTCATTATGCGTGATTGGGATGGGCTATATCGGCTTGCCGACTGCCAGTGTTTTTGCTCAGGCTGGAATGCAAGTCACCGGGATGGATACAAATGCCAAAATCATTAACCGGTTACAGGCCGGCAAGCCGCACATCTATGAACCTGGGTTGCGCGAACTGGTTGTCGATTCTTTGAACAGCGGCCGATTGAAGATTTCACGAGATGTGTGCCCTGCTGATGCATTTATCATCGCCGTCCCAACGCCATTTTATGAAGATAAGCGTGCCGATATGCGCGCCGTCCAGGCTGCCTGTGAATCAATAGTGCCGCACCTGCGAAAAGGTAATTTGGTAATCCTTGAATCGACATCACCTCCTCGCACCACGGTTGATTTGGCAGCCCCAATTCTTGAAAAAAGCGGTTTAAAAGCAGGGGTAGATTTCCTGCTGGCCTATTCGCCAGAGCGGGTGCTGCCGGGAAATATATTAAGCGAACTGGTCGATAACCCCCGGGTGATCGGTGGAATTACCCCGCAATCAGCCCAGGCCGGGTCTGACCTGTATCAAAAATTCGTCAAAGGAGAGATCATCCTGACTGATGCGACTACCGCTGAGATGGTCAAATTGATGGAAAATACCAGCCGGGATATTAACATTGCCATCGCTAATGAATTTTCTCGGTTAGCAGAAGATTTCGACGTCGATATTTGGGAGGCGATCCAGATTGCCAACCTGCACCCACGGGTGAACATCTTGCAGCCCGGTGTAGGTGTGGGCGGACACTGCATCAGCGTGGACCCCTGGTTCTTGGTGGAAGCCGCCCCAGAGACAGCCAATCTGATCCGGGCATCCAGGCAGGTTAACGATCGGCAGCCGGCATTTATCTGTAGACTGATTGAAAAAGCAGCTGGTCAAATTGCGGGTAAAAAGATCGGCTTTTTGGGTTTATCCTTCAAACTCGATGTGGATGATCTGCGCGAAAGCCCGGCGGTGGATTTAGCTCAATTGCTGAGTGAAAAAGGTAGCCTTGTCACTGCCTATGAACCTTTTTCAAAAGCTTCCGAAGTCTCTGATATTAAATTGGCAGAAAGCCTGGAGGAAGCCATCCAAGAAGCGGACCTGATCGTTTTGGCAGTTGGCCATTCCCAGTTTAATAACCTGGATCCGGACTGGGTGAGAATGCACACGGATGCCAACCAGGTATTTGATGCTGTCCATGCCTGGGAAAAGGCGGCATGGGAGCAGGCAGGTTTTGATTTCTTTGGACTGGCCAGGAATAAATAGCTAAATTACTAAATAAGCAATAAGAATGCTGTTTGCGTACAAAAATACCCATCAAGGACCAAGAGGAGGAAACAATGTTAGGTGCAATGATTGGTGATATCGTCGGGTCAGTTTACGAATGGCATAATATAAAAACCACAGAATTCCCTTTGTTTAAAGCTGATTGCTTTTTCACCGATGATTCAGTGCTGACAGCCGCCACAGCCCAGGCACTGACTACGGGTGATGATTACACGAGTGTATACCAGGATTTTGGCCGCCGCTACCCCGGTCGTGGCTATGGCGGGCATTTCGGTCAATGGATTCATGCTGAGAACCCACAGCCTTATAATAGCTGGGGGAATGGGTCGGCGATGCGGGTCAGCCCGGTTGGTTTTGCCTTTTATTCTATTGAAGAGGTGCTGGCAGAGGCGGAACGCAGCGCGGCAGTCACACATAATCATCCTGAAGGGATCAAAGGTGCGCAGGCAACTGCTTTGGCTGTTTTGATGGCTCGCCAGCAGGCATCTCAAGCGGATATTCGAAAGGAGATTGTCGATCGGTTTGGTTATGACCTGAATCGCACTGTCGATGAAATCCGGCCGACGTATGCGTTTGATGTCTCATGCCAGGGTTCAGTGCCTGAAGCGATCATCGCCTTTTTAGAGGCAGATAATTTTGAAGATGCGATCCGGAAAGCAATTTCACTTGGCGGGGACAGCGACACCATCGCCTGCATCACCGGCGGGATCGCGGAGGCCTACTTCGGAATTCCAGAAGAGATTGCCAATGAAGGGTTGAAATTTCTGCCAGAGGAATTTGTCGATATTGTTGAAAAATTCAATAATAATGTTGCAGGTGAGTTGTGAGTTAATATTTAGATTTTGTCATTGATAAAAATAAGGGTTAGAATACTTTCATCATGAAGCCAAAACGATTGAAATGCATTAGTTGTGATGTTCTTGCAAGGCCAGTCTATCACTGCGCTGCCCACAGCCCACACATTGTCGATGTTGTGATGGAGCAATTTGGTCTGCATGCTGCCCCCAATCAGTTGCGTTCAGTGCTGCAAGAGCATATTGATAGTGCTGATGCTTCCGGTATTTATGATGCGGTTGTATTGGCATACGGCTTGTGCGGAAAGGCGACCTACGGCTTGAAGGCCGGTAGGTTGCCGTTGGTGATCCCCAGGGCGCATGACTGCATCACCTTATTTTTAGGTGGTCGTGAAAAGTATGCACAGGAATTCAACGCCTGCCCTGGTACGTACTGGTATGTTCAGGATTATGTAGAACGGGGTGATTCTGCAGAGACACCCCTATCAATGGGCGCATTTACATCATCCCAATCTGAAGAAGTCTATGCTGAATATATTGAAAAATACGGCGCAGACAATGCTGAATACCTGATGGAGGTGATGGGTGCCTGGCACGAGCATTACGAGCGTGCAGCTTATATCGATATGCAAATTGGTGAGCGGGAGGATGTTGCCAACCGGGCATTACGTGATGCAGAAAATCGCAGCTGGCGGTTTGAAAAGATTGCAGGCAATCTGGTATTAATCCGCCGGTTGCTCAATGGAGACTGGGACGCTAAAGATTTCTTAATCCTCGAACCCGGCCAACGGATAGAAATGGCCGATGGGGACAACATCATCCAGGCAGGCCTATGATATTGAAATAAATATAGAAGTTAATATAACTGCTCAGGTTGCCTTGCATCTGAAAGGTTACAAATTTATTTAAATAGAGAGTTGATAGTGCATAAAAATAACTGCCCGATTTAGGGCAGTTATTTTGTAATGATTGAGTATCAATCTGTTTAGGCTGTTGTTTTTTCAAATAAGTTATCAAGAATAGGTTCCAGCATGGGAAGGCCAGCTTTTCCGGCAGCTCGGCGTACAAGAATATGGTTTTCATCGAAGATGAAATATGCTGGCCAAAGTTCATTCTCAAAAGCTTTTTTGACCTTGTGCATATTATCGATCCCGCAGGGTTCGATGATCCCGCACTCTGTGATCGAATTTTTCACCATCTCAACATCGGTGTCGGTTTTCATCCGGGGGCAGTGGATGGAGATAACCTGCAATCCCTGGGGGATGTATTTTTCACGCCAGGTCTCTAGCACAGGCATATTCTCATGGCAGATATGGCAGCTGTGAGCCCAAAAGTATACCAGCAGCGGTTTGCCAGTTGTAAGGTCGGGTTCTCCGTTGATCCACTCGGTGATGCCCTCCAGTGAGGGCATGGGGGTTTTTAAGCGTAATGCCATAATAAAACTCTCCCTTAGAGCAGATCCTGGCCGGGTTCCCAGTCAGCTCCGCATAAGCCGCCAGCCTGTAAACCTTCCAAAACTCGTAAAGTCTCATCCACGCTCCGGCCAATATTCATATTATGCACCACAGAATACTGCAGAATGCCGTCGAGGTCGATGATGAACAGGCCGCGTAAGGCAGCACCTTCTTCTTCCACCAAGACGCCGTAAGCATCGGCGACATCATGGGTGTTGTCAGATGCAAGGGGATACTTTGTGCCCTGAATGCCGTTCTCATCCAACGGAGTGTTCAGCCAGGCTTTGTGTGAGAAAACCGAATCCGTTGAAACACCTAAGATATCGGTATTCAACTCCTGGAAGTCCTCGTACCGGTCTGAAAGTGCCAAAATTTCGGTGGGGCAGACAAAAGTAAAGTCATAAGGATAAAAGAATAAAACCAGCCATTTCCCTTTATAGTCTTCCAGGGTGACGACTTCTTCAAGCGTCTCCATGTTCTTGGTGCTCAACATCTCAAAATAAGGCGCCGGTTGACCAACTTTCGCGTATTCATAGGTTTCCATTGTAAGTATTCCTCCGTAAATTGTTTGAAAAATTTTGATGTAACTGCTCATGCTGCCCTGCAAACGAAAGGTCGGGGGTGTGGTGTGGCGGCGAAGCCGCCACACCACACCCTCTATTTCCTCACAAGCTGAGTAGTCACAATTAGATTTGTGAATTATAACACAAATATGACCTTAATTAGAAGGTTCTAAACCTTGTACACCGCCCAATTGGTTTATTTTTAAGGACCAGCGGGTACCAGGTTGGGCACGGCGGAAAAGCTGCTCATCGGTGGTGGTATAAGTGTAAGTCTCCCCGTCACCTGCGAAGAAAATTCGGTAGCTCTCTTCACGTTCACCTTCACGCTGGTCTGAATTCAGGTTCAGGGACGGCCAAATAGGCACCATGTCGCTTCCCGTTTCTGTCACTGTCTCGACCACAATCCAACCCATGGCTGTGAATTCACAGTAATCATCGTAAACCTTGTATTCGCAATCCTGGACAACTTCACCGACGCCGGTGCCGGTGTCTTCGGTATAGGGCTCACCACAGACTTCAGTGGCGTTGGGTTCTGGTTCTGCTGATGTATAACGATATTCCATCGAGCAGGTTCGGATGGACGCCCCTTGGGGGACTTCATCTCGCCAATCGCTGTCGGTATAGGTGGTATATTCTTCCACGGCGATGGAGCGTTCCCATTCAACGCCTGTCACACTGGCGGTGACATCATCGGTCCTGAAAAAGAGCAGGAAAACGCCAGCTACGCAGGCGATCAAGAATAAAAGGATGCCAATGGGGACCAGCGGGCTGACCTTCTTTTTTGGTTTTGGAGCCTCTGGCGCGGCTGCTCGTTTCTCTCGCGCTTCTGTGACGGTGCGCACCCGGCCGCCGGCCTGGCGTGCTTTGCCGCTCATGGCCAGTTCGCCGCCGCATTTTTTACACAGCTCGGCTGTAGAAAGGTTGCGGGTCCCGCAGAAGGGGCAGTGAATATTTGGGCCTGCTTTGGCCTCCCTGATCAGCGCTTCGTCTTTGATGAAATTAAAACGTTCTTCATCCACTTGCAGGAATTCAACATCTTCAGGCTGCGGGGCGCCGCATCCGGTACAGGATTTAATCGGTCCGGGGTTCTGGGTATTGCAAAAAGCACACTCCCAGATCAAGGGGACAAAACCAAGTGATTTACGTGTCATCATCCCTCCGTGGGTCAGGGCGGTCGTTGAATATATATATTATAGATAGGTCGGGCTTATTCGTCCATTGTAAATTTTAATAAGTTGGAGTCATGCGTTTCCCGCATACCAGTTTTGAAACGAACTTGTTTATGGATTTGTTTTTACAACTTGCCCCAAAATAAATAGAACCAGCATCAGTAATAGACCAAACATGCCCACAAAGAGCCAATCGCCGGATTGGGCAAAGTACCCTGCGCTGTTGACTATGGCATAGATGACCATCCCTGCAGCCAGTAAGAAGGCTGGTTTGCCAAAAATATGGTTTTTTAGCAGCAGGATGCCGCTCAGGATCAGGGCAAACGCAGTCAGTCCTTCGGCTGCCAGGTGAAAGGCGATGCTGAAGGGTGCCGTCTACAGTTCTGGTACGCTGCCGGTCAGAAGGAAGTAAGCCCATTGGGTAAGCATCATCGCACCGAGGAAGATGGCATAGTAAGCGGAAAATTTCATTTTGTTGTCCTTTGGATAAAAGTTTTTAATTAAGTGTTTATTTATTTACCAAGATTCCCGGGATTTTTAAAATCCCGGGGATCTAAAGGAATCTTACAAAGATGATAAATTAAGATGTAGGGTTATTGTAAATAATGTCCATATCCGGTTTTTCTGTGCAGTAGAAGTGCACCCAGATATAAAGGTGCTGAAAAGCAGCCGCGATCAATGCGGGCAGGGACAGGTTGAATAGGGCGATGGCCCATAAAATCACAAAACCATAGGTATACATGGCGTTTTTAGTGTATTTGAAGATTCCCCGGTTTTCGAGCGGCATCTGCCGGTAGCGGAGCCGGAAGTGATCTCCGACCATTGCCCGAGTCAGCCCGAAGTATCGCAAAACCGACCAGAGCGTATACAGTGCCGGGATGATCAATATGACCGCTAAACCTATTGCCAGCGGCCTGACCAGGAAGAACGTATCCTGTGTTGATCGTGCTAACCCAACGACGGTGACCACCCGGCTGGCAAACAGGGGCAGGAAGATCAACCCCCAGATCAGCATGTCCGCTTTGCCAAACAGCCTGGTCAGCGTTGCCCAACCCAACTGCAGCCGGAAGACAATCCACACCACCACCTGGTGAATGATAGAGAGGATGATCGAGGCCCAAAACCACTGTGATGCAGTGAAACCAAACCAGGTCCCGTCACCCAGGTATGGGGCTGCCAGCCACCATGTCAGCGGCACCATGATCAGCAAAGCCAACAGGTGCAATATTTGCCGGTGAAAGAAAAAAGAGGCTGAGCGGGCTTTCGGGTATATGGGTTGATTGGGGTTTGTCATGTGGGCCTCCTTACATTTATTAATATAGATTATATCGTTACTTGATCACGGTTTTTTTTAAAAACCATGGCTTTGCTCATAAATGTCTTCTCATTTCTTATATTAAAATTATAAAAAAGGAAGGGCAAACACTCTTCCTTTTTAACTACATGTGTGATTTGATAATTACACCGTTCACATGGGTATCTCACAATTATTTGCCTGCAGTGCTTCGTGCCATTCTTCCATCGAACGGGGCTTGCGGGCTTTAAAGTTGATCCCCACTGTGCCATAGTTAACTGCATCACCTTCCTGCGGGGCGCCGGTAAAAACATCCTTGCGCGAGGTGATCTCAAAACCCACAAAACCGGCCATGACAACAGTCATCTGTAGTTCTGCTTCCAGCAGAGCGCCGATATCCACGACCTGTTCACCTGGCTTAAGTTCGCCAAGGCTGAAGGGATTGCCCGTCCCGGCAAAGGAATTAATTGTTGATTCTGGCAGATTTTCCAGCCATGAATCCTGGTAATTGAGCATTTTAGCGAGCTTACGACCAGTGTGAAAGTGAAACCCGCGCTGAGGGTCGTTTGCCACCGTTTCGTACTCTGTTTGAATCGCTGTTCGTAATTGATTGATATCGATCATTGTGGATTGAACTGTTTGATCTGCCATACGTGTGAACCTCCTTTGGGTCAAGCTTCGACTGTTAGGCTGTTATCAGGAACAGGTTTGTTCTCTGTATTTAATTTTTTTGTGAAAGCGTGTTTTATGGGGAAATTCATTAATGTTGTTTTGGTTAGGCAGAAGGCGGAAGTATAAACAACTTCTTTGGCGCCCCTATCGGCTGTATCAAAGTTACTTTCACAACCATTCTTTTACAGGGCAACCTGATCAGTTACAAGAAAGAATTATTTGGGTCAACACCTTTTTCAATACCTTTCACAAGGGCTGGTGAAAGTTTGTTCGACGGGCTATAATCATCAAGGCATTAAATTGAGAATAAATTGGAGGAAGAACGTGACAGAACTAGAAAATAAACAGGCAAAGCGTCGAAAACGGTGGTGGATCCTTGGTGCTGTGATTGCCATTATTGGATTAATCATTGGCTGGCAGTTGATCAGTGCCAGGCAAAGCAGGGCGAATACCCTGGCAAATATACAAACTGAACCCTATCAACGCCGAGACTTGAGTGCCAATATTTTTGGAACCGGTACGATTCAGCCGCTTCAGACGGCTGAACTGACCTGGTCAACCGGTGGTACTGTCGGTGAGGTGTTTGTCTCACTTGGGGATGCTGTAATTAAAAACACGGTCATACTGGCTTTGGACCCCGGGTCTTATTCCGTGGATGTGCTCCAGGCTCAGATCGATGTGATCAATGGCCAAAATGCACTGGATGATCTTTATGACAACTGGGAGTCTGATCTGGCCCAGGCAAAACTGGACCTGATCGAAGCCGAAGATGATTTGGAAGACAAAACCAATAAACGTGTGACGATGAACTATCAACGCTGCACAGATGAGCGCATCGAGGATTTAGAAGATGATCTGGAACAGGCAGAACAAATCTACAAATTCAGGCAAAGTGCCGATACATTGCGAGCAGTGAACACAGCGCAGGCAAATCTGAATTTCTGCCTGGCCGGTTTCACCGAGCAGGAAGTGGCAGAGGCAGAGCTGGAAGTTGAGCTGGTACAAGCGCGTCTGACAAGAGTGCAGAACTGGGTTGAAACGCTTTCAGAAGGGCCTGACCCTGACCAGGTGACCATCCTTGAAACCCAGCTGGCAATGGCTCAAATCCGTCGGGAGAGTCCGTTGGTTAAGGCTCCTTTCACCGGGATTGTGACCCGGCTGCATTCAAATGTTGGCGATGTTGTACAGGCAGGCTCGCCAGCCCTGCGATTGGATACGCTTTCAACTTTAAACCTTGATGTGCAGATCTCTGAAATTGATATCCCCTTTGTCTCAGTTGGCCAGCCGGCGCAGTTGGTGTTCGACGCCTATTTCGACAGCCAGTTCAACGGCATCGTGACTGAAATTTCGCCGGTAGGTATCTCTAACCAGGGCGTGGTGGAATATGATGTCCGAATTAGTCTGCAAGACGCAGATGAACGCATCAAACCCGGGATGACTGCAGCAGTGACAATCGTCATCGAAGAAAAAACTGATGTGTTAGTCGTTCCCAATGATGCCATAATCAGCCGAAATGGTATGGACACCGTCTATGTAAAGCGAAATGGTGAGTTTGTGGCCGTTGAAGTGTCGCTGGGCAGCTACTCAGATTTTTACAGCGAAGTGATCGAAGCAGATATCCGTGAAGGCGAGCTGATCGCTTTGAACCCGCCGGCAGAGATTACCGGGCAGGTGCAATTTGGCGGGTCACCGCAGGGACCATTTGGCGGGTTCGGAAATTGATCAGGTCTGATATGAGTGAAATAAATCAAGTTATCCAGGTCAGGGATATGACCAAGGTCTACCAGATGGGTGAGATCGAGGTGCATGCCTTAAGAGGTGTGAGCTTCACGGTCACCAGGGGTGAAGTGCTGGCGATCATGGGGCCTTCAGGGTCTGGTAAATCAACCTTAATGAATATGGTTGGCTGTCTGGATATCCCCACCTCAGGTGATTATTATCTCGACGGTGAACAGGTGGCTGTTTTGAACGAAGATCAGCTGGCTTTAGTGCGCAACCGCAGAATTGGCTTTGTGTTTCAAAAATTTAATCTTCTGCCTAGGGCAACGGCACTGGACAATGTGGAACTCCCTCTGCGGTATGCAGGGGCGAACGGCAGCCGCAAAGAAAAAGCCCAAAAAGCATTGGAGGCGGTCGGGTTGGGAGATCGCATTTTGCACCAACCCAATGAGCTTTCAGGAGGGCAGCAGCAGCGGGTGGCAATTGCTCGAGCACTGGTCAACAACCCATCGATCATCCTCGCGGATGAGCCAACGGGCAACCTGGATTCAAAATCCGGGGAAGAGATCATGCATTTATTATTGGAATTGAACAAAACTGACGGCACGACGCTATTGATCGTGACCCATGATCCTGAAATTGCTGCGGTAGCTGAAAGGGTCATCTACCTTCGGGATGGGTTAATTGACAGCGAGGAGGTGCGATAATGAACTTCTTGCTAAACATCAAAGAAGCACTTGTGAGCTTGAGTGCCAATAAGATGCGCTCAGTGTTGACAATTTTGGGCATTATCATCGGTGTTGCCTCTGTGATTGCCTTATTATCGATCGGCGAAAGTGCAGGCGCTTCGATCACCGGTGAAATTGAAAGCATCGGTACCAATGTGATCTTTGTGCTCAGTGGCAATGACACTGAGAATGTGACCAACCCAAAAGACCTGACGCTGCGAGATGCCCAGGCCCTGGCAGCATCAGGACAAACGACTGAAATTGCGTATGTTGCCCCCGTTTTTTCAGGGCGAAGCGAGATCACTTATGCGGATAACAGCCGTGAGGTTTCAATTTCCGGAGTGACCCCTGATTATGAATTTGTGCAAAACATAACGATGGCTGAAGGCAGTTTCATCACCGATGGACAGGTTGAAGGACGAAATGCTGTGGTGGTATTAGGACCAGAAATGGCGCAAACGCTCTTGGGCAGAAGCAGCGGTGTGGTGGGCATGACCGTCCGTATTGGCGGTTATCCATACCGTGTGGTGGGTGTGCCTGAATCAAAAGGGGGCAGTGCTTTTAATAACCCGGATAATGACATTTATATTCCCATTTCGACAGCCCAGGCGCGTCTGCCGCGCGGCGGTGCACCCGACAGGGTGCAGTACATTCTCGTTTCAATTTTGGATATTGACCAGGCAGACCTGGCAATTCGCCAGATCAGGGATGTGATGCGTCGAACGCACCGAATTCCACCTCGCAGCCCGGATGATTTCACACTTCTCAACCAGCAGGATTTTCTGGCGGTCGCAAACACGATCACCAATGTATTGTCGATCTTTTTAGGCGGCATCGGCGCAATTTCGCTGCTGGTGGGTGGGATCGGGATCATGAACATCATGCTGGTTTCGGTGACAGAGCGCACCCGGGAGATTGGTTTACGCAAAGCACTTGGCGCACGTAAGTTGGACATCCTGGTGCAATTCCTCACTGAATCGGTTTTACTCAGCATGATTGGCGGTCTGATTGGGATCGGGTTGGGTTGGGCAATCTCCCTGGTGGTAAGCTGGATTGCCATTCAGTCTGGAACGCAACTGGATATTTCCGTGACGCTTAATTCTGTTCTGCTCGCAACGCTTTTCTCTGCGGCTGTAGGGATATTTTTTGGCTACTACCCCGCCAACCGGGCAGCGTCATTGGCACCGGTAGAAGCACTGCGGTATGAGTAAACAGATAAAATACTCATGTGAAATCCTCTTTAATTAACGTAAAAAGGCGGAATAATGCTTGAATTTCAGCAATTGTGGGCTTATCATAGGGTGATCGTAGGTTAATCGTCAAGTTTATGAGACTGGTCTCTGCTACAATATAGTCAGCTAAGACACTTTTCTTCTCCTTCTGATGAGTGCCAGGGTCGGCGTCCCTGGCACTCCACATTTAATCAGAAGGTTTTGTGTTTAAGAGCTGTTGTTTTTCATACTCTGAATAATTCCCCAAGTATTCATCTGTTCTATAACAGCCCGAATGGATCAGGCAGGTTGTATCATGCAATACCGGTTTTGAGGGGTAGGCAAAACTAACTTTATCGAAACGGAGCTGTGTCATGTGAGTGATGATAACAAAAGATGTGTGAATTGGTGATTGCGGGTTAAACGATCACAGCTGTTAACAAGAATATATAGGTTAGATCAGGCTTTAATTTCTTGCTGTGAGTGATGGCGAAACTAATGTAAAATGACATATCTGAGTTGGAATGTTCTTTATTTGATGAAAGGGGTCTGTGATGAAAAATATCGAGGATGAATGGTCTAGTATTGAGCTGTTGGTAAAGCAGTTGGATGCGCAAGACCCTTTACGTGATTTTAAATCCCTGTTTTTTCAGGCTGACGAGCATGAAATCTATCTTGATGGGAATTCCCTGGGGCGTCTGCCCCTGGTGACCCGGCGCAAAATGGATGAGATCATCGTAGACCAGTGGGGCAAAGGCCTGATTCGCTCCTGGGGTGAAAGCTGGTATGATGCCCCAACACGGATTGGCGATAAATTGGCGGGATTGATCGGTGCCCATCCGGGTGAGGTGATCATTGCAGATTCAACCACGATTAATTTATTTAAACTGGTGGTCAGTGCATTGTCAATCAACTCGCAGCGCAAACAGATCATCTCTGATGTTCTAAATTTTCCAACGGATCTCTACACGATTCACGGCGCCGTGCAGATGCTCAATCAGGGCCATTCATTGCTATTACTGGAAAGTCAGGATGGGATCACCCTCTCGCTTGATGATCTTAAAAAGGCGTTGAATGAAAACACAGCCCTGGTGACTTTTTCCACCCCCACGTTTTAAAGCGGCTATCTCCATGACATTGCTCAGATGACCAAACTGGCACATGATGCCGGCGCGTTGGTTTTGTGGGATTTTTCCCATGCTGTTGGCGCCATTCCTCTTGATATGAGTGGCTGGGATGTTGATTTTGCTGTCGGTTGTACTTATAAATACCTGAACGGCGGGCCTGGATCACCGGCATTTATTTTCATCCATCAGAAACACCTTTCAAACATTGGGCATCAGCCGGTTGGCTGGTGGGGGCACCAGGCCCCGTTTATGTTTGACCTGGATTATCAGCCAGCAGAGTCCATCCGGCGGACACTTTCCGGTACACCGCCGATCTTATCCCTGCTGCCGATTGAACTTGGGGTTGACCTGGTTAATAAAGCCGGCATTGTGAATATCCGTGAAAAAGGTAGACAGCTTGGTAATTTATTTATTCGGGCTTTTGATGAACATTTGGCTGAATTAGGTTATCAGCTTGGCTCGCCCAGAGAGGATAACTGGCGCGGCAGCCACATCAGCATCCGGCACCCCGATGCCTACCGGATATACCAGGCGTTGACCCAGGAGATGAAGCTGATTCCGGATTTTCGTGAACCAGACAATATTCGCCTGGGTTTTGCACCACTGTATACGTCCTTTGTAGAAGTGCTGGAAGCGGTCACACGCCTGGCCAGGGTGATAGAAGAAAGACTTTATGAAAAATATACGATGGAAAGATCACCTGTGACTTAACATCAGACTCGAACAAATTAGTAATGACACCATCCCATTCTGGGGTTCAACTAATCAACTCCTTCACCCTTGCCCAGACCGCATCGAACATGGACTCGGTCAACCTGCCGGTGAGGGTATTCTGCTGGCTGGGGTGGTAGGAAGAAAGCAGCCATGGCAGCTCATCCCCAAGTTGATTCAATTGATTATGCCCGAAATCCAATTTACCCACCTCATGGCCCTTCATCTTATAAAGGCGGAGTATGCCGTCGAATGCGATCCTGCCCAGAGCGACAAAACCCTGTAAATTGGGCATATTTTCGATTTCAGCAGCCAACCAGGGCAGGCAGTTTTTAATTTCAGTCACATTCGGTCGATTCATAGGTGGGACACAGCGGCAGATGGCTGTAATAAAAATGGTGTTTAAAATCAAGCCATCTTCCAGATGGTCAGCGTTGGGCTGGTTGGCAAACCCTGCCCGGTGCAAAGCAGGGAAAAGAAAATCACCGCTGGCATCCCCTGTGAACATTCGCCCGGTGCGGTTCGAGCCATGTGCACCAGGTGCAAGTCCGACGATCATGATATTGGCATCGGGATCACCAAACCCCGGGACGGGCTTTCCCCAATATTCCTGGTCTTGATAGGCTTTGCGTTTGGTCTGGGCAACTTCTTCCCGCCATGCAACCAGGCGAGGGCATTTTCGACAGGCAACGATTTGAGATTCTAAGGCTGAAAGTGATTTGGTCATAGGTTAATTCTAATGGAAAATAATTCTTCTTTGGAGAAGAGTCAACAATGGATATAAATGCTTGTTAAATAAAATGAGGCGGCTAAATTTCCGCCTCGTTTAGTTTTTTAACGAACGGGTGTTTATCGTTTCAGTACTTCCCAGCCTGCATAATGGGCGGTGCTGCCAAGCTCGGCTTCGATGCGGAGCAGTTCGTTGTATTTCGCTACCCGGTCAGAGCGGGCCGGCGCACCGGTTTTGATCTGCCCCATGTTGAGGGCAACTGCCAGGTTTGCAATGGTAGCGTCTTCGGTCTCACCAGAACGATGGGAGGTGACAGCCGTCCAGCCGTGGGACTGGCACATGGTGACAGCTTCTAATGTCTCGGTCAGCGAGCCAATCTGGTTCAATTTAACCAGCAAAGAATTGCAGGCATTTTCTGCAATCGCGCGGGAGACACGACTTGGGTTGGTGACCAACAGATCATCCCCAACGATCTGGATGCGATCGCCGACCTGCTCGGTGAAAAGCTTCCAGCCTTCCCAGTCATCCTGGGCAAAGCCATCTTCGATTGAGACGATCGGGTATTTATTGACCCAATCGACCCAGAAGGCAGCCATTTCCTGGCTGCTCAGCTTGCGGTTTTCAGTACGCAGGTGATAGACCTTTTCTTTTTCATCGTAGAACTCAGAAGCAGCTGGGTCCAGAGCAATGGCGACCTCTTCACCCGGTGTATAGCCGGCTTTCTCAATCGCTTCCAGGATCGTTTCAACAGCCTCTTCATTGGTCTTTAAGGCTGGCGCATAGCCGCCCTCATCACCGACCAGTGTGGCATACCCTTTTTCTTTGAGGACTGTTTTGAGTGCATGGTAAATTTCTGTGCCCCAGCGTAGTGCTTCTGAGAAAGTTGGTGCACCCAGGGGCATGACCATGAATTCCTGGGCGTCCGTGGTCTGCCATCCGGTATGCGCGCCGCCGTTAATGATGTTCAACATTGGCACCGGCAGCTCGTGGGCATACACGCCGCCCAGGTAGCGGTAGAGGGGCAGGCCGATAGAATTGGCGGCAGCCTTTGCCACAGCCAGGCTGGTGCCTAAAATAGCGTTGGCACCCAGCTCTTTTTTATTGGGAGTTCCGTCGAGTGAGAGCATGGCCATATCGATGGCCATTTGCTGGGTGGCATCCGCTCCGATCAGCAGTTCTGCGATGCGCGTGTTGACGTTCTCCACGGCCTTTGTGACACCTTTGCCTAAGAACCGTTTTTTATCACCGTCACGCAGTTCCAATGCCTCATGGGCACCGGTTGAAGCACCGGAGGGCACTGCTGCACGTCCCCAGCTGCCGTCTGCCAGGATGACCTCGACTTCAACTGTGGGATTACCGCGTGAGTCTAGAATTTGTAAAGCTTGTAATGAAATGATGGTCGTATCCATGATTTTGTTAATGCCTTTCTTTTTATATAAATTAGTTAGTAACTGCGCAGGTTGCCCTGCTGCTCAAAGGTCGGGGGTACACTCCTTGTATGTTGAGTTGTTCTATTAATTATATCAATGAACTGCCCAAAGATTAATCGGCGGGCAGGAAAACCTCTTCTATCAACATGCCATCTTTAAAATAACCCAACCTGAGCAGTGTTTCACTGAGTTCGAGAATCTCAACCACCTGGATTTCGTTCGTTTCATAAGCCAGGGTCAGCATTGCATCAATGGCAGATAGCTGCGCAGTCCACTGCCCATTTACAGTTTCATCTGCTGTTCTCAGGTTAAACCGGCCATCCGCATGAAATGAATAGGATTTTGTGATGTTCTCATTAAGTGTACCCTCTTGCCATTGCTCAGATACTTCCCAGGTTCTCATCAGGCGAGCAAGATCTTCATCATCAATGGGGTAAGCGTATTCAATTTGCGGCAGGATGATACTTTCTTCAACCGGGTAAGCCGTGTCTTCTCCAGCCAGTTCAACACCATTCTCAAACACTGCCAAGTTGTTATCTATATTTGGTGCTGGCTGGCAGGATACAAGCAGAACAGCACACAGCAACAAGCAAATGAACCCTTTTGTGTGATTATTCATCGTTTGGCTCCTCTTGTGTTTCGGCAATTTGTGATGTTTTTAATTTTACCTGTTCGTATACGGCTTTGATGAACGCTGAGAACAAGGGGTGGGGGCGGTTTGGCCTGGAGAGGAATTCAGGGTGGAACTGCGTCCCTAACATGAAGGGATGGTCTTTGATCTCCACAATTTCAACCAGCTTATTATCTGGTGAGACGCCTGAACAAACCAGTCCGGCTGTATCAAACTCTGGCCGGTAATTATTGTTCAATTCAAAACGATGCCGGTGGCGCTCATCAACCTGGTCAGCCTGATAGGCCTGATGGGCGATGGTGCCCGGCTTGAGCTGGCATGGGTATAAACCCAGCCTCATGGTGCCGCCTTTGTCGGAAATATCATGCTGTTCAGGCATCAGGTCAATGACCGGGGCGGGTGTTGAGCGGTCAAACTCCGATGAATTCGCTCTGGCCAGTTTGAGCACCTCACGTGCAAATTCGATCACCATTACCTGCATGCCAAGGCATAAACCAAGATAGGGGATCTGGTTTTCACGGGCATACGTGGCAACCTTGATCTTGCCTTCAATGCCTCGGCTGCCAAACCCGCCGGGTACCACGATGCCGTCAACCTGGTCAAAGATTTCCCACCCCTGGTTTTTATCCAGGTCGGTCGAATGCACCCAGTAAAGGTTCAATTCAACACCATTGCCAATGGCAGCATGATTTAACGCTTCACGGACGCTGATGTAAGCATCATGCAGTTCAACATATTTACCGACCAATGCGATATTGACGACAGGTTTTGTGCGGCGGATTTCTGCTATCAGCGCTTCCCATTCCTGCCAGTCAGGTGCATGGCGAGCTTCAAGGTCCAGTCGGTTAAGCAGAAGGTCTGCTATCCCGGTTTTTTCAAGCAGCAGGGGGATCTCATAAAGTATTTTGGAGGTGACCATGGGGATGACTGCTTTTTCATCGACATCACAAAAGAGGGCGATCTTCTCCTCGATATCGTTATCCACCGGGTAATCTGAACGTGTGACGATCACATCAGGCAAAATTCCTATGGAACGCAGCTCTCTGACAGAATGTTGGGTGGGTTTGGTCTTTAATTCACCAGTTGCACCGATATGAGGAAGCCAGGTCAGGTGTATGTAGGCAGTGTTTTCCCTGCCGAGGTCAAAACGCATCTGGCGGATGGCTTCAAGGAACGGCAGGCTTTCAATATCACCTACAGTACCACCTACCTCAACCAATACGATATCTGCCCCAGTTTCTTTGCCCACCAATCGTACCCTGCGCTTGATCTCATTGGTGATATGGGGGATGACCTGAATGGTCCCGCCGAGATAATCCCCGCGGCGTTCCCGGCTGATCACCTCTGCATAGACCTGCCCTGTAGTGACATTGCAGACCTTGCTAAGACGGATATTGATGAAGCGCTCATAATGACCAAGGTCAAGGTCAGTCTCTGCACCGTCATCTAGAACAAAGACTTCGCCATGCTGGTAGGGGCTCATCGTACCCGGATCAACATTGATATAGGGGTCCAGTTTTTGGACAGCCACCGAAAAACCACGGGCTTTTAGCAGCCTGCCGATGGCGGCTGCTGTGACGCCTTTTCCCACTGAACTCAATACACCGCCAGTCACAAAGATGTATTTTGTCATCCTGACACCTCCCAAGCCTTAATATCGAATTTGCCAAACCCTGGTTAAATCATATTGCTATTTTAAATGTTGAGGGGAGGGCCGATTATTCCGGCACCTCCCCGATAAGACAATTTCAGGTTGTTTGCCCCGACTGTTCAACCGGGGTTATCCACTTATGATTCTTGACCAACTTTTTTCTCCAGGGTTCTGGAGAGCAGATATTCCTGCTCTTCTGAGACGCCTTTGGCTTTGCGGGCTTTCTTTTTTGCAGCTTCGCTCTCTTCAGAAGAGGATTTCTCCATCGCAGACCGTAATGCAATTTCCATCGCTGTCAGGTCGGGTTCTTTGATTTCCTCGGGTTCTGCTTGCTTTTTATTGTTAGGAATCTCAGCCTGCATCGGTTCCGGCAGCTGTTGAAGTGCTTTGATGCTGAGCTTGATTTGCTTTTTGCGGCGGTTGACTTCAAGCACTTTGGCTTCGACATCGTCGCCTTCGCGAACGACTTCACCCGGTGTGCGAACATAGCTGTGGGCAAGCTCGCTGATGTGGATCAGGCCTGGGCGTTCCGCACCAATTTCTACAAAGGCCCCAAAAGTTTCAAGGCGAACGATCTTGCCCTTGACAGTCATTTCTGGTTTAATCTCGCGCCATTCAAGGCCGAGGGGTTCTTTCATGGTTAATTCGATGCGGTCTTTGCGAACTCTTTTGACCCAAAATTCCAGTTTCTGACCAGGTTCAAGTATATCTTCAATACTGTTAACTTCTTGTTTTGGATCATTATCTTTGACAGCTTGAGAAATATGAATAAATGCAGGGATTTCACTACCAATATCAACTAACGCACCCTGCAGCGTGGTTTTCAGCACCGTCCCCGTATAGCGCTCCTTTGTATTAATCTCTTGTTTTTCCATTGCGCTTCTCTCCCGTACACATTACTAAAATTTACGAAGGTTGATTATACTGTGTGGGCAGATGCCTGTCAAACATCGGCCAGAGAAATATATTCGACAGGGAGTTCTCAGGGTGAATGGGGCTGTGGACAGTTAAACTGGGATGAATTAATTGCTGCGGATAGCTGAAAATATCCTGTTCGTCTTATGAACTATTTCTGCGCTGCAGTATCCAAATCATCGCACCGCCAAAGACGGCGATTGCAGCCATGACAATCTGAAGCCAACGGAGGTTATTTACCCAGGATGCTGGCGTATCAACATGAAAGGTGAGTGGCTGGCTGCGTTGCACAATTTCACCACCTTGTTCAGGGTTGATTCCCAGGATCAGCATTTCTCCTTCGGGTTCTGCTGAGAGGATCATGGGTTCTTCAACCATGGATTCAGGCTCGTCGGCTCGTGACGGTTCGATTTCCTGTGGTGGTTCTGATGCGGGCATTTCTTCATCAGCCTCTGAATTCTCCACAGGTACTTCAACTTCTTCTTCCTCAACACCTTCCGAAGGCAAAATTTCAGCTTCCCCTGCTGTCTGTTCTGCCATGAAACCATCGCTGCTGCCTAAACCGGCAACCTCTGCATCACCACCGCCGCCTTCAGACCTGGATGGTGCCCACAGGATCAGCGGTTCAGGTTGTGCAACTTCAGCCATATCGGCGGATTCCATCATCACTTTAGGCTCTGCAGGTGAAATTGCCATCATATTCCGTGCAAGAAACACATCAATACCAACGAGGACGACCAGAAGAATCGCTGCCAGGGAAGATGCCCAGCGCAGTGCTGCAAACAGAGGTTGCTTTTTCTTGGGGTATACCGACACCATATCTGGCGAAAGGGTGAAATTGTGCGGCGCTTTAATGGGGGGGAGATTTCTCAGCAGGCGTTTGGTGGCCTGTAAAGCTTCAAGTTGTTTTCTCAGTTCGGGTTCATTTGTCAGACGCGCTTCAAGATGATGTTGCGCTTCATCAGAAAGTGCATCATCAAGGTAGGCTGAAATCCTTTCCAAATCTTGTGCTTCTCGTCGTCTTTCATCTCTCATACTTTATCCTCGTCTCTTAGACGGAATAAATCTGGTAAAAGTTCCCTGAAATCCTGTAAACAATCCTGGACGCGTTCACGGGCACGCGCCAGACGGCTTTTGATCGTACCAAGCGGGGCCCCGGCTGCCTCGGCTGCTGTTTCGTAATCTAAACCTTGAACATCTACCAAGACGAGAACAACCCTGAACTTGGGGTCGAGCCCATTGATGCAGTGCTGGATGGCTGTTTGCAGTTCACTTTCTTCAGATTGTTCTTCCGGCGAAGGGCTATCATCTTCCAGCCAGCAGGGATCCTCATTGATCTCGCCTTCTTGGGTTTCAGGTTTTAGCGGGGCGACTGGCTGGCGCTGTCTGCGGCGCAGTTCATCATAACAGGCGTTGGTGACGATCCGCAGCAGCCAGGCTTTGAACGAGCCGCCTCGGTACTGGTTTAGTTTTTGGTAGGCTGAGATAAATGCTTCTTGGGCTGCATCGTCTGCCGCACCGTGTTCCCCCATGATTCGGTAGGCAACGTTATAAGCCATGTTTTGGTAATGCAAAATCAGGGTATTAAAGGCATTCAGTTCACCTTGCAGTGCTTCTTGAATGAGTGCCTGTTCGTCCATGATTTTGGGTTTCTTTCTGCTTTGATCAGGTTAGCTCTGATTATAAATCTTAATCAATGCTCGCTGTTAGTTGATTCTTCCTCTGACAGGCTGCGTAGATGTGGGAAGAGGATCACCTCGCGGATACTTCTGCGCCCGCTGAACAGCATCACCAGCCGGTCAACGCCGATCCCAAAACCGCCTGCTGGCGGCATACCATAGCTGAGTGCATTCAGATAATCATCGTCCATGGGGTGCTGTTCTTCGTCATCCTCCTCATAGGCACGCCCCATCTCTAAGAAACGTTGTTCCTGATCTAGTGGATCATTCAGTTCTGAAAAGGCATTACACAATTCCATCCCGCCAACAAAACCCTCAAACCGCTCCACGACAGCCGGGTTCCCGGGCATACTTTTTGCCAGTGGAGAGATATCCCTGGGATAATTATAAATGAAGGTCGGCTGGATGCAGTTGGGTTCAAGAAAATCACCGATCAGGGCATCGATCAATTTTCCCCGGGTGGAGCCGGGTTTAGGTTTACAGCCTTTTTCTTCCATAGCCGTTTCGAGCGATTCGGCTGTTGGGTGCTGATCAATGTCAATGCCGGTTTCATCCAGAATACCCTGGCGCAGTTCGACCCGCTTCCATGGTGGAGAGAGGTCAATCTCCCGGTTATTAAAGACGACTTTTGTTTTGCCAAGGACCTGCTGGGCAGCATGGGCAACCATCTGCTCAGCAAGTTCCATCACAGATAGATAATCGGCATAAGCCCAATAAAATTCGAGCTGGGTGAATTCCGGGTTATGTTTGTAAGAGACGCCCTCATTGCGGAAGTCTCGCCCGATCTCATACACCCTTTCAAGCCCGCCAACCAGCAGACGCTTGAGGTACAGCTCAAAGGAGACCCGCAGGTAGAGATCCTGGCGGAGCTGGTTATGGTGTGTAATGAAGGGCTGGGCTGCTGCACCCCCGTAGATGGGCTGCAGTATTGGGGTTTCAACTTCAATAAAGCCGTGACTGTCAAGGAAATGCTGCAAGGCACGGACTGTGGAAGCCCGAATCTTGAAAATTTCACGGACGTCTTCGTTGACAGCCAGATCCACATAGCGCTGCCTGAAGCGGGTTTCCGGGTCGTTAAGGGTGGCGTGCCTGACGACTTCGCCGTCAACGACTTCGTCTTTGGCGGCGGGCAGCGGCCGTAGAGCTTTGGAGAGCATTTTGAAATCCTCCACATAAAGCGTCACTTCACCGCGCTTGGTGCGGAACATATAGCCGTTCGCCTGGATGAAATCCCCGAGGTCAAAATAGCCATCCAGTTCAGCCATTTTATCTTCACCGAGGTCATTGACCCTGAAGAAAAGCTGTACACGACCGTCCCGGTCTTCGATGTGGGCAAAGGCCAGCTTGCCCATCGGCCTCAGGGCTCGAATGCGGCCGGCCAGGGTGACCCTGACGGGTTGTTCACTGGCATCTACTTCTGCTTGCTTGAAGGCTTCAATTGCTTCCTGGCTGGTATGGGTCTGTTCTGCGCGGGCAGGGTAGGGCTCTACCCCCTGGTCTTGCATGGTGCGCAATTTATTGAGGCGGGTTCGTTCCAGTTCGGAAAATGAATTTTCAAGCATCGTACCATCCTTTAATTTCTATTAAGTCTCTGTTCAGGCTGACCTGTAACTACAAGGCCGGGGGTGTGGAATGTACTCCACACCCCCATTTCATCTTAAGCTGAGAAGTTGCTCTTTTAAATAAAAGCCCCGACCAGGCAAGCCGGGCGGGGCAGATTGATTGACAAAAGACCTTATCCTATCTTGAGAATTTCAATCTCAAATTCACCACCTGGTGCTTCAACAATAACTTTATCACCAGCCTTTTGATTTAGCAACGCCTTCCCCAGGGGTGATTCATTGGATATCCTGCCTAAACGCGGGTCAGCTTCAGCAGCACCGACGATAACATATTCTTCGGCGTCCTGGCCCTCTTCGCGCACTTTGACCTTGGTGCCGACCTCGATGGTGTCACCATTATTGGCGTTCTCATCGATCAGTCGGGCATTGGAGAGCAGCATTTCAAGCTCTTTGATTCGCCCTTCTACAAAGCTCTGTTCATTTTTTGCTGCTTCTAATTCAGCGTTTTCTATTAGTTCGCCATCTTCCAGGGCTTCTCGCAGCCGCTCAGCAACTTCAATGCGCTTAACTGTCCGAAGATGATCCAGCTCTTTTTGCAGTCGTTCAAATCCCTCATGTGTTAAATATGAACTGGGCATAAAAATATCCTTCCAACTAACATTCTTTCGTTGGGGACATGGTCCCCTTGGTGAGTTAAAATAAAAAAATCGCTATTTTCTAACAGTCTCATAAGGTGAAGGCTGTTCTGGAAAACAGTGATGGTTCTTATTAAGTTCATATATTATCATAAACTTTCCCCATATGCAAGCATTTTTGTCTAAGAAATTTGTTAAATATTCCCTTAATTTCTATAAAATAGCAATGCTTTATTTAAATAAAAAAATTCGTAACTACTCAGCTGATGAGGAAATTGGGGGTTTGGTATGCGGGAATAAAAATTGACAGCAAATTTAGGATAAGTCTCGGCTATAATTTCTGACATGATCGCATTATTGGATTACTTGCAGCGCAAATTACGCCCAGAACTGGCTGAACGGCCTTCACGTTTGCGATACCTGATCATGAGCGATGTGGTCGGTGTTCTATATGGGCTGCCGCTTTTGCTCGCCGGGGTCGTCTGGCTGGCCTGCCAGACAGATTGGGCTGCTTTATTCTTATATGATTATTGGCTGATCGCTATCTTCATTACGATTGTGGTTATCAGTCGGATGCGGTTTTACATGATGCAATCACTGCACAGCGGTCACTTGATTGCCTCCGATGGCGATTTTGTTGCTGTGATCCTGTGGGCCAGTTTATTGATCATCGGTCCGTCGGTGATCTGGCTCTTCCTGATGTGGGTGTTGGTGGAATCGATGTTGAGCTGGCGGAGGGCGGTCAACCCGGATATGCGCTGGAACAGCTTCAGGGCGGGGTGTTTGAATGCCAGTTCGCTGCTGGTACCGACTCTGATCGGTCTGGAGATTTTCAAACAATTCGGCGGTACACTGCCAATATCGGGCCTCAGCCCTGCCAGCCTGGTACCTGGGATGGCGGCTGTGTTCAGTTTTGCTGTGATTTATTTCCTGATCTGGCTGCCCTACCTATTATATGTCATCTGGGTTCAGCGGGTTAAATTTGATTTAGAGCATCCCGCCCGTTTGTTCTGGTTTACACTTGTCACAATTGAGCTTCCTTTTATTGCCCTGCCTTTTGGTGTACTGGCTGGTGGAATTTTGGTGGAACATGGTTTGTTAGTACTGGGGATCTATTTTTTCAGCCTGATATTAATCGCCATGCTGGCCAACCAGCTCAGCCAGTCTGCGGAGAAAAGCCGGCGTCAGGCCATCCAGTTGATGGGGTTAGAGCAGCTGGGTCGTGACTTGCTGGCTGCTCCCCCCGATGCGCGTACACTGCCAGCACTGCTTAAAAAGCATATTCCTGAAATGTTCCCCTGCCGGCGGGCTGTCGTTTGGATTTCACCAGAGACCTATCTGCTGCGATACCCGGACGGCAAGCAGACCATCTCTACGGGTATCTGGGATTGGCTGCTTGAGCAGAATGAGCCCGTCGGGTTTCTTGAGAAAGCGGAGTTCCCTTGGGATGAGGGCAAGCGGCCGCCTGATGAACAGTTTGCCCTGCTGACTGCCCCGATCCTAAAACCTGGGACGGGTGAATGTGTCGGCGGCCTGTATATTGAACTGCAGACTCTGCCGCAGCGCTGGGACCGTAAAGCTCTGCAGGCTTATCATCCTGCGCTGCAGAACCTGGCTTCACAAATTGCCACGGCCCTGCACCAGGCAGAGATCTTGCAGGAAACATTACAGCACCAGCGCACAAACCAGGAGCTCAAGCTGGCAGGTGAGATACAGATGAGTTTTTTGCCTGATGATGTGCCGTCAATACCAGGGTGGGATCTGGCTGCCCGGTTTGAGCCGGCCCGGCAGACGGCTGGCGACTTCTATGATTTCTTTCACCTTGAAGGGGGTCGGCTGGGCATCATCATCGCGGATGTTGCCGACAAGGGGCTGGGAGCGGCACTTTATATGGCATTGGGGAGGACGCTGCTGCTGACTTATGCCAATGAATATCCTGAAAACCCGGCAGCTGTTTTACATGTCACCAACCAGCGTATGCTCAGTGACGCCCGCGCTCAGATGTTTATCACCGCATTTTACGGTGTGCTCGAACCAGACCGCGGCCGCCTGATCTATTGCAACGCCGGGCACCATCCCCCAATCCTGATCGGTGAGGCGGTTAAGCGCCTGGAAAATCACGGCATGGCTTTGGGAATCGATGAAGATGCTGCCTGGGTGGCTGTTTCACAGCGGATTGAAGTTAATGATACGTTGCTGTTGTATACCGATGGGGTGGTTGAGGCCGATAACCCGGATGGGGACCATTATGGGATCGACCGGCTGATCAAGACAGCACGCAATACGGCCAACCGTCCCAGCCAGTGGGTGCTGCGGGGAGTATGGGAAGACCTGCGCCGCTTCCGTGCCGGGTCAGCCCAATCGGACGATGTCACGATGGTTTGTTTGAAACGGGTGGAATAATTATCGTAAATGGTGAATGGGAAATAGAGCATAGATTTTTATGTGGCATCCTGATGCAATAAAAACAGAAAGGTATAAACTAGAAAGGCTGTCCTTTTTTGTGGATGTCTCATTTATTTTTGGGATCAAAATGATAATTAATTAAGATTGATGTTGCTAAAAATATAAAACAATATTAAAATAGCTTCATATTTATCTGGCAAACTTTATTGGTGGGTTGTACAAACAGCCAGAACTTCTATTACCGGTAGCCTGACAATCGCATATTTTAATGATCCAGTATGTCAAAAGGATAATTCTGGATGAGCTTATTTTGCTGTAGGTACATGACACCTGCTGGGCAAACCAGGTCGAAGAACGGTTTGGTTGACTCTTGATGCAGGTGCATTTTTATTTTAACCTTTAACAGCAATAATACATGGAGGGATATGAACGAATGACGATACTGATAAATTAAATAAAATCCAAACTTTGTTAGAAATTCCTTTGATACCTAATTTCATACGGAGGTGTGTTAGAAAGCATATTTTTCTTGCGGTTGTTAATATATTAATTATTCCCTATTAAACAAAGGGAGGTCGAACTCAATTCTCTAATTTCAATCTCACATGAATAGATCAAAACTAAACTAATGAAAGGAAAAGATCATGTTTTCAAACAACTATTATCGAATACATCAGTGGTTGCTGATATGGATGCTGATAATCATTTTGCTTATTCCAAGCAAAGCAGTAATTGGCTTTAATCCAGACTTTACATTTGTCAGTACTGGCGATTCCGAGGTTTCTTGGACAGATGAAAAATCAAAATTTGGTGAACATGCGATTAAGTTTCTTTGGACACAGAACGAGATATCATATGTCACAGTTACAGTACCGCCTGGGATAAAACTTCAAGATTTATCCAGCTGGATGTATTGGATTAACACAGAACATCAACAACATCCACCTGCCATTGAATTTGAAATTAAGAAAGATCTTGATATATATCAAATTTATTTACGTTTACAAAAACCATTTGTAATAGTCAATGATTGGATGAGTATATCAAACGATGCAAGCTTTGTATTTAATCACTATACAAAAAAGAATGGAGGTTATTATTCCTATGATGAATCAAGTTGGGAAGATATTGTCTTAAACTTTGGAGATTCAGAAATCCTGTTTATTAGATTTGGAAATCATGTTTATACTACCAGTTCTGATATTTCAGCCTACCTTGATGACTTCACCATGACTACCAATGCGGACACTTACATATACCAATTTGAACCACCTGCAGGACCGCCTCCCGAAGTCGTTTATGTGGATGCAGCCGGCACCTGCAGCGGACAATCGCCGTGCTTTACGACAATCCAGGCTGGTGTGGATGCAGCAGCAAATGATGGTACGGTAATTGTAGAACCCGGTCTGTATTCTCAAAATATCAACCTCACCAAGCCGCTTAAGCTGCAAGGTGCAAATGCCGGTGTCAACCCCAACACACAGGAACGTGAACCGGAATCGATTCTGGAGGGGACTTTTACGTTTGCCAGCAGCAGTGTGATCGTAGACGGTTTTCAAATTATCGGCAGTGGGGAAGCCTTTGTTTCCTCAGGGCTCACAGACAATATCCAAATCCTGAACAACCGGATGATTGAAAAAACCACAGATCAGGTCATCAGCAATTGGAACGATTCCATAGGTTCAATAAATTGGACAATTACCAACAACTATATTGCAGACATCCAAAACGTGGGCGCATCAGCCATTGCGGTCAAAAACATCGATTCACTCTCACTTTATGGGAACAAGATTGAACAGGTTTACGGAAACGGCATCCTTTTTGATGGTGCTGTTCATAATGTGTGGATCGCAGATAATTTCTTGCAGTTTCTCGAAGGGGATGGGATTCATTTCACAACGCAGCCGACAGGGACCGTTCAGATACAGGGTAATTTGTTCAAAGATAATATGGGATTTGGCATCCATGCGCCAGCAGATTTAAATGTTGCTTACAACAGTTGGGGAAAACCATCTGGGCCTGAACCTGGCGTGGATCTACCGTTAGAGATTACATCTTTTAACCCCCACACCTACGCAGCACTTGAGATCAAGCCAGGTACTGGTGTCACAGCCAACAGCATTGAATACCCTGACCAATTCACATTAGATGTTTTTGCTGATCTGGTTTCTGTGTGGGGTGCTGAAGTCAACATAAATTTCCCATCTTCGCACCTGTCAATTGTCGAAAATGGGCTGGTGTCGTATGGTGTATTTGATTTTGAAACCTTCGAACAAACAGCTGGAACAATATTCTTTCGGGGTGATCAGAGGGCGCTAATGGATGGTGAATATGAAGTTCCTCCTGGTGGACCATTGGAAACGCAGGTTAAACTTCTTAGTATTACATTTGATTCGCTCGATTTTGGAAAAGACCTGACTCTAGATTTTGGCGAAGTAAATTTTGTGTTTGCATATCAAGGTATGGATGTTGGGGCATCAAATAATGTCTACCCATCAAGCCTGACGGGATTTGATAATTTTCAAATCATAGCCCTGCCTCAAATATCAACGGATCTTGTTGATCACAAGTTAATTACTTCAAGCGGCATCGAAGAAACCTTTAAAATCATCCTGACCAACCCTGCTGAGGGTGGTGAATTTGACCATCTACAGATTAATTTCACACTTAATAATGCCGAAGCTGAGAATATTTACCGTTTTGAATTCTTTGATAATGGTGAATGGAAACCCTTCCAATTTGAAAATGATGGGCTGGGTAACGTGATAGGGAATTTGGGTATTGAAGGTGGTGTTTCTCTCCAACCTGGTGAAACAAAGCCAGTTGATGTCAGGGTGGTGTTCCAAGATTCTGGTACCTGGGTAATGGATTTACTTCTTGAAGACATGAATTCATCTTGGGCTCTAGATCAATTTGCTTTCGATATCGAAATCTCGCTTGGGAACCTCAATGTCTTTGGTACCGTGTTTATGCAGGGGCGCAGAGAAAGAAGTGGTGTTCTGATTTCTTTAGTTTCAGATCCATTGCCGGGTTTACCTGATCAAGGAACAGTATCAATAACCTCAAACGATTTGATGGAAAATAATATCTGGTTCGATGCAGTTAATCCAGGCAGATACCAAGTTACAGTCCAGCAACCACGATATTTGAATATCACTCCTGCATTGGCAAAGACAATCGACTTTGATTCTGATTACACTTTTTCAATGGCACTCTGGTTGTATGCCGGGGATGCCAATGATGATGACAAAATTGATATTTCAGATGCTTCGATCGTTGGCAGCCAATATGGCGTTGGTGGGATCAATGACAGCGGCGATGTTAATTTCGATAACCGGGTCAACATTCAGGACCTGGCACTGGTTGGCGGGAATTACAGATTGGATTCCGCTTCAGCCTATGCAGGCTGGACCCCATAATATCAGCATCAATATTGTAGGCAGGATGGATCATTTCATCCTGCCTGGTCACAATAAGCATTAAAATCCACAATAATTTAATCAAAGATCGTAACTACTTAGCTTATGAAAAAATAGGGGGTGTGGTGTGGCGGCAAAGCCGCCACACCACACCCCCGACCTTTCA
>CAZCBW010000013.1:0-52821 GCA_964497065.1 uncultured Candidatus Brevefilum sp. | reverse complement strand
TTACTAATCTAGGGTACGATCCTTAAGTAAAAACTTACATCATCACAGTCAAAAGATAATAAGGTATCATCAAAGCAATCATCATTTTGAGAATTGTAACTACCAAACTTATAAGGAAATAAGGTTTATGGTGTGGCAGTGAAGCCGCCACAACCCCAACCCTAACCCTTCAGTTACAAGGCAGACTGAGAAGTTGCGGAGAATTTATGCAAAGAAAGCCTATCAATTTAGAAAATTTTTCAGTAAAACCACATCATCTGTTTCACAATCGCTGGCTTTTGTTGACCACTGGTGATTTCAGCGAGAATCACTTCAATACGATGACCATCGGATGGGGTGCAATCGGCACCATGTGGAGTAAGCCGTTTACCTTCGTCGCCGTCCGGCATTCACGTTTTACGTTTGAATTCATGGAAAAATATAATACCTTCACCCTGGCAGCTTTTCCTGAAAATTATCACCAGGCTCTTTCATTGCTGGGCACCCGATCAGGTCGTGATGGGGACAAAATCACTGCAGCTGGGCTGACTCCAGAACCATCTTCTATCGTTTCTGCACCCTCATTTGTTGAAGCAGATTTGATCATTGAATGTCGTAAAACATATGCTAATGATCTGGACCCTGGCCAATTCTTAGATGAAAGCATTCATAAACATTATCCACACAAGGATTATCATCGCATTTATTATGGTGAGATTTTAAAATGTATGGGTTCTGAATTATATTTGGCAGATTGAATACAAAATCAGTTAATGCCTGGCAAACATCTCTCGCAGGTTTCCGATGATCATATAGAATCCTATGATCATCAAGATTGTCAGAAGAATGAAATAGAAAAATTCAATCATCAATATCACAAAGCCAATTAGGGCAAATAAAATTGATACCCACCTGACCAACCCTGAAAGCCGCCGGCGAAATCCCGCTTCAATGGTAATCATTAAAAGCAGCATTCCAACCAAACCAATCAATAAAAATTGAGGTACAAATATCACTAACAGCACCACTGCGATCATCATAATACCAATGCTGATAGCAGCCCAAACTTCGGCAAACCAGTCGAGCCGAAGTGTTTTCTTAACATAAGGTTGATGGGCTTGCATTATATGGCTCCGAATACTTTGCTGAATTTTTGTGTCCATTTCTTCAGCATATGAACCAATAGACTCTAATAATTCACGTTTATTATTTAATTCAAAACGTCTTTCTGATAACGTTTCTCTTTCTTCTTCAAGAATTTTGGCAATTTCTTCAGCTTTGTTTTGCAGATGTGGGACATCTCGAATGGCAGCATAATCAATACCACGCTGAAAATGGACTGTTTGGAGTTGATGTATTTCAGCGTCCAGATCATCAATTTCAGATTGAATGGCTGTCTTTCTACCCGCGATCATTTCATTCTGGATATTCGGGGGCACGACTTTTTCCATGCCTGCCCAGCCTAAAGGATCATACCAGGCCTGCCGGATGTTGCCGTCACGGTTATAGCGCGGTCCCGCTGGTGCATCCTCTCCAGAAAATGGGTCCTGGGTATAATAGCCCCATAACCCACGGTAATTTTCTACCCAGGCAGGTTTCGGGTCAATCACGACCGGGTCACCCCAGGTTTCTTCACATCCAGGTCCGATGGATAACCCATCTCCCAGGGCATAATCCACAAAGGGGATCGTGAACATCTGGTCCTTTTTTTGAGCATCATGCTGATGCCGGTTATTCTCTCTAAACAGGAACCCGATTATGCTTTCTACCTGCCTGAAAAATCTGCGCATTGGACGGAAGAAAGGCAAACTCAATTGGGTCAGATATTCACCATTTTGAAAATAGCTGGCATGAGAACCACCGCCCACATATACCACCGGGTGTTCGCCGACTTTCTCTAACTCAGGGTCGTCCCAATGCCTGCGCAGGTCATCCCCTGAGTAATTATGACAGGCATATCCCACCCAAGCAGGATAAACCTCTCCCAAGGCATCCTGGTAGCAATAAATGTTGACCATTTCCCAATCCGCTTCATGATCATTCGCACCATAAAAACCTGAACGCCAATCATTGAATGGATAAAAATACCAGTATTGCAAAATCAACCATCCGCTCTGTTGGATAACCCGCCCATAATATTGAAATGCACGTTTATCTGCCAGCATTTTATTAAAGGTAATCACTGCAGCTGCCATTGTGTCACCTGGCACACGTCCCCTCATAAGAAGTAATAAAGAAAATAGAGTATCAGCAAACCTGGCCAAATATCCCACCCTGGCCAACCGGCTGCGCGTTGTCTGAAAATCTTTCGTTCTTAACGCTTCTCGCAATTCATTAAATCGAAACTCTGCCATTTCGCCAAGATTGATAGGTGAAATGAACTGCAGAAATTGAATATGGTCAAGGCTGACAGGTGCAATGGCTCCAAACCTGGCAAGATCTAAATTCTCTTCAGGAATGATTTCTACAGCCGGTAAATTTGGCGGTTTTTCCCACAAACTGGCTCGGTTTATATAATCTTCAATGTTATAGGGATAAAATCTTTCTCCAAGAGTGAATTTTAAGGCCGGTTCAAACCGTTTAAGCAGAGCAGCTTGATCTAATTCATGCTTCATGATCTACCTCGGCTAACTCTTCAGATTGAAGCAGCCACTGCCGAACACCGGAATCATTTAAATACAACACCATCAAAATCCCAATAAGGATCAACCAGTATGCCTGCGTTGGTTGATAGACAATATATAGGACTATGCCTGTTCCCAGCGTAATGATTTGAGCCAATAAGCCCATTATCCATGCAAAAACACCGCCCTTGTGCAGCAGGATTCCGGATATCAATCCACAACCCGCACCTATAAAAAGTACTGCAAATGCAACCACAGAATACAAGATATATGCATCCTCTGCCATTTCACCTGGAAACTGAATGACCAATAAAAAGGCAGATTTAATTTCTTCCCAAAAGACGGGCCATGAAAACAAAAAAGTCCATTGATCTGTTATTAAATTCAGGCTCAATATAACCAAAACAGGAACCTGTATTAACAGCAGGATCACTAATAGGGGGATCAATCGAGGCCGTTCTTGTTTTTGTTCAGGCATTGATATTTCTCTTATGATTAATTATTCTTCAATGATTGTAGTAAATTTACAACTATCTGACAAGTCTCGGGTCAATGCAAGAGAAGATGAACGCGGTATAATCTTACATGTATCCAGATGATTTTCAGATCTTATGGAGAAGTAAATGCCGGAAAAAATTATTCGAGTCCTCATCGCAAAACCGGGTCTGGATGGCCATGACCGTGGTGCAAAAATTATAGCCCGGGCATTGCGAGATGCAGGTATGGAAGTAATCTATACAGGCCTGCGTCAAACTCCTGAAATGATTGCTGAAGCAGCACTGCAAGAAGATGTGGATGTTGTTGGCTTGTCAATCTTATCTGGTGCACATAATGTACTGGTTCCTTCTGTAATACAAAAACTGCAAGAAGCAGGTTTAGGTGATATCAAAATTTTTATCGGCGGGATCATTCCTGAAAAAGATGCTGTGGCTTTAAAAGAAAAAGGGGTTCATGCTGTTTATGGACCAGGTACATATACCCATCAAGTGATCGAAGATATCCAGCAGGCATTAGGATAGATGAGTGACTGATCATGACACAGATCGATCCGACTGCTATTCGTCAGGGTGATCGCCTAGCGTTAACTCGTGCCCTAACGCTCATAGAAAACAACACATCGGAAAGTGAAGAGATCCTTTCAGATTTATTTCCTTTCAGCGGCAATGCACATATCGTTGGTATCACAGGCGCACCTGGCACTGGGAAGAGCACCCTCGTTTTCCAGCTTGCAAAGCTAATAAGAAAAAAAATAGATCATCTCTCGGCCCCTAAAGTGGCGATAATATCCGTTGATCCCACCAGTCCCTTCAGTGGGGGCTCACTGTTGGGAGACCGTATCCGCATGCAAGAACTAACCAATGACAAAGGGATATTTATGCGGTCAATGGCATCAAGGGGCGCTTTGGGTGGTCTCTCGCATCGCACAGCCGCATTTGCACATGTATTGGATGCGGCAGGGTATGAAATGATACTGATTGAAACTGTCGGTGCCGGCCAGGATGAGATCAATATTGTCAGCTTAGCTCATACGGTAATTGTCACAGAAGCGCCAGGTTTTGGTGACGATATCCAGGCAATCAAAGCAGGTATTCTTGAAATTGCAGATATCTTTGTGGTCAATAAAGCCGATCGCCCCGGGGCAGATACGCTTGCCCGCTCTTTGAAGTTTATGCTTGAAATGAACATGAAAAAAGGTGACAATAAAATAACCAATAAAGGCAAACATCAAAGTGAAACTCAATTATCTTCAACAAATATCAACCAACACCCCCCAATCGATACTTGGACGGTGCCGGTTCTGAAGACCACAGCAAATGAAGGTAAAGGGATTAATAAACTCGTCGAGCTAATCTTTCAGCATCAAGCATTTCTAAAAACTACCAATAACTGGCAGGTGAAAGAATCAAACCAGTTGAAACATGAGTTTGAGGCCTTGCTCAAAGAGATGGTATTAAACCAATGGTTCCATGAGCGAGACGAGGATAAATTTGATGCTCTATTAAATCAGGTCATTCACAAACAAACTAGCCCAATTAAAGCTGCAAAATTGTTATTATCAATCCATGATGTAACTGCTCAGCTTAAGAAGAATAATAAAATTTAGGAGAAGGAAATAATGGAAAGAATGCTTATCGCAGAATTAGGCCAGAACATCAATGAAAAAGTCACCATCCGGGGCTGGCTGCATACCCTCAGAGACCAGAAGAATATGCAATTTCTGATCATTCGGGATCGAACCGGCATGGTTCAGGCAACCCATTTTAAGAAAGGGGATCTGGAATTGGCCGAGACAATTTCTGGTCTTGGGACCGAATCAGCCGTTAAGCTCGTCGGGACAGTAGTAGAAAACGAAATAGTCAAATTGGGGGGGATAGAAATCCAACTTGAATCGCTGGTTATAGAAGGGGCAGCAGAAGCCCCATTACCCTTTGAACCATACGGAGAGTACCTGCCAGAACAGGATTTCAGACTTGATTGGCGCTACCTTGACTTGCGCCGAGAAACCAACCGCCTGATCTTTGAAGTCCAAAGCACGGTCGAACAGGCTATGCGGGAATATTGGCTTGAAAACGATTTCATTGAGATCCATTCTCCGAAGATTATGGGGACACCAAGCGAATCTGGAGCTGAGTTATTCAGCCTGGCTTATTTTGAAACCACAGCTTACCTGGCCCAATCGCCACAATTCTACAAACAGATGGCAATGGCTGCTGGATTCGAAAGGGTTTTTGAAATCGGCCCTGTGTTTCGTGCAGACCCATCTTTCACCTCACGTCATATGACGGAATTTACCGGGGTTGATATGGAGATCTCCTGGATCGATTCTCATGAGGATGTGATGGCGGTCATGGAGAACTGGCTGGCATATACCTGCGAAAAGGTCCTCGAAAAACATAGCCAAGCCATCAAAACTATTTTTGATATTCAGTTAGAAGTCCCCAAATTGCCTTTTCCCAGGATAACAATGCAAGATGCCCATAAATTGCTTAACGAAATTGGTTATAACCTGCCGCCTGAAAAAAAGCATGACCTGGATCCAGGTGCTGAACGAGCAATCGGGGCGCACTTCAAGGAAACCCAGGGTCATGATTATGTATTTGTGACTGAATGGCCATTTGATGCCAGGCCGTTTTATCATATGCTAAAAGCAAAAGACAGCAATATCACTCGCAGTTTTGACCTGCTGGGTAAAGGCTTAGAGTTAGCGACAGGTGCACAGCGTGAACATCGTTACGAAATCCTTAAGTCACAGGCAGTAGCAAAAGGACTCAATCCCGAAACCTTAACCGACTATCTCAACTACTTCCGTTATGGCACACCACCACATGGTGGTTTTGGGTTTGGATTAAGCCGCTTTATGATGATCTTGCTCGGCCTTTCTAATATTCGTGAAGCTGTGTATCTATTCAGAGGCCCAACACGACTTTCTCCATAATTATTAGATAATGGACGTAAATCATGCCTCATTTTTATAGTGAACGAATTCGGTTACGAGCAGCCGAAAAGGAAGATATCAGCACCTTCCTTATATGGATCAATGACCCTGAAGTCACTGAAAACCTCATGCTCGCATTTCCAATGTCCAGGTTCGAAGAAGAACAGTGGTATGAGAACATGATGAGTACCCCACCTAACGAACATGTCATGGTTATCGAAGTAAAACCAAAAAACCGGGATGATGGATATCTGCCTATTGGAACCTGTCAGTTCATGAGTACCAATTGGCGTCACCGGTCAGCAGAAATCGGGATTATGATTGGTGAAAAGGCTTGTTGGGATCAAGGCTATGGTACAGAAACTTTAAAATTGATGCTTGATCATGGATTTAAAACGCTTAACCTTCATCGAATCTGGCTGCAGGTCTTCGAGAAAAATGAGCGAGCGATTCGAGCTTATCAAAATACTGGCTTTTCTCATGAAGGGAAATATCGGCAGGCACATTTTCAACATGGACGTTATTATGACATTCACCTGATGAGTGTCCTAAAAGATGATTGGGAACAACAAACACGATAAATCGTAAACAAACGAAGGAAAAGGAAGTATTAGGTATGACAAAACCAAATATGCGTCACGAACTACTTTATGACAACATTAAACTGTTTGCCGGTACGGCTTCTCCTGAATTATCTACAGAAATTTCAGAATATCTCAATACGCCACTATGTGGACGAGATATTTTGCAATTTCCAAATGAAAATCTCTTTGTATCGCTCCATGAAAGTGTTCGCGGCCAGGATTGCTATGTCATTCAGACAACATCATCTCCAGTACAGCGTAATTTGATGGAACTGCTGATCATGATACAAACTTTAAAGCTAGACTCAGCAGGCCGAATAACTGCAGTCGTACCCTACCTTTGCTATGGCAGATCTGATAAAAAAGACAAACCCAGAGTTCCAATTACAGCCAGACTGGTTGCCGATATGATCCAGGTCGCTGGTGCTGACCGGTATATGACCTTTGACCTGCATGCCGGCCAGATTCAGGGTTTTTTCTCAATTCCAGGTGATGTCTTACGCGGCTTCCATATCTTAAAGGATTACCTTTTAAAAATCGGCCCAACCCTCAATAATCCAGTTGTTGTGACCGCTGATTTAGGATTTGCAAAAAATGGTCGTGTTTATGCAGATTTACTGCACACAGGGTTGGCATTTATCGAGAAAAAAAGAACAGCCGACTCAAAAAATCCGATGTCTATGACGATCATCGGTGATGTAAAAAATCGAGATGTTATCCTGGTGGATGATGAAATAAACACCGGCGGATCAATGGTTCATGCAGTTGAAATTCTGAAAGATTATGGTGCCAAAGATATCTACATGGTATTTGTTCATCCAATCCTTTCATTAAATGCAGCAGAACGTCTGGGGCCTTTGCCCGTAAAGGAATTCATCACAACCAACACCGTACCAATTCCACCAGAAAAAAGGGTACATTTTGGCGATCGACTAACAATACTTTCAATCGGTGATTTATTAAGCGAAGTGATCCTCCGCGCCAACCAGGGTCGCAGTGTCGGAGCAATGTTCAACGAATAATTCAGATGCTTAATATGGTGGATTTAATGATTGAAAATAAACTTAGGTTATAGGTAAAAGCAAGGAGAAATTCCATGAACTCATTTCCGTCTAAACGAGCCCCTGTTTTTTCTGATATCCCGGAAGAAAAGTGGAATGATTGGCGATGGCAGCTGAGCCATCGCCTGAATTCAATTGAAGATTTTGAAAAGATCATCTCTTTAACAGACAGTGAACGTCAGGCTTTAGGCCAAAGAGGTTTATTCCGGGTGGATATCACACCTTATTTTGCCTCATTGATGGATCCGGACAACCCGGATGACCCTGTACGCAAACAAATCATCCCAACAGCTGGTGAGATCAACCCGTTCATTGGAGAAATGGAAGATTCCCTGGCTGAGGATGCCCATTCCCCCGTACCTGGGCTTGTTCACCGCTATCCTGACCGGGTTCTGATGCTGGTCACCACACAATGTGCCAGTTACTGTAGATACTGCACACGATCACGCATTGTTGGTGATCCTTCACAAACATTTTCATCCAAAGATTTTGAAGCACAGCTGGACTATCTTCGGCAAACACCCCAAGTCAGGGATGTGCTGTTGTCAGGCGGTGATCCGCTGACTTTAGCACCAAAAGTTCTCGAACGTTTATTAACTGCACTTCGAGAAATCCCCCATATTGAGATAGTCCGAATAGGCTCACGAGTGCCGGTATTTATGCCCCAGCGGGTGACAGACGACCTGTGCGAAACCCTCCAAAAATTCCACCCAGTATGGCTTAATATTCACGTCAACCATCCTAATGAAATCACAGCCGAACTCTCACAAGCATGCGACAAATTGTCCAGAGCTGGCATTCCATTGGGGAACCAGGCCGTGCTGTTGGCTGGCATAAATGATGACCCTTTTATCCAGCGAAAACTGGTGCATGACCTGGTGCGTATTCGTGTAAGGCCTTATTATCTCTACCAGTGTGACCTGGTACATGGCGCAGGTCATTTCCGCACACCAATTGGTAAGGGCATTGAAATCATTGAATCCCTTCGGGGACATACATCCGGCTTTGCAATTCCGACCTACGTTGTCGATGCGCCTGGTGGGGGAGGAAAAATTCCCCTCAATCCAAATTATCTGCTCAGCTACTCAGATCACAAAGTTGTCCTGCGAAATTATGAAGGATACATCACAACCTATGAAGAGCCCACCGATTATAAGCCTATCGACCCGGCACTTTCCGCACCATTTAGAAATGAACTGCTTGAGCCCGGCCAAAGCGGCGTATTTGGTTTATTAGAAGGTGAGGATATGTTCCTGAAACCTGAAGGGTTCGACCAACTGCATAATCGAGTCGGCGGAATACATCGTCTGCGGGAAAAGACGGATAAATGGATTCCCCGTGGTATTGGTGAAGGCGATCAAATAGCCGATTAATGTTTCCGTAAATAAGTTTCAAGCCCTGATCATAAAAAATCAGGGCTTTTTAGTGTCGTAACTCCGCAGCGGATGAGGAAATTGGGGGTGTGCCCCCGACCTTTCAGTTGTATGTCAGACTGAGTAATTACCTTTTAAGATATCAACTGGCAGGTGGGATTTCATCCTCATCTGAAATTCCTTTGGGTTCTAATTTTTCTATCTCTGGTTTTTTCTTGGGTTTGATTAATTGAACAATCACCAACGTGGTTGGCATGATCAACATAAAACTACCGAGACAAAGCATCCATCCCCCCTCAAGAAAACCGTGTCCAATCTCTGGTAGAAAAGTCGCATAACTGTAAACCCGGTCAATCGCGTCTGTCAAGGCGCGCAATCCGGGGATGATCAAAAAACACGCCGGGCAGCCGCATAAAACTATCGACACCAAAGTTATGATTAATAGCGTTTTCTTCTGTTTTTGACCTGTATCACTCATAATTTGAGTACTCCTGAAAAATCGAGCCTATCAGTGCATTCACTGATGGTATTTACAACCCACATTATAATGCCAAAATTCCAATCCTCATGTACAATATAGGTAACTACTCAGATGATGAGGAAATAGGGGATGTGGGGTGGCGGCGAAGCCGCCACCCCACATCCCCGACCTTTCAGTTACAGGGCATACTGAGCAGTTACCAATATAGATAATAAAGACCGATATTAACCTCCGAGGTAAGCCTATGCCTGAGATGGAAATTGATCTTCTGATTTTGGTTGTTGTATCGAAATCACAATCAAGAAATTTAATGGCTAATTTAAATACGGAGCAGTTTTACTTCACGATTATTGATAGCAACAGCAGTCTCTTCCAGGAACCAACGGTGTGCTTGCTGTTGGGGCTCAACCATACCCGGTTTAGCATTTTTGATGATTTGGTTAATCAATACTGCCAGCCTTATAAACGCTTTATCCCCGTACAAATGCATGCAACTGGTGAACTCAGCCATATGCCGATCCTCGAAACACAAGAAGGCGGTGCCACACTCTACGGTATGGCTGTAGAACATTTCGAACAGATCTGAGGGAATGTAATGAAATTGATCTATGCCATCATGCATGAAAAAGATAGTGAAAAGGTCATTGAAGCCTTAAATCGTGCGGGCTCTACGGCAACTCGAATGGCAAGCACTGGAGGTTTTCTGAGATTTGGTAATTTCACTTTGTTGATAGGTACAGAACCAGAAAATGTAGAAAGTATTATCCACATCTTAGACACACATTGTACACCGAGTGAAACCAACGAAAATGCAGTTACCATCTTTGTTGTTGACTTGCCTGTGTACCGTAAAATCTAATTCAATCACAAAACTCCATGAAAAAACATTCGAATAAGTCCTGGTGGCTTGGATTGCACCGTAAAATCATACGCTTTACATGGGATGGTGCTTGGGCTTCTGTACTGCCGCCAGCCAAGCGTAATTATTTATCGATATTCTTCTATAACGGTTTGTTTTCCGCAGCCAGTGACTGGATCATTATTACTTATATGACTATCTATCTCCTGTCATTGAATGTCACCCGCCAGCAAATCGGTTTATTAAATTCACTGAGCAATTTTTCAGCTGCCCTATTACTGCTCCCAGCTGCCTTATTAACTGAATATTCAGGAGAACGTAAAAAAAATTACTTTAGCCATCAAAAGCACAGCCAGCCGGCTGGCTGTGCTTTTGATGGCTGTTTTGCCTTTCTTTATTAGGGATTCATCCGGTTTAATTTGGATCATTTTACTGCTGGCGATTTTTCGTGAAGTTTTTAACAACTTTGGTTATCCTGGCTGGATAGCCCTAACAAGGGATGTTGTACCGCTGGAAGGACGCGGAAGGTTTTCTGGTACCAGGAATTTTATGATGGGGATCACCGCAATTTTTGCAATCCTGTTAGTTGGTGAAATAATCGCACAAATAGATGAGCCTATCGGCTACCAGCTTGCTTTCGTTTTGGGTGGTGTGGGGTTTTTGTATTTTGCAAAGATCAGTGACCGTCAGACAAAAAAGAACAATCACCTATCAAAGGACAGGGCATTTTAACAATTTCGCAAATATAATATTATAAATATTTTTACATCATTAAAAAATTATCCGATATTTATAAATTTCCTGATATTTAATACCGTATGGAGTTTATCGCTGAACGTTGCCGGGCCATTTTTTGATGTGTACATGGTAGACACACTTAATTTTACAGCGGCTATGATTGGCGTCTCAACCGTCGCTCACACAATCGCAAGCCTTCTAATTCAACCTCAAATGGGTGCTTTAGCCGACTGTTGGGGCAATCGTAAGGTCGTCATCATATTTATGTTATTAATTCCAATTATTCCGCTGCTGTGGGGTTTATGGATCAATCAATATTGGCAAGTCATTCTAGTGGAGACAGTCGCAGGTTTTTTCTGGGGTGCATTCAGCCTGGTAACTTTCAATAACCTGCTCCGCCAAACTCCACCAAGTCAAAGAGCTCGCTTTTCTGCGTTTCACCAAATTGTGATTACCTTTTCACTCTCATTTGGCGCGGCAATTGGATCGCTATTAATTGCCCTGATAGAATTTAGAGGACTGACAATTATCTCAGCTGTTGGCAGGTGGATTGCTGCATTTTTCTTTATTTATTATGTCAAAGAAGTTGATTACACTTATTCTCTTAAAGCCCAACAATAATTTTATTTTCTTACAATACTGCTGTCTCCAACCTGATTAATATCACCAGGATTAATACTGCCGTCGGGATAACAACATACCAGTCATTTACTTTGAACAACTTGGGAAAAGTCATATCGCCAAAGTCGCCTGCATGGAGTATATTTTTCCTTAATTTTGGATACAACGCAGCAAAAAGACCTGACCCAACCCAAATGCCAATCAACCCTCCTACAGCGGCGTCCAAATAACCATTGCCAATAGCCCCAGCAATCGTTCCCGGACAATAACCCAGCAATGCAAAGCCAATACCAAAAATTATGCCGCCAATACCATTCATCCCCCATGATCCGGATTTAACACTTAATTCAACCCATCCCAGACCTTTCATAGCATAGACGCCAACCATCCCGACCAGGACTGCAGTGAGCATCACCTTCAATACTGTGAAATCAGTTAGCAGCAGTTGGCCCAGGATCACATCATAATTAGTCACACCACCTTTTTGCAGTAAAAAGCCAAATATGATCCCGATAACAAGACCCCATACCAATGGAGACCAGGATTTTTGTATGAAGGATTTTTTGATTGATTCTCTATCTGCCATTTTTACCTCACCCGCCAATTACATGGAATAACAAGAAAGCCATCATTATTCCGCTGAAAAAAAAGGCAATCGCTGAAATCCAAGATGAAACAGCAAGCTGCATCGCACCGCTGATGCCATGCCCGCTTGTACAGCCATCGGCCCAACGAGCTCCAAAACCAAGAAATAACCCACCGATCACAGCAGCTGATAATCTTAACCATGGTGTATTGCCAAAAGTATTTAACCACAAGCCCGGCACCCACTGCATCCGAAAATCACCGGATAATAGCGCAGACACAAACGCACCAGCGATAACGCCTATTACAAGCATCCACTGCCAATCAATGTTAAGACCAATTTTTTGGTAATAGGCTTTCGACGCCACATCAGGATCATAAATTATTTTTTCGATCATGCCGCTCGTCTTGGCAAATGCTGTTGAGCACCCGATGGGTTTTCTCAGGATTAAAAAACTAAACCAGCTTAAAATCCCTATCCCTGCCCCAACTGCGTATGGAGACCAGCGAACCTGGGTCAGAAAGGCAAACATACATTTTCTCCTTTAGATATGTCGGAAATTCTAATTTTCATATACTCACTAAAGAATCTGGATCCATGGTGATTTGAACACACGATGCGTTCTTTTGAATAACCGGCTGCACTATATCCAGTCATGCCGCCGGCGGTATTATAAAGTTTATCAAAACCATGCTGCGCCAATATACTGGTTCTCAGGCTGGAACGGTTTCCTGAACTGCATACCAAAATCACAGATTTTTTCGGATCCAATTGGTCATGCTGTGTGCGTAAATCAGCCGTTTCAATATTGAGAACACCTTTTATATGCGTCTCTTCATATCCATTTTTTGCACGCACATCAACAAGCTGAAAATTATTCTCACCAACCACCATATCGTGAAGTTCTTCAGGCGACAGCAGGGTAACGCTCGATGTTAGCGAACCGGACGTCAACCATGCAGGCATGCCACCCACCAAATAACCAATGATGCGGTCGACACCAACTCGATGTGCCCAAACCACACTTTCATGAGCCTTATCGGCATCATCCACAATCAACACAAAGTCTTTATCTGTTGGTAAAACCCAACCAGCAAACGTCGGGAAGTTCCCATTCAAATCCAGGCGCCACGAATCTTGTATATGCTGACCGCCAAATGCAAGATAATTGCGGGTATCCAGAACCTGAACATGAGGATATTTAATCATCTGGGCAAAGTCGCTGACTGTCGATCTCTTCAATTCTGGCAGGTTTTCAACCAATTTAGGGCCATCCCTGTTGATGTCGCTGCAGCAGCTGAAATGATCTGACGCAGAAGGCGTATCTTCTGTCAAGGATTTGATAAAATCTTTTTTGTCCGGTATTTGCAAAGGCGGGTTGAATTTACGCTCATAACCAATCGTACTCTGGTACTTCGCTACCATCGAACGGCCGCATAATGAACTTGCCCCATGTGCCGGGTAAATCTCACAATAATCGGGCAGCTGCATCAATTTATCATGCAAGCTGTGGTAAAGCCTATCTGCCAGGAACTGCGCTTTATCCGGAAACAAGTCAGGCCGCCCAACATCACCCACAAATAAGGTATCACCAGAAAATACACCAATTGGGCTGTCACCACGGTTTTTATCTGTCACCACAAAACTAAGATGCTCAGGGGTATGCCCAGGGGTTTCCAACACCTGCAGGTGGATATTTTCTATGGTAATTTCATCACCTTCTTCCAACGAGACATGACCAAACGTACACTCTGCAGATTTGGCTATATAGATCTTTGCACCAGTCTTTTTCGCCAGGTCAAGATGACCACTGATAAAATCTGCATGCAAATGGGTTTGCAGGATATGGTAATTTAAAAACCCGTTTGCTTGGCTTCATGCAAGTAGACTTCAACATCACGTTGCGGATCAATCACCGCACACGAATTCTGCCCCGCCAGAATATAGGAACTGTGAGCAATTATTTCATCAAAATGATGTTTCAATAGCATGGTTTCTCTCCCTTTTTCAAATCAAATATTTTAAGGGAATAATATTTGATTTTGAATATTATTTTCGAAAATTAAAAATCTCACATTAGCCTGTTTTATTTGAGGAAAATAGCAATTACTAAATTCGTCTTGTTAAATAATTATATCTGTTTTTCCAACCCAAACTTAATTTTATCTTTTAACCAAACACCCTGGATATCATAATCCAGGGGTGATTATGGTTTTTCTGCGACAGTTTACACCATTTTATTCATCTGATATTTTTTTTAGCCAGTCGCTGATTTCTTCTGGCATGGGTATTTTTCCCTAAGATACAACTTTTTCGATTTGCAATGCGGTTGAAAAACGGGACACCTCAAGAATATTGTATTATCAGACTATGGAGGTTAAAATGGCCAGAAAATACCGCACCTTCAGCGCAGATTTCAAACTTGATACGGTTATGGAAGGATTTAGAGGGGAGAAAAGCATTGCGCAAATTTGTCGGGAACGAGAGATCAAAGATGTGCTTTACTACAAATGGCGGGACACTTTTTTAAAAAATGCCGCCTGTATGTTTGGGGATCGAGGCGATAACGACCGTCAGAGATTAGAAACACGCATAGCAGAGTTAGAGCGCATGATCGGAAAATTAAACATTGAAAATGAAATTTTAAAAAAAGCCAAAAGCTAGCTGGACTCAGGATACAGGAAAAACGGGCTTTGATCGAAACACTCAAAGTGAAATACCCGATCAAAGTCATCTGTGAAACACTAGAGATTGCCCGAAGTACCTACTACGATATCCGCCCAGAAAAACCAGGTAATCATGAGCTGATAAAATCCATAGAAGCCATCATCATGAAGTATCCCTATTACGGTCATGTCGTATTTTTAGACAAAGTAAGTTTAACCAATCTGTATGCTCACCTAAATCCGGTGACCTTGCGAAATAAAATTGACCTAAATGTTGGTAAATTATGGAAGATTGTAAAGTAATATTCTTATTTGAGGCAACCATCATAGTAAAGTAAGATTTTCTATTGAGGCACTACGTACTCAGCTTATGAAGAAATAGGAGGTGTGATGTGGCGGCTTTGCCGCCACACCACACCTCCGACCTTTCATTTGCATGGCAGCCTGAGCAGTTACCCTCTTTTCATGTAATAATTATGCTACCTGATGCACTTATGAAAAAAAGAGGCTGTGTAGAGCCCTCTTGGCTCTACACAGCCTGGATACCAATAAAGGAATACGTTTAATCGGTTTTCACATCAGTCAGATCAAATTCTTGTGCGTACCGTGAAAGCGGTAAGCGTTGAATCAAGGGTGTCTTCTCACCAGTCATGATATAGATTGCCATATCCTGTCCGACCATGGGGCCTTCGATGACGCCATTGCCGCCGCATCCGACTGCTAACATGTAGCCATCAACCGGGGTTTCACCCAGCAGGGGGAGGAAGTCTGGCGGTTCAGCTCGATAACCAAGCCAGGAGGAAGCCACGCCTGAATCCAATAAGCCAGGAACATGCTCTTCCAGTTCTCCGAAGAGGAATTCGATGAAGTAATCATCGGTACCGCCTGTGGCAGGAAGTTTGTCCGGGTCCCAAATGCCAGCATGCATGGGATCATTCAGATCCATGGTCAGGTGGGCTTTGCAGATAAAGACATTATCGCCTTCACGGCGGGCATAGAAGCGTGGGTATTTCAGAACCGGGAAGGTGTAGTCCAGTTTCTTGTTTGGGGGCACCAAGAAGAATACTTCTGCTTTGGTATGCCAGATGGGCAGCTCTAAACCAGCCATCCGGGAGGTATAACGTGCCCAGGGGCCTGAAGCATCAACAACGACATCAAAATCAAAGCTGCCTTTGTCAGTTTCAATGCCGGTTACTTTATTATTGCTGACCTTCAGATTTTCAACCTTTGTGAAAGTCTTGACGGTGCCGCCGTTTGCTTTGATCTTTTTGGCATAGGTGTTGGAAGCCATAGTGGCATCAAAATAGCCGTCGTCCGGAGTCCAGCCTGCACCCAGGGCATCTTCAAGATCAAGATCAGGAAGAATTTCCTTAATGCGGCCTTTATCGGTGATATATTCACCCTGGTAGCCGTGGGCCTTTGCCAGGGCAATGCCTGATTTAATGAAATGTTCCACTTCCTTGTCAGTGGCAATCACCAGGGTACCGGTCTTATCGAATCCGGCTGAACCTTCTTCTTCGGCCTCCATGCGTTCATAAGCCTGGAAACCAAAAAAGCGCACATTCCAGAATTCATGGGCAACTGAATCATCAAAGAGGCAGACAGTACCGGCAGATTTTGCGGTTGTCCCGGAACCGATCTGGTCTTTTTCGAACAGGGTTACTTCAGCATCCTCATAGAGGCTAAGGTGATAGCCCAGGGACGTGCCAACGATACCGCCCCCGATGATCCCAACTTTTTTCTTTGTCATCTTCAATTACTCCTTTTTCTCGTTATGTAAATTATTTTCTTCCAGTCGTTTAATAACCACCGGTAAAACATCAAAAATATCGCCGACAATCCCAAAGTCTGAAACCTGGAAGATCGGTGCATCTGCATCAGTGTTGATCGCAATGATATTTTTTGCAGTCTGAATACCTGCCAGATGCTGAACAGCACCTGAGATACCACAGGCGATATATAGAGCAGGGCTGATGGTTTTGCCAGTCAGACCGACCTGTCCACTGTATGGCTGCCAGCCTAAATCCACCGGGGGACGGGCTGAAGCAACCACGCCACCCAATTTATCAGCTAGGTCGTACATTAATCTGAAATTATCAGATTCCTGTACACCCTTTCCGCCGGACACGACGATTTCAGCCTCTTCCAGTGCAGCTTTTCCTTTGCCTTCCACGACATACTCTTCTAATACCATCCTGGATGTCAGTGCATCTTTGGGTGCATTAAACTCAATTACATCACCTGAGCGAGAAAAATCGGGTTCTAATAATAGAATCGATTTAGGCCGAACAGTCGCCATCTGTGGGCGGGATTCAGGCGTTTTAATCGTTGCCATGATATTACCGCCAATGGCTGGCCTGATTTGGAGTAAATTTCCGGTTTCAGGTTCAATCTCAAGCTTGGTGCAATCTGCAGTCAGGCCTGTGTGAAGGATCATTGAAAGGTACGGCATCACGGTTCGACCGGTGGTGGTTGCGCCTGCCAGGAATATCCATGGTTCGTAGGTCTTGACCAGGTTCTCTAACACTCTTGCATGGGGTTCCACCAGAAAGTTTGCCAAGGCTTTATCTTTGACAAGATAGACTTTGTCAGCGCCATAGGCAAAAACCTTTTTCATCTGTTCGTCGGTCACTTCATCAGTGAGCATCACGGCACAAAGCTGTGTGTTCAGTTCATCAGCCAGGCCTCGACCCCAGGCGAGCAATTCCAGAGAGACCTCACGCAGTTCGCCCTGCCGAAATTCTGAGAGAGTCCAAACTTCACCGTATTTCATGATGACCTCTCTTTCTCTGGGATAAACTCAGTCAATTCACGTTCTTTCAAAAATTCAATGAATTGATCGGCGGCTTTTTCGATATCCTCTGGAGTGTTGATGGTAACGACATTTCCTTTGCGCATCAGTTTAGGGGTGTTGATCTTGACCACACGGGTTGGTGAGCCTTTGAGGCCGAGCCACTCGAGTTTTGCATCGATCTCATTTGGTCCCCACATGGGGATTTCTTTCTTTTTGGCTTTCATTTTGCTGCGTACTGTGGATAATCGAGGAGTACCGATCTCTTTAACCACGACCGCAACGAACGGCAGGCTGGTTTGTAGAATTTCCTGGCCGCCTTCGACGGTTCTGACGAAGCGGGCTTTGTCTTCTGTGACCTCGATGAATTTACTGATATAGGTGCCCAGGGGCAAATCGAGCGAGGCAGCAATGCCTGGCCCGACCTGCCCGGTTTCACCATCAGTGGCACGTTCACCACAAATCACCATGTCATAAGGTGCCAGCTTTTTTATTGCTTGCGCCAGCACATAGGATGTTGCCCAGGTGTCAGATCCGGCAAATGCTCTATCACTCAACAAGACGGCCTCATCGCATCCCATGGCCAGAGCTTCAAAGAGCGCTTCCTCTGCTCTTTTTGGTCCCATCGAAATGACGGTAACAGTACCACCGTACTCATCACGCAGCCTCAGGGCCGCTTCGATGGCATTTGTGTCTAAGGGGTTGATGACGGCCTCAGCGGTGGTTCGCAGCATTGTGCCGGTTTCAGGGTCCATCTTCACGTTACTGGATTCTGGCACCTGTTTGATGGTTACAATTATGTTCATACAATCCTCAAAACTTGATATTTCAATATCTCTCTTCTCATGAATATTGATTAGTGGATGATCGCGGCCATGACGCCTTTTTGGGCATGCAGGCGGTTCTCGGCTTCAACGTAGCAGGCATCGCCCCATTTGCCATCCAACACAGCATCTGAAACTTCGGCGCCGCGCTCACAGGGCAGACAGTGCATATATTGTGCAGTTGGTTTTGCCATATTCATCCGTTTTTCATCTGCGATCCAATCGCGGTACTTGGCAAATAGCTTGGTCATTTCTTCCTGTTCCGGTTTATCAGTAACAGGGGGCAGCATATCGAGACAGACATAGTTCTTGGCATAGATGACATCGGCATTCTCACAGGCATCTTCCATTTTTTCTGAAACTGTGTATGAGCCGCCGTAGAGGGCTGCATTTTGTTTGACCTGGGCTTCGATCTCGGGGTCAATGCGCATCTCTGGCGGCCGTGCAAAAGTGATATCAGCACCGAAGAGGCTGGCCATATACAGGAAGTCATGATGTGGGGCGATCGGTTTCTTTGGGCTGGATCCCCATGTCCAGGAGACACCAATCTTGCGGCCGCGCAGGTCCTTACCAAACATTTCCCATAAGGTCATGGCATCAGCCATACCCTGGCAGGGATGGTATTTATTGTCTTCCATATTGATCACCGGTGCAGATGACCATTTGGCAAATTCATCAATGATCTTGACGCTTTTCTCATATTCCCAGCCAACCACATCACCCAGGATGCGGATTGCAATGGCGTCACCCATGCTGGAAAGCACCCGGGCAACATCCGAAATACGCTCAGAGGCATAGCCCATATCCTCACCTTCGAGGGTGGGCAGGCGAGTGGATGATGGTTCGAGGAAATGTGCATGTCCGCCAAGCTGGGTCATGCCGCCCTCAAAGCTATTGCGAGTTCGCAGTGAGGGGTTGAAGAACATCATATGCAGAGTTCGTCCGCGCAGAATGTCATCATGCGGCCGGCGCATGACGGTGTCAGCCTTCAGCTGAAGGCCTAATTCCAGCATTGTTTCGAGTTCTGCCTTGGTGAAATCCTGAACACGAACAAAGTTTCTTCCTTTTAATCCGACAGTAATCATTGTTTTGCTCCTTTTATGTGTAAATTGATTATAAAATGTGAGATTGTCGACAACTTAGAAATTATGAATTGACTAGCTTGGTCACCTCCTGGATCGCTGCTTCACGCCAGGCAGCCTTATTCTCTTCACGTAAACGCCTGCGCAATTTTAGTGATTCTTCATCGATTATCCGGGTGGCAATTTCAGGACGTTCAATCCAATTGGCAAGCTCATTGAAATCCTGGTCATAAATTATTGCCACAGGGATCGAGCGATATAATCCGTCTTTTAAGTATTGGTCCATCAACTCAGGGTATTGGTCCCGACGAAAAACACGCAGATCCCACCCTGCTTCCTGTGCCATTCGGAACAATACCGGCACATTATAAAGCACATCCCCTGACCAATCTTCTGCAATCACGGCTAATTTTAAGTCACCAGGGAGGTCACCAGGCGGTGTTGTTTCTGCCATATGCTGTTCGAATTTTTCACGCTTATCGCCCAAGCTTTGAATGAAATCTGTGATCGTTTCACCTTGTTCAAAAAGTTTCTGATCCATTTTTTATCCTTTCCCAAACATCTTTCGCCATTCTTCTCCGACCTGTTCCATGGTGGATTCTTGTCCGGTGCGGCGCATTCGATGAAGATGGGGCATACCCAGCTGCCATTCCTGCATCCAGTTGGCAGCAAAATCACCCTTCTCAGTTTCATTGAGAATATTTTCCACCTCGTCGCAATTGATCACCCGGGGACCGGACATTCTCACTGCAAATTCGGCGGTACGGCTGCTGCGTTCTGAGATATAAGCTTCAATTCCGATCTCATCCATCACATCAACGACGGTGCGTAAGGATCGGATCGCTTTGGCATAGGCAAAATAGGGCGGATAGCCATGATTGACCATGGTATTGAATACGGCTTTCATCAAATGAATTGTGCCGCCATAGAGCACCTGCTCTTCAAAGTTATCACCCTCGGTTTCAGATTGGAAGTTCACTTCCATCACGCCAACCCGGGTACTGCCTACTGACTTGGCGATGGCTAGGACGATATCCATGGCATCACCGGTGACATCCTGATCAACCGCAACTGCCCCGTAAATTCCTGAACCTTCAAGGAATTTTTCTCGTACCATATGACCGGGTGAGTTGGGGACGAATAGGACAACATTGACATCTTTGGGGGGAATGATCGCACCATAAAGGATGTTGAATCCATGGGCAAAACTGAGTGTACAGTTTGGTTTGAGGTTGTCACGGATTGATTCCCTGTACACAGAAGGCTGTGCAGGATCAGCTAATAAGACATGCACAACATCTGCTTTTTGGGTTGCCTCAGCAATTGTGTAAACATCAAAGCCATCTGCTTCGGCTTTATCCCAATCGTCAAAGCGGTCACGCGGTCCTGCGCCGACAATTACATTCAGCCCACTGTCTCGCATACATAATGCCTGGGGGCCGCCCTGGATGCCGTAGCCTAATACTGCTATGACTTTATCCTTCAGTACATCCAGGCTGACATCTTCATCACGATATACATTGTTTTCCATTTTTATACTCCTTACGTTTGTTATTTGTTTTGGTTATTTTTCTCTAAATCATTTATTTTTTTCTACAGACCTTCAACATAATCTCGATTGACATCTTTATAAAGTAGGTAGGCAGATTTATCCCAACCGGTGGCATAGAAGAACTGCGGGCAATAGGGTGCCATATAGATGAAGTCATCTTTTTGTACTTCCATAAAATCATCATTCAGCCAGTAAACGCCTCTGCCTGCAAGCATATATAAGCCGTGTTCCATGATATGGGATTCGACAAAACTGAAATAGACACCGGGATCAAAAACCTGGATGTTGATGCCCATATCGAACCCCAACTGTTCATAGGGTGTAAGATGCTGTTCCATGTAGGTATCCACTGGATCAGCCTTGACATCGCTTTCATGGGCGATGATTGGGTCTGGAATCTTGATACCGTCAACTTCGATGTAGCGGCGGCGAATCCATAACGCCCGGGCATCGTTGTCACCTGTATTGGTATATGCATATGCCTGGTTTGGTGGCAGCCAGAAGAAACTGCCGGATTCCATTTTATGGTCATTTCCGTTCACTGTTAACTTAAGGCTGCCTTCCATTAAGAAGAAAAACTGCTCTAAATCTTCTTCCCAGGGTTTGGCAGTGCCCCCACCATTATGGATTGTAAGCTCATGCTCGACGAATTTAGCGCCTAATTGCGGTGTAGCCAGAACCTGGGCTTCTACATATTGAAAATTGGGCAACTGACTAAACACCCGGTTGCTGGCCGGAAGCAATGAATACATGCCCGGCTTATTGATTGCTCGACATTGCTTGACGATATCGCCTTCACTGACAATGAGTTTTTCTGTTTGCATTTGATTGTTTCTCCTAAAATTCTTATAATTTATTGGTGTGTCTTAACTATTTTGAATAACCTAGATAACGTGCTGCAAATAGTGTTAAAAATTTAGTTGCTTCAATTAATTGATCGATTTCTACATACTCGTCTGTGCTGTGTGCAACTGCCGGATCACTCGGGCCGAAAATAATGATCGGAATACCATCTTTGGCAAACCACCGACCATCACTCGTTTGTGGGTAGCCATAAAGCGGATTTTCTGCCCCGGTGATCGACGTTAAAGCCTGTTTGGCGAGCATTACAAAAGGATCATCAGGCGGTGTATTGATATTCGCAGCTACTTCACCGGTTGAAAACAACTCGTAATTAATGGGCTCAACCTGCAGGGCGTAGGTGTCTAAGGCTTCTCGAAGTTCAGCCATGGCCATTTCTCGAGTTTCACCAGGCAGTAAGCGCCGGTCCATTTCAATTTTGCAGCGCTCCGGTACGATGCTCCACTGGATCCCACCGGTGATTTTGCCAATGTTTAGAGTGGGCGGCGGCAGGTAGGGATGTTTTCGTTTTGATAATTTTGGAAAGTAATTTTCTCTCAGCCAGCTTAAGGCACCAGCTGCTTTTAATACAGCATTATCACCTGCCCACGGCATGGCACCATGTGCGCTCTTGCCAAAGACAGTTAAATCAATGCCGCAAGCGACCCTTTCTGCCACAGCAATTTGATTATTGGTTTGTTCGCCAACAACCAGAACATCTGGTCGCAGCATGCCTTCTTGATGCATCCAATGGGTGCCGTTTAGCCCGCCAGATTCTTCGTCGGCAACAATGGCTGCCTGAAGTTGGCCATTGAGATCAATGCCAGCACGAACAAGCGTGACCAGTGCCATGATTTGGGCAGCAGCACTGCCCTTGTCATCACCGGCACCGCGCCCGTAAACCTTTCTGTCGTGAATTTCGCCTTTAAAGGGGTCAAATTCCCAACGTTCGGATTCACCAGCGGGCACCGTGTCGATATGCGCATGAAAAAGCAAACAGGGTTTGGTGTTTTGCGCTGGAAGAGAAACGACGAGATTGGGTTGTAGTTCATTATGTGAAAATATTTGTCCGGTCAAGCCAATCTCTTGAAGTTTGTTTTGTACTATTTGAATTGCTTTCCGGCAGTCACCTGGCGGATAGTCACTTTTTTCCTGGATCAATGCCTGCAACAAAGCCACCACCTCATCAGCATCGATCTTGGAAAGAAGGTCTTGTTCCATGCTGTTGAGCTGGTTCTCATTGAAAACTGTTGATTTTGTCGATCCTTGGCCAATCATTTATTTTTTACCTGGAGGCCTATTGAAATTGATTTTGCTCAATTTGATTTCTCGTTTTCATGTAATTATGGCAGTGATCTTAGTTGTTTGATGTAATGAGACAAAAAATATAATTAAATTTATTTGCTTTTTAACCAACAAAAATGATTCACAATGAGATCATTCTGTTGATTTGTTGTGGTTGGGCCAGGCAGAAGGATTTGGAAAAAACTGCCTGGCACAACCGCGGTCAGTATCAGATTTGTTGTACGCTTGCTGTACCTCTAAACACCGAGGATGCTGGCAACCAGTGCCATCCTCAGGGAAACACTGAAACCAATCGCTTCGAAATAGAGTTGGTGAGGCGAAGAATCGATTCGTAAATCCATTTCACCTTGTCTGCGTGGGAGGGTGTGCGTGACATAAATGGTGCGGCCTTCTTTTTTAAGCACTTCTTCAAGCGTTTCAAGCTTGATGTAATATTGCTCCATTAATTTCTTGAATTCTTCAGATTCTGGGCCTTTGGGGGCACTGCAGCCCGGCAGATAAACCAGGTGCATATCTCTGATCAGGTCGTTAAAGGATTCTTGTGTATGGTCAAAGGATTCCTTGACGGTAATCCCCATACTGTTGATCTTACCGATCACTTCTTCTGGTGTACGATGGGATTTATTGCATGCGATGGTCACATTTGCGCCTAAACGGGATAGTCCATAAGCCATTGAATGACCGGTGCGAGCGCCAACCATATCGGGGCTGGCGATACAAACGTTTAGACCCTCTATTCTGCCGTGCATTGACCAGAGAGTGTACAGGTCTAATAATGCCTGCGTGGGATGTTCCCAATGGCCTAAGCCGCCGTTAATGATGGGCGCCTCGGAGAGGGGGATAGCTTCGCGGGCTTCAACATCGTTAAAATGCCTGAGTACAATAATGTTGGCATATTTTGAGACGACTTTGAACATATCGTGTAAGCTTTCTTCCTTAGCAGCTGATGAGGTCACCAATGGGTTAGCCTCACTGATCACACCACCGCCTAAACGCTGCATGGCGGTTTCAAAGCTCATGCGGGTGCGGGTGCTGGGCTGGAAGAAAAGCGTCGACATGACCTTGCCTGTTGCCAAAGGAATCATGGAACGATTCCACGGCTCGAGTGTCTTGGCCAGATCGAATAAGCCGTAAATTTGCTCGTTACTCAGGTCGTTAATTGACAAGAGACTCTGCCCTTTGTAGTTAATTGTTTCGATAATTTCTTGGATTGTTTTAATCCTGTTTGTTTGGTCCATATTTATCTCCATCAGGTTTGGTGAATATTTAAAAATTTAAGAACTGATTAATTACGTACTCTAATCATATTACAAGATAAATAAGGAACAAATAAAAAGTGCATAAAGAAAGTGTAAAGATAATGAAGAATTTCTAAAATTCGATCATTATTTGGGTGTAAAAAGAAGGGAAATTGAATAATAACTAAAATGATGTAATTAATTATAAAAAAGTAAAAATGGTTTTTAATTGCCTTAATTATTATTGTTTGCTGCAAACCGATATCCGACACCGGGTACTGTCATAATATATTCTGGGCGTACCGGGTCATCTTCAATCTTCTGACGCAGTTGTGAGACAAAGACTCGCAGGTATTCTCTCTCGTCGCCGTACACATCCCCCCAAACAGCTTTAAGCAGTTCCCGGTGAGGAACAACACGTCCGATATTTTCAGCCAAATAAAGTAATAATTTAAATTCTGTGGGTGTCAGATGAATTGGATTGCCTGAAATGGTCACTTTCATCGCATCAACATCGATCAGTAAATCCTTTTCCATGATCAGGCTTTCGGCTTTTGGTTCATTATTGCCGTAAGCAATCCAGCGTCTCAAAGCAACCCGCACGCGGGCTAAGAACTCCTCCATACTGAAGGGCATATCGAGGTAATCATCTGCGCCTAAATCCAGGGCTTGAATTTTTACCGATTCTGACCCGATACCAGAGAGCACAATAATGGGTGAGTGGGATTTTTTCCGCATATCTGCGCAAATCTTCAAACCATCCACACTGACCAACGTGAAGTCCAGGATAATAATGAAGAGATCGGGGTTATCTTGTTCGGTGAGCTGTGCTGCCTCGACATCATCAAGTGCGATGTCTACGTTGTAGCCGCGGCTGATTAAATTACGCCGTAATGTGCGTAAAATATTGGGTTCATCACCGATTAACAAGATTTTTGGATTATCCATAATTATTAATTATTGGCTGATAATGCCGGGAAAATTAATCTCAATCCGGTCTTCCCTTGTTTTTCAATAATGACATTTTCAATTTGCTGCATATTCAAAATCTCGCAGGCGATATGCAAACCGAGGATTTTTTCTGGCATAAAACTGCTTTGTTCGATGAATGGTTCCTGGATTTTGGTGGCACACATGGCATAGATTTGCTTGATCGCCATCGTATTAAAGCCAATAAAATCGACAAACCAGAGTCCACCTCTTTCATCTGCTGTGATCACAGCAGAATCATCGTGAGGGTCGTGATGCATGAAGTCGATCAAGTACATAACAGCCATGATGGAGTATTCATAGTCAATATGGACGGTCTTCTCGCTGGATGACATCATCAGGTCAATTTGCAAATCTGTGAAGCGGGCGTTGGTTTTGTTTTGAATGATGGCTAAAATTTCTTGTAAAACCTGGGGTTCAGGGTTGAGTACCAGGCTGCCCGCTTCGGCCCGGAAGGCCAAAGTCAGCAGCGCTACCAGCTGGGTGATTTTATTCGTGCTCTCATTGATCGTTTCTAAAAACTCATGTTGATTGGGCGGATCCCAGAAAATATCATGGCTTAACAGGCTGGAGACGGCCACCTTGATTGAGGTTGATGAGAGTTGTAAACCTCGGGCAGTTTCAGTAAACAGGGTCCAGATGTAATGATTGCTGGTTTGGATCAATTGAAGCTTCTCTTCCAATGATGCGATCCTTTTAATCAATTGTTCATCACCGGGTTGATCTGAATTAGGTTGTTTCTCGTTCATGATTCCTGCCTTAGAAAAAATTACACAGTCATTTAAGATGAAAGAAGTTCTTGGAAAGCTGTTGTAGATTTGCCAATCCAGAGCCCTTTGCCCTGCTTGAATACTTCTGGGAGGTTATAAAGGGTTGAGATGATGACCTGTTTACCGCCATTGGTAAGAAATTCATATGCTGCTTTCAATGTCCGTTGAACAGAATGCGATTGGATCGCAGCAGCCTCAATAATATTTTTGAGCTCATCAGCTGTTAAATGCATTGAGGATTGGAAATTTAACCCTGCCAGGATGTACTTTCGATCATTTGACACAATAATCAACAGTGTTTTTGCATCAATTTCCTCAGCGATGATTGGCACCAGCTGTTCAGATTCAACCACGGCTTCAATTCCTTCAAGGTCGCCTTGTGCATTGCGGATGACAGGGATTCCGCCGCCGCCGCCGCCAACAACCACATTGCCTTCAGCAACAAGTTTTTTGATATTTTCAATTTCAATAACTTGCTTAACCGGGTATGAGGGAACACCGCGGCGGTACCCGATACCTGGCTCTTCGATGATGGACCATTTACGCATCTGCCGGTAATTATCAGCCTTATCTCGGTCAAAAGCTGGGCCAATAGCACGCAGTGATATTGAATCTTTGGGAATCTCCGTATCAACCAATGATTGTGTGAGAACGCCGATCACCTGGCGGTTTGACCCATCACGCTGCAGCACATTGATGAATTCCTGGGAGAGCATATACCCGGTTGCTCCCTGCGTATCAGCGCCGCACACATCCAGGGGAATGGCATGCAGGACATGGCTGGCTAACTCTGCTCTGAAAAGCACGAAGCCCACCTGGGGTTTGTTGCCGTGGATCACCATCACGTTGTGGTCGCTGTTGAGGATTGGTTTTAAGCCTTCGGCCAGTGCTTTGGCATTCTTATGCTGGCTGGAGATGGTGGAACCGTAACCGTTTGCCAGTGCTTCGCCGCTCACCAGAACCATGACTGTTTCATTCATAAACCCTCCGGAACTTCAGAAAAATTAAAGAATAATATTAGGTTATAGACTTTCTAAATTAGACTTGTTAGTCGTAATTAGTACAAATTCGAAAAAATATTCCAAATTTTGTTTTGAGCATGCCTCCATTGTACATCAAAATATTATTAATATTTTTGGACTATGGGATAGTGAAAGGGCTTCGGTGGTTTGCTTTAGGAATACCTAAACCTTGTTCTTTATTATTTCTTTATTAGTTCCTTATGCTTTATTGATTATTTCTCTGATAAACTGGAATAGAAGTTATTTATTCAAGCGTAATAAGAAAAAGTGGTGTGGCAGAAAAAAGCAATTTATTAAATGTTAAAGATGACTCATGTTACAGAAAACCATGGCAAAGAAGGGCAGGTGTAATTAATGAGCTATAATTTGCAGTTTGGTGTCATTTGGAGAAACTTAGATTTATTATTACGGGGGGTTTGGTTAACGATCAGGATTTGTTTAATATCTACATCCATTGGTTTAGTGATCGGTACAGTATTTGCAGGTTTGCAGCAGACAAACAAGATTGTTTTTACTTCGATTATTCGGGCTTATATTGAAGTAATCAGAAATACACCTTTCCTAATCCAATTATTCTTCATATTCTTTGGTTTGCCTTCAGTAGGGATCAGGTTAAATGCAAATCAAGCAGCCATGATTGCTTTGTCGGTAAACACAGGTGCTTATGCAACTGAGATCATTCGAGCTGGGATTGAATCAATTAAAAAAGGGCAGATTGACGCAGGGGAAGCCCTTGGCCTGACAAAAATTCAAATCTTAAGACATATTATTTTGCCACCTGCACTTATGAATGTGTATCCCTCATTAACCAGTCAGTTTATTTTAATAATGTTGGGCTCCAGCATGATTTCCGTGATTTCAGCAGAAGAACTTACATTTGTTGCTGGATACTTACAATCCAGAACATTTAGAAGTTTTGAAATTTATTTAGCAATCACAATCCTGTATTTAGGGATGTCTTATTTATTCAGAATAATATTCAGACTTGTTTCAAACTTTGCATTTCCAAAAATGGCAGGGAAAAACGCATGAGAGAATTTGTATTTACTGAAGCTTTACAAACACTTATTCTTGCAACCAGATGGACAATATTGTTATCTTTGATCGCTTTTGTGGGCGGAGGCATATTTGGTATTTTATTGATGCTATTGCGTATTTCAAAATATAAGCCTCTCAAGTGGATCAGCCGGTTCTATATTGAATTTTTCCAAGGGACACCGCTTTTGTTACAGCTGTTCTTGATTTTTTTTGGCATTCCAATCTTTACTGGTTATGATGTTTCCCCTTGGATTTCTGCTGGCATTGCTTTAACAGCATATGTGACGGCCTTCTTATCAGATATCTGGCGGGGCTGTATCGAATCGATCCCCATTACACAGTGGGAGGCAGGTAGAGCCTTAGGTTTTAAATATCTTAAGATATTAAGGTTGATTATCATCCCCCAGGCAATCAGGATTTCAATCCCACCGACGATTGGATTTTTGGTTCAGGTTATAAAGAACACGTCATTGACTGCGATCATTGGATTTGTTGAGTTAACTCGCCAGGGTCAAATATTGTCAAATGTTTATTTTCAACCCTTTACAATTTTCTTAATGGTTGGTGGGATATATTTTGCCCTTTGTTACCCGCTATCAACTTACAGTAAAAAATTAGAATCAAAGATGACACTGGCATCCCGGTAATGAATCAGGAAGGAAGAAAAATGGACGCAGTAAAAACAGAAAAAAATGGGACAGAAGATATCATTATTTGCGAAAATGTTTACAAATCATTTGGAGATTTTGAGGCATTAAGCGGCATCGACCTGCGGGTAAAGACAGGGGAAGTCATCGTCATAATTGGCCCTTCAGGTTCTGGGAAATCAACATTTATTCGTTGTTTAAATCGGCTTGAGGAACATCAAAAGGGCCGAATCATTATTGATGGCATTGAATTGACCAAAAACACTAAGAATGTACAGGAAATTCGACGAGAAGTTGGCATGGTTTTCCAGCAATTTAATCTATTTCCTCATAAGACGGTGCTTGAAAATATCACTTTAGCACCTCTGGAAGTGCGAAAATGGTCGAAGGATCGTGCCAATGAAATTGCCATGAAGTGGTTAAACCGTGTTGGTATCCCCGAGCAAGCGAATAAATATCCAGACCAGTTGTCTGGTGGGCAGCAGCAGCGGGTTGCTATCGCTAGGGCTTTATCCATGGAACCAAAGATTATTTTATTTGATGAGCCAACATCTGCTTTAGATCCTGAAATGATCAAAGAAGTTTTGGATGTGATGAGAGACCTGGCTTACAGCGGATATACGATTTTGGCTGTGACCCATGAGATGGGATTTGCACGTGAGGTATCCAACCGCGTGGTGTTTATGGACAGCGGGAAAATTGTGGAAGAAAACAGTCCTGATAAATTCTTTAGTGACCCAAAGGAGGAGCGTACAAAATTATTCTTGAGCCAAATTATTAACCACTAGCTTAAATCAAACAATGTTTTATTAGAAATGGAGAGATCATGAAATTGGACAAATTTAAGAAATCTAGTTTGTTTACACTGCTCATTTTGAGCCTGCTGGTTGTGATCGTCCTGGCTGCTTGTTCGCCAAACGGTGGTACCGGCGAGGCTGGCACCGCTGATGATAGTTTGGATCGTATTCTTAGTGAAGGAAAATTGGTTGTTGCAGTTCCGCAGGACACCCCGTTATTTGGCATTCAGGGTGAAGACGGTTCTTATGAGGGGTTTGATATTGATTTTGCATATATGCTGGGAGAAGATTTAGGTGTTGAAGTTGAACTTGTTCCCGTCACCAGTGCAAATCGAATTCCATTCTTGGAATCTGGCAGAGTTGACCTTGTTATTTCGAACATGGGTGTGCGTCCTGACCGGGCAGAAGTGATCAATTTCTCCAATCCTTATGCACCATTTTTCTGGGCAGTATACGGTACTGAAGATATGGATATCAGCGGCCCCGAAGATACGATCCCATATACAGTAGGCGCAACGTTAGGCACTTTAGAAGAAATTGCCTTTACAGATGCAGCACCTGCAGAGACAAATATTCAGCGTTATAACGATCAAGCAACAACGGTACAGGCTTTCCTTTCTGGTCAGGTGGATCTGATTGTCACTGGCAATGCCATTGCAGCAGAAATTATCAGGCAGAACCCTGATATGGGTGTTGAGTCCAAATTCGTTCTCCAGCAATCCCCTTGCCATATAGGTGTACGTAAGGGAGAAACAAGCTTATTAAATTGGGTGAATGCAGCCATTTATGTACGTAAATTAAATGGGAGTCTTGACGAGCTTTCAATGAAATGGTTTGGAGAGCCTTTACCTGTATTTCCGCCATTCTAAGCTTTAATAAATAATTTAGTATTCTGCCGTAGAGAGAAGAAAGCAGCATGGCCTTTTCTCTACGGTATTTTTGTTTTTGAATTATAAAAGAAATTTATTGATAAGGTTTGCAAAGCGTTGTTACTGTCAATAATTGGACATCCAATACTCTGTTTAAAGCCTCAAAAATATTGCTGTGAACTAAAATTAAATTATCTTTATGTAATCTTTATGATTTCTTTATGGAAAATTGAGGACATCCTGTTAAACTATAGTTAATCAAATCATTAATTGGATAATAATGGTAATATTTAATTAAAGAATTAAGGTGAACAGGAGGTTTTTATAGGTATATGCAAAAAGATCAAAATCTTATTGTAGAGTTGTGATTTCCATTTGTATTCAAAATATAAGGAGACGATGATGAAAAGAAAGTTTAGCTTGTTAATTGGTTTGGTTATTTTGGCTTTAGTACTGGTAAGCTGTGCACCTGCAGCACCAGAAGTGACACCAGAAGAACCAGCCGCACCTGTTGTTGAAGAACCAGAAGAAGTTGAAGAGCCAGAAGAAGTCGTTGAAGAACCAGAAGTAGTGGCTGTGATTAAGGTTGGTGCGTTGTTACCCCTGACTGGTCCGGATGCGATCAATGGTCAGAACCAACAATCTGGGCATGAATTTGCCGTCCAAAAGATCAATGAAGCTGGCGGTATTGCCTGCCTAGGTGGTGCTCAACTGCAAATGGTCTACGGCGACAGTCGAGGAACATCTGAATCGGGCAACGCAGAAACTGAACGTCTGATCACTGAAGAAGAAGTGATTGCTGTTATGGGTGCTTTCCATAGTGGCGTGACTTTGCCTGCCACAGAAATTGCAGAACGCTACCAGGTTCCTTTCCTGGTTTCGAACGCGCTTGCCGGTGAAATTACAGCCAGAGGGCTGCAATACACCTTCAAAACAGCCGTTTCGATTGAACAGATGGCAGAAGATGCGGCCAATTTTGCGCTGGATAATGGCGGCGCAGAGACTGCTTTAATTCTTGTCCCCAACATCACCTTTGGTGAAGAATTCGCCAAGGCTTGGCGTGTGGTATTGCCAGAGCTTGGTTTTGAAGTTGTTGGCGATATTGCCTTCCCATCAGGCGCAAGTGATTTCCAGGACACGATCTTATCGATCAGTGCCGCAGATCCTGATGTGATCTTCACGATTTCAAATACAGCTGATGCATCGTTGATGGTTCGCCAGATGAATGAATTGGATTACTGGCCAAATGTTGCCCTGATCACCGCTGCTGGTGGTTATGCTGACCCAACATTGGTTGCCAATCTTGGCGCTAACGCTGATGGAATCTTTCTGACCAATGACTGGTTCCCGAACATTAATCGGCCTGGAGCAACAGAATTAAACGAAGAATTCAAAGCAGAATATGGCCTGGATATGACCGGTAATATCAATACCACATACGCCGGTATGTTTGTGTTGGCTGATGCATTAGAGGTAGCCTGCTCAACAGATCCTATAGCATTGGCTGAAACCATGCGCACGATTGAACTTGATGAATCAAGTGATTGGAGCTTTGGTTGGGCATTCATGTACCCCGCGATCGCATTTGCTGAGAACGGGTTCAATGAATACACCTCGAACGTAATAGCTCAAATTCAGGATGGTGTCCCCTTTGTTGTATGGCCAGATGATGTAGCAGCTGCTGAAGCTGTTTGGCCTGTACCAACATGGAGTGAGCGGTAGCTGAAAAAAAGAAGTTAAGTTGATTTACAGTGTCCCCCCTTTTTAGGGGGGACATTTGAGAATCCATTATAATAAAGCAAATAATTGATGTATCTTGTAAGAATGTGAGGGAAGTACTATGCCAATTGAAATTCTTGCGCAAAGCTTAATCAATGGAATTTTTCTAGGTGGTGTATACGCACTTGTTGCTGGTGGTTTGACATTGATTTATGGCGTCATCTACGTGGTAAATTTTGCTCATGCTGACTTTTTAATGGTTGGGATGTACATATCCTATTGGGCATTTGTGTTGCTAGGCATTGATCCGTATATTTCAGTTTTTATCTGTGCATTCATTTTATTTATCATCGGTGTGGTCACACAGAAAGTCTTGATTCAGCCGGTTCTTAAAGCCCCCATGCTAAACCAGATCTTATTGACAATGGGTTTATCAAGCTTGATCGTGGGCTTGGCTCAATTTTTCTGGCGGTCTGAGCCGCGCAGTATACTTGTACCATACGCAGCTAATAGACTCGTGGTGGGGGAATTAATCTTAAACGTCCCCCGGATGATAGCCTTTGTCGTTTCTGTGGTTATCACACTAAGTTTATATCTCTTTCTTAAAAAAACGAAAACTGGCAAAGCTATCCGGGCATGTTCACAATCTAGACCAGCTGCCCAGTTGATGGGGATTGATGTTAAAAAGATGTATGTACTCACATTTGGGATTGGCACTGCCCTGACAGGGATTGCTGGGGCATTATTGACACCAACTTTTTCCATGTCACCAACGGTTGGCCTGACATTCTCAATCACTGCTTTTGTTGTGGTGGTTTTGGGGACGATGGGTAATTTCTTAGGAGCCTTTATCGGAGCGCTGATTATCGGTGTCACAGAAGCCTTCAGTGGTTTATATTTAGGCGGAGAGCTGAGACAATTAGGCAGTATGGTCATTTTTATTCTTGTCCTCTTATTGAAACCCGGTGGGTTGTTTGGAGGTAAAAAATGAACGTTAATCAGACAAAGATGGAAAAGCCGATGAACCAACCAAAAAACAATCACAAATTTAGAAAATGGATCATTGACTGGAATAATTTTCAGTTTTTGATTGGTCTAGTAATCATCATTTTATTGGCTTTGTCTCCCATGGTGGTAGACCGTGTCTACTATAAAAACATCATCATTTTGACTGTTTTATATGCATTTGTTGCCATTGCCTGGAATATTGTAGGCGGATATGCAGGGTTGTTCTTGATCGGCCTGGTCCCATTTTATGGGGTGGGAGCTTACACGACGGTGATGTTGCTGCGTTACCTTGAGGTGACGCCCTGGATTGGTATCTTTGCTTCTGCAATCCCGGCCATGGTGTTGGGCTATATCGTTGCATTCTTGACGATGCGCTACGGATTGAAAATGGATTATTTTGGTTTGTTTACATTGGCAGTGATGACCTCAACGGCTTTGTTATTCAGCAAATGGGAACTGGCAGGAAGTGCGATGGGTTTGTCGGTACCGTTTGTCAGTGAATCTGCAGCAATGATGACATTTCGAGACAAAGAACCCTATCTTTACATTGTGCTTGGTTTATTATTGGGCGGGTTAATAATTAATTTCTTGATCGCACGTTCGAAACTGGGCAAATACCTGGTTGCGATTCGTGAAGATGAATCGGCTGCAGAAGCATTAGGTGTCAATGTTACCAAGTATAAAATAATTGCCATGGTGATTTCAGCAGGGTTGTTGGGAATAGGCGGTGGGTTTTATGTGATGTTCACCGCATTCGTTGAGCCGCCGGTCATATTTGGCCTGACATTCAATTTCGAACTGCTGGTTGCGCCAATCATTGGCGGCAGGGGGACGATATTAGGGCCAATACTTGGAGCTTTATTGAATAAACCGATTGTCGAGCTGGTCAGAGGCTGGTTTGCGGTCACCCGAGCCGGTACTAACCTGATCTTTTATGGCTTGTTCTTGATCATTTTTATTTTATTCTTGCCGCGTGGTGTCGTTGGGTTGCTGGAAAAGCCTTTCCAGAAATTTAAGAACAAAATTCAATCCAAAATTGACAACGGGAGTTAGAAAACTATGGCGCTACTTGAAGTTAAAGGAATTACTAAACGTTTTGGCGGATTGGTCGCAGTCAATGCTTTTAATTTAGAAATTGAACAGGGTCAAATTATTGGATTGATCGGACCGAATGGTGCTGGTAAAACAACGGCTTTTAGGGTTATCTCTGGCTTTTACCACCCAGATGAAGGACAGGTGGTATTTAACCAGGATGATATTTCTGCTTTGCGGCCTGATGAGATTTGCAAATTAGGTTTGACCTCGACTTTTCAGAACACAAGGCCATTTTCTGAAATAACTGTTTTAGAAAATGTGATGATCGGGGCCTATAACAGAACAGGCAATACAGCCGAAGCTCGCGAAAAATCTCAAGAAGTATTGGACTCCTTGGGCATGCGGCATTTAGAGAATCAAAATGCTGGTGGTTTGCCTGTACCCTGGCGAAAGCGATTAGAAGTTGCCCGGGCACTTGCAACAGAACCGAAGATATTATTATTAGATGAAGTGATGGCTGGTTTGCGGCCGATTGAAACCGATGAAATGATTGAACTCGTTCGTCAAATCAGTAAGGAAAAGGGAATTTCCATCTTGCTGGTTGAGCATGTCATGAAAGTGATCATGTCACTGGCAGAGCGGATAGCAGTGATTCACCACGGTGAAAAAATCGCAGAAGATGTGCCTGATGCGATTGTACAAGACCAGGTCGTCATCGATGCTTATTTAGGTGAGGAGGTTGCACATGTTGAAGATTAAGAAAATTGATACTTATTATGGAGATGTGCAAATCTTAAAAGATGTCACACTTGATGTAGACCCTGGTGATCTGATCGCTGTGATTGGTGCAAATGGTGCTGGAAAAACGACCTTGATCAAAACGATTTCCGGTCTTTTACGACCTGAAAGTGGAATGATCACTTTTGAAGATGAGGATATTACCAAAGTTGAGCCGCATCAGATTGTTGCCAAAGGTTTGGTACAGGTACCAGAGGGGCGGATGCTCTTCCCTAAAATGACTGTGCGGGAAAACCTTGAAATGGGCGGGTTCATGCTGCCTGATAAAGAGACACTTGAAAACAAGCTCGAGGAAATTTTTGAATTCCTGCCGAGGTTGAAAGAACGCACCAAACAGATTGCCGAGACGATGTCTGGTGGTGAGCAGCAAATGCTTGCGATTGGTCGGGCATTAATGTCGAACCCACGCCTGGTCATGTTTGACGAGCCTTCGCTCGGCCTGGCGCCGAAGCTGGTGCAAAGCGTGTTGGAAATGGTCACCCGCATCAACGAAGAAATGGGTGTTTCTGTGCTGCTGGTTGAGCAGAATGTACAAAATAGCTGCCGCATCTGCAGCCGGGCATATGTGCTGGAAAATGGTGAAATTGTTCTCAAGGGCACCGGTGCAGAAATGCTCGATAATGAGCATGTCCGGAGGGCGTACCTGGGAATATGATTATTTTAAATTGATTAGTTTTAAAGCAATGGAAAATTAATTAATTAACCTCCCTGCAGATACATGTGGGGAGGTTTGTATAAGGAGAGAAATGTTTGACCTGTTATTTAAGAATGCAATTATGACCAACGAAACCCATCCGATTGATTTAGCCATTCGGGATGGAAAAATTGCAGTCCGGGGTGCAGGCATCGATAGAAATGCAAAACAAATTATCGACCTGAAGGGGCAGGTTGTGGTGCCTGGCTTTGTTGACAGCCATGTCCACCTGGATATTGCTTTGATGAATTCTTGGGAGCAGCCAGGGCGGCTAGAGCCTTTCCTTTCGCATTATGGACTGAATGAGTCACTTGAACGTCGGCGAAAATTATTTACACCAGCGGAAATTGAAAAGCGGGCTGGGCAGTCTTTGATGCTGGCATCACGGCATGGTATCACGGCACTGCGGGCACAATGTCATGTGGACCTTGAAGTCGGGTTAACTCATGCACAAAGCCTGACAAATATCAAACAAGCCTATGCAGACCTTGTTGATGTCCAGATTGTGGGCTTTCCACAGCAAGGGTTGTTAAGTGATGAGAAAACTTTAGACTTATTTAAAGAAGCCTTTGAAGGCGGGCTGTTGGATGTGATGGGCTGCGCCAGCAACCTCGACAGATCGATTGATTTTCGTGACCATATCAGCAAAGCGCTAGATCTGGCCATCGAACTGGATGTAGATTTGGATGCCCATGTGGATCTTGGATTGCATGCGGACCTTGACTGGGAAGATTTAGAGGTCATTTATCTGGCCAACCAGACGATTGAACGCGGTTGCCAGGGCCGAGTGACTGCCGGACATGTCAGTTCACTTGATTCAGTATTGCTTGATGGAGCAAACCGTGCCATCGAACGGATCAAAGCTGCGGATATCAATATTGTCAGCCAGCCGGATTTATACCGCTTAGGCAGAGAAGATCAACGACATGTCCGAAGGGGTTTGACACGGGTTAAAGAATTATTGGCGGCTGGTGTAAATGTGACATTTGCATCGAATAATGTTCGTGATGCCCTTCGGCCGATGGGGAATTTTGACTTATTAGAGGAAGCATTGATCCTGGCTTACGGCGCCCATATGGATACCATCGAAGAGTTAAACTTATTGATGCAAATGTGCACTGAGAATGCAGCCCAGGCACTGCGGTTAAGTGATTATGGTCTCGAAGTTGGTTGTCAGGCTGATCTGGTGGTTTTGGATGCACCCTCACCCTCTGCAGCGATCGTTGGCCAGACAGAAAAATCATATGTGGTCAAAGCAGGCAAAATAGTGGCAAAAAACCGGGTGATAACTGAACAAAACCGTCCTTAAACAAAGGTACTCATAAATTTTGTTAATTATGTTTGAGATTTTTTATATGGTCTGGAATAATTATGATCATTGATTCGCATACCCATGTTGATCTCGTAGAAGCCTGGGGGTGGATGGACCCACCAGAAGCTATCCTCTCGTCAATGGACAAAGCTAATGTTGAAAAAGCGGTGATCATGACCTACCGTGATGCCCACGGCCCGGATGACCCTGCCACCTTATATATAAAGGAAGCGGTTGATCGATACCCTGAGCGATTAATCGGTTATGTCCGCATCAACCCGAATATGGCTGGGGCAATCAACGCATTAGACCAGGCAATTGTTGACTTCAAAATGAAGGGACTCAAACTTCATCCTGTCAGCTATGTTGGGTTTCCCTATGCTGAGCCAACCTTGCGGTTGATGCGCAGGGCGGCAGCGTACAATGCGCCAGTTTTATTTCACACGGGCGATGAAGCGTTGGCACTGCCAGAAGAAGTTGCCCAGGCAGCAAGATTGGTACCAGATGCGACTGTGATCATGGCGCACCTGGGTGGATATTTCCATTTTGATGCAGTGATCAATCTGGCGGATAAATTACCTAACGTGATGGTTGACACTTCCGGGATCCCATATCCCTGGGTGATCCGGCAGGCGATTGATGCCTTTGGGCCCGAGCGGGTGATGTATGCCAGCGATGGCCCTGGCTGCCCGCCGATATTAGAGATCGAAAAGGTTCGATTGGCAGGTTTGTCTGATGAAGAAGCGGAGCTGATTTTCTCAAAAAATATTCAACGGCTCATCGATGGGGTTCGCCATGAAATTTGATTTTCGAGTTTTTCTAGGAGAAAGCTTCGATGGCAAAAAAATGGAAGCGGGTGCGTTGTTGCGGTCAATGGATTCAAATGAAATCGAGATGGCATTGGCCTGTCCATTTAAGCCTTTATCTTATAATTTAATCGGAGCTAACAAAGATTTATCAGCGTTGATAGCACCGCATCAGGATCGATTGGTTGGTGCAGCGCGTATTGACCCCTGGCAGGCGAATGCGGTAAACACACTGCATTATGGCGTCGAAGCTTTGGGGCTGCGAGCAGTCTATCTGAACCCCTGGGAAGAAAATTTTCAAGCCAATGCAAAGATACTGGACCCTGTGATGGCAGCTGCAGAATCTTGCAATGTGCCGGTAATTTTGGCAGCTGGATATCCCTGGGTTTCGGAAGCACTGCAGATCTTAGATTTGTCGCTGCGTTGGCCCAAGGTGAATATAGTGATGACCAATGGGGGGCAGATCAATATCAGCGGATTAGGCCAGGCCAATGCGATGCTGGCGCTGGTGCAAAGCCCAAATCTTTTTATTGACACTGCAGGCATCTACAGACAAGACTTCATTGACGAAACTGTGGTTGATATCGGGGGAGAACGGGTTCTATTTGGCAGCGGCATGCCTTATTTTGACCAGCAGTATGAACTGATGCGGATCAAAGTTGCAGATGTGAGCGATGATGCGCGTGAAAAAATGCTGTGGAAAAATGCGCAAAGGCTGCTTTCAATAAAATAAATCTTGTTTTTATCGCGCAGAACAAAACTAAGCAAACAAACAAAAAAAGGGATTGGAAATTTTCAAACCTTTTTGTAACCCATAGAAACTAGTACGCTTTTCTCTCATAAAATTACTATAAAGATAAAATATTTTCACATAGAATAATGATTTAGTCTGTATAAGGGCAATCTTTATTCTTTCTTTATGGCATCCTTATGCGATTATGAGGGATTTTTCGTTAAACTTAGACTGTAATAAAGTAAATAAATGGGTTAGATACGAAATCCAAAAGAAAAAGACCTGTTTATCAATTGTTACTCATGTAAAAGGAGGTGCGAAAACTAAATTTACCGTAAACAAGAAGTAAATATTATTGTTGTGAATCCAATTATTTAGTTAAGGAGATAAGATGAAAAGCAAATTTAAAATATTTATTGGTTTAGTCGTGCTGGCACTGATTGTTGTCAGCTGTGCCCCAGCCGCCCCGGTTGAGCCAGAAGAGCCGGCAGCTCCAGTTGAGGTTGAAGAACCTGAAGCTGAAGTTGAAGAGCCTGAAGAGGTTGAAGAACCTGAAGCTGAAGTTGAAGTCATCCGCATTGGTGTCAGCCAACCGCTGAGCGGCCCTGATGGACGCTATGGTGAAGTGATTGTTCCCGCTTATGAATATGCAGTCAAACAAGTCAACGAATCCGGCGGCATTCAGTCCATGGGCGGCGCCCAGTTAGAGATCGTCTGGTCTGACCACCAATCCAGTGCTGAAGTTGCGATCAGTGAAATGGAACGCCTGGTTGAACAAGAAGGTGTATCTGTGATTGCTGGTGCGAACCTGAGTGGTATCGTCTTAGCCTCAACTACCGCCACCGAACGTTTGCAGATTCCTTATGTTGTTGATGTTCCTGCCCATGCTGATATCACGCTGCGTGGATTCGAATATGTCTTCCGCACCAATGTGTCAGCAGCATGGTATGGTTTCACATTTGCAGAATTTATGAACTACCTGAATGCTGAATATAATACTGAAATTCAGAATGTTGCCATCGCTTATCGTGATGTTGAATTTCCCACATCAGTACAGGATGCTGTTAATGAACGGGCATTGGAAGCAGGCTTTGATGTTGTCTTCAAAGAAGCCTATCCCGCAGATGCACCTGACCTGACTACTTATGGCACCCGTGTGCGCGAGGCAGGCCCGGATGTGATCTCAGTTGCAGATAACAGTGTTGCTTTTGCAACCTTGTGGTCAACAACTCTGCGTGATCTTGCGATCAATCCTGACCTGATCATTACTTCCAATGGCGCTTACGAATTTGCCGAATGGTATGATGAAGTCGGTGACCCCGTCCGTGATGGCTGGGCGCTGATAGTTCAATGGAATGGTGACCTGGCTGATCCTGCTCTGGCTGGTGATTATGCAGCCTTCACAAATCAACCACTGAATGGACATTCATTATTGAGCATGCAGGCTGTTTATGCGATTGCTGAAGCACTCGAAATTGCTGGATCTTCAGAACCTCAGGCGATCCGTGATGCTTTAGCCGAACTTCGCATTGAACCAGGTCCACGCTTGGTTATGCCCTGGGCTTACCTCGAGTATGACGAAACTGGTCAGAACACCGGTGCTCAGAATGTTGTAGTTCAATGGCAAGACGGTCAGCTGGTAACCGTTTATCCGCCAGAATTTGCTAATGCAGAACCGATTGTCCCATTTGACTACTGGCAACGGTAGACTTTTTCAAAAATCAACTGGTGCAAGGGATTGTATACTTGCACCAGTTATTTATGTCCTTATGTATTAAATTTTTGGCTGCTTTTTTGTAAAGTTACCAAGTTATCAATGAGTGTAAGATAAGAAAAATTTATATTACAATTGTTGATTGATATCATTCTAAACTTGAAAGGAAGACTATATGTCAACAACACTATTCATGCAAGCTTTAGTCGTTGGTTTGTTGATTGGGGGAATTTATGGTCTGTTTGCTGTTGGGTTATCACTGATCTTGGGGATTGCAAATATCATGACCTTTGTACACGGCGATTTTTTGATGATCGCGATGTACCTGACGTTTGGCGCGGTTTTATTGACTGGCCAGGATCCGTATGTTGGCATGTTATTGGTTTTGCCAGCTATGCTGCTTTTGGCATTCATCACTTATAAATATTTGCCAGGCATTGGAAAAATCATCAAATTCCCCCAGATGAAACAAATGCTGTATATGTTAGGTTTTTCGTATTTATTACAAAACTTGGTCTTGATGATCATGGGTGCCAGACACACAATCATCCCTACTGTCATGTCGCAGCACAATTTTTTCGTAGGTGATGTTTTTGTTTCAATGCCCCGGTTGATTGCGGGCATTTCATCGGTAATTTTAACACTGGTTTTAATGTGGGTTCTGAAAAATACAGATTTAGGTCGTTCTATTCGGGCAGCATCACAGGACCGTGATGCCGCTACCATGATGGGCATCAATGCTAATAAAACCTACATGCTAGCCTGGATCATCGGCATTGGTTCACTTGGGTTTGCTGGCCCGATGTTATCTTCCGTGTTCTCCTTTTACCCAATCGTTGGTAACTATTACTTGATGCTGGGCTTCATGTGTGTGGTGATGGGCGGCCTCGGAAATGTGATGGGCGCGCTGGTTGGCGGTGTGATCATGGGTGTTGCTCTTGAATTTGGAAACATCCTTCTTCCCGGTTCAAGCGGCCCAATCTTACCCTTTATGATCTTTGTACTTTTGCTTTTGTTCAAACCAGAAGGTATCTTTGGCGAATCAATCAGGAGTGCACGATAATGAAAAATACATTACAGAAATTAAACCTTCGGACACTTCGAATTGACCTTCCGATATTATTGTTTATCATCGCGATTCCAATCATCATATTTGCACCTTTAGGCATCACAGATTTTACAGCCAATACAATCATTTCCATCTTTATGTGGGCAGCGATTGCCGGGGCAGCAAATATATTAATTGGCTATGCAGGGCAGGTGTGTTTTATACCGCCGTTGTTCATCGGTGTGGGTGCTTATGTTTCGACCTATTTATTATTGAATCAGAATCTCTCACCTTGGCTGGGTATGTTCGTTGCAGCATCTGTTGCGATGGCGCTTTCATTGGGAATTGGTTTCCTTTTCTTTAGATATGGTTTGAGAGATGTTTATTTTGCTCTCGGCACAATGGCTTTAGTCTTAATTGCCCAATTTTTCTTCCTTAACTTGCAAGGGTGGGGACGTTCTGAGGGCATGTATATTATCGTCAGGGAAACTGAGCCATGGATGATGAAATTCAGGGCAAAATTACCTTATATGAATATTGCTATGTTCTTTTCACTTGGTATCATTTTGCTTTCCAACTGGATTTCTAAGAATAAGTTAGGTTACTGGCTGCGCGCGATACGAGAAAACCAGGAAGCAGCAGAAGCGGTTGGCGTCAACGTGATGAAATATAAAATGATTGCGATAGCCATCACCGCGTTTGCACTCGGCATTATGGGTACATTTTGGGCAAATTTCCTGACATTCTTTGACCCCTATTCTGCTTTCCACTGGGAATTGGCTGGTCTCTCGATCATCATCATTGTGGCTGGCGGTGCCGGGACAGTTTGGGGGCCATTTATTGGGGCAGCCATCTTGATCCCGATGACAGAGTATGTTCGAGCCCGCCTGGGCCACATTTATCCTGGTTTGCACATGGTGGTTTATGGTGCGGCATTGATGATCGTGCTTTTATACTTGCCAGACGGCTTGATCCAGGTATTTCATTGGATTATCAAATTCTTTACTTCTGCCAGGGATAAGCTGAGTAAGAAATCCATCGTCCAATCAGAACATGTGGATGGAGAGCTTCTGGAAGGCTATAAACGCGATTCTTTTAAAGATCTTTTCGCCTATGCGGCCGATGTTGCGGACCATGTTGAAGGTGGATCAGAGGATAACGGGAAAATTGTCCTTGAAGTTAATAACCTGACTCGTTTATTTGGAGGTCTGCGAGCGGTTGATGACCTCACGTTTTCAGTTAAATCCGGAGAAATCTTTGGGATCATCGGTCCTAACGGCGCTGGAAAGACCACAACCTTTAATATGATTGCTGGTACATTAAAACCGACAGAAGGTTCCATCGTATACAAAGGTGAAGAAATTGGCGGGTTATTACCGCATGCTGTTTGTAATAAAGGTGTAGCCCGTACTTTCCAGATCACCCAATCTTTTCCAAAACTGACTGCACTTGAGACAGTGATGGTTGGTGCTTTTTTGCGATATAAAAACGCAGAAGATGCAAAGAAGCGAGCCATGGATATACTCGAAGTTGTTGGTTTGATAGAAAGAGCAAATATCCTGACGGTCAACCTGACGCTGGCTGAATTAAAACGATTGGAAATTGCCAAAGCATTGGCCACAGATCCTGATGTTGTTTTATTAGATGAGGTGATTGCCGGGCTGACAGATGTTGAAACTGCGCAGGTGACCGATTTAATTAAGAAGATCAATCAGGAGACTGGGATTACCTTTGTGGTGATCGAGCATGTGATGAAAGCCATCATGGAACTTTGTGACCGGGTACTGGTATTAAATTTTGGTCAACAAATTGCAAAGGGCACACCTGGAGAGGTAACTTCTGATCCGATAGTAATTGACGCCTATCTCGGCCAGAAATTGGAGTACGACAATGCTTAAATTAAATAATATTGATGCACGATACGGCTCAGCTCGGGTCTTAAAAGATGTCTCAATGGAGATCAATGATCAAGAAATTGTTGCATTGGTAGGGTCAAACGGCGCAGGTAAATCTACACTTGTGAAGGTAATTCTTGGGATCGTTAAACCTGTCAGTGGGGAAATCTTCTTCAAGGGCGAAGATATCACAAATGTTCCAGCCTTCAAACGGACTGAACTGGGGATTGGTACCGTGCCTGAAGGACGTCGTTTGTTTCCGAAAATGTCTGTGGAAGAAAATCTGATGGTAGGTGGAATTTCACCCAGGGTGAAGAAAAACCGACCCAAGAATATCGAAGAAGTATATGAAATTTTCCCACGTCTTAAGGAACGGCGCCATCAAGTGGCAAGAACACTTTCAGGCGGTGAGCAACAAATGTTGGCAATTGGCCGGGCGTTGATGTCTGAGCCGGAACTGATCATTTTTGATGAACCATCATTGGGCCTGGCACCTATAATTTTTTTAGATGTCTTCAAAACGATTAAACAAATTAATGAAGAACGCAATATGACGGTTTTTGTTATTGAACAGAATGTTTCATTATCTTTAACTTCTTCACAAAGGGCTTATGTGATTGAAAATGGCAATATTGTACTTTCAGGGAAATCAGCAGAATTGCTGGATAACCCCCATGTGAAAAAAGCCTATTTAGGCATGTAATGAAAACGAAAAGCCGCTTGAATTCAGGCGGCTTTTCAATAAGAAATTAACCAAAGTATCTTTACGAGGTCATTATGCGGCTATTAATGGTCAACCCCAATACCAGTCTATCCTTTACGGACCTGATTGGAAAAATTGCAAACGAATATAAGAATGAGAACACTGTGGTCGTGGCAAAATCACCTTTGGAAGGACCGCGATCTATCGAATCAATTTATGACGAGCTGCTGAGTTCACAGGGCACCTTAAAACTGGTCATTGATGAAATGGACGATTATGACGGGTTTATCCTAGCCTGCTATAGCGATCATCCAGTCATCTATGCTTTGCGAGAGATTACGGATAAACCGGTTTTGGGGATCGCAGAGGCATCCATGTATATGGCCTGTATGCTTGGGTATAAATTCAGCATTGTGACGACGAATGATGAATGGCAGCCCTTATTATGGGATGCCGTCAAACATTACGGGTTGGAAAGCCGGTGTGCATCGGTGCGAACGACCGGTATGGCTGTGCTGGCGTTGGAAGAAGATGGTGATCAAAGTTATCAACTGATCAAAGGTGCTGCTCAGAAGGCACTTGAGGAAGATGGGGCTGAAGTTATCTGTTTGGGTTGTGCCGGCATGGCAGGTTTGGATAAGCAGCTGCAAGCTGATCTACAGGTGCCGGTGATCGATGGTGTGGTGGCTGCGATAAAATTTCTTGAATCATGTGTGGATTATGGTGTGAGGACCAGCAAAAGGTTGACCTATGCCACACCTAAAGAAAAACCTTTGGTTGGCTTGGATCAAAAATTCAGCCAGGTTTATGAAAAGTAAACCTGTAAAGATATAATCAATTTTACAGTTGGATAATATTATTCTTTCAAAGATAATTACTCTGAGTTCGGGGGAGTAATTATTTGTTGATTAATCCTTATTGGCGGAGTGTAAAATGAAAATTCATATGCTAATAAAAAACGGATTGGTGGTCACAGAGCAGCAGGAAACTGTAATGGATATTGCAGTTAACAACGAAAAGATAATAGCAATGGGAGATTTTGGCCATTCCTTCATTGCAGATGAAGTCATAGATGCTTCAGGTTTAGTTGTCTTCCCAGGATTGGTTGACCCGCATGTCCATTTTCGTGAACCTGGGCCTAACGAAGAAGAGGATTTTATTACCGGCTCTCGAGCGGCAGCTGCGGGTGGAATCACAACAGTCTTGGAGCAGCCGGTTGATACCCCACCGACCACGACACTTGAGCGGTTCAACGAAAAAATTTGTATTGGAAAAGAGCGCAGCTATGTCGATTTTGGTTTATGGGCTGGCGTTGTGCCAGGAAATCTTGAGGATTTACAAAACTTAAAAGATGCCGGTGCCTGGGCATTTAAAGCTTTTATTTGCGGTTCAGACCCGCTCTACCCGATGGTTGATGATGGGGTTTTATTACAGGCGATGCAGACGATCAGCCAGTTAGATCGGATGATTGCCATTCATGCGGAAAATGATGCCATTATCAATGCCTATAATGAAAAGTTAAATGCAGCTGAATTTGTGACCCCAATCGAACATGTTCGATCAAGGCCGCTGGTGGCAGAACTGGAAGCTATTCAGCGTTGTATTTTATTTGCTGGTGAAACCGGTGTAAGGTTGCATATTCTGCATCTATCGGCTGGACCAGGGGCGGATTTGATAGATGAAGCAAAAAAGAAAGGGATATCGGTCACGGTTGAATCATGTCCGCACTATCTGGTACTAGATGAAATGGCATTGGAAAAATATGGCCCCTATGCAAAATGCAATCCGCCGCTGCGTGATGTTCAAAATCAAGAAATATTGTGGCAGGCAGTCTTGAATGGAAAGATTGACTGCTTGGTTTCAGATCACTCGCCCTATACCACTGCTGATAAGGTCAAAGGGCTGGAGGATATCCGCAAAGCTGCCCCGGGCATCAACGGGCTTGAGCTGGGTTTGCCGCTGATGATTGATCATGGCGTTCATGCTGGAAGAATGACCTTATCTAGATTGGCAAAATTAATGGCCGCCAACCCGTCCAAATTATTTGGTTTATATCCGCAAAAAGGCAGTATTCAAATAGGTGCTGATGCCGATCTGGTGTTGCTTGATCCCAATCAAAAGTGGAAAGTTGATGCCAGTAAGCTGGAAACAAAAAATAAATGGAGTCCTTTTGATGGCTGGCAAATCACCAGCAAAGTTTTGAAAACCATGGTGCGCGGCAATTTTGTTTTTGATAATGGGGAATTTCCGCAGGGTGCTGGGTATGGGATGTATCTTTCACCAGAATCGATCAATCTTTAGAGGTAAGCAATGAATTTTATAATTAATGATGTCACGATTGTGACAATGAATGAAGATCGGGATGTATTACATAACAGCTCTCTTGTCATTGAGGGCGACCGAATCAGCTGGATCGGCAACCAGAAAGATCTGCCTGGCAGATATCAAGCTTATGAAAAACAATCCTATCCCGGGCACGTAGTATTTCCAGGCTTTGTTAATATTCATACTCATGCTGCACTTTCGATTTTGCGCGGTATTGGCGATGATATGGGTGTTGCACCAGCATACAGCCCAAAAATTCCTCAAGGTGTGTTTCTTTCACCAGAGGACTGTCATGCTTACTCGCTGTTAGGGGGGTTAGAGGCGTTAAAATTTGGCACAACCTGTATTGTGGATAACTATATCTATGCCCATGAGGCTGCAAAGGCGTTTGCGAATTTGGGGATGCGGGCTGTTGTCAGTGAGCGATTACATGATGCCAACCTGGTGTTGGTGCCTGAAAACCGGTATGAATTTGATGCAGCGCTTGGGGATGCTTTATTACAAAAAAATATTGAGCTGATTGAGCATTGGGAAGGCGCAGAAGACGGTCGGATAAAAACACGTTTAGGTCCACATGCACCGGACACATGCTCCACAGGTTATTTGGAGAAAATTAGTGCGATGGCGGATGATATGGATAAAGGGCTTGTTATTCACCATTCACAAAGCCCCAGGGAAGTTCGCCAAATTAAAGAACGCAGCGGGTTGTCTGTGGCGCGGTATCTCGAATCGATAGGTCTACTAGGACCGGATATGATCGCAGGTCATTGTATTTTTGTTGATGATGATGAGAAAACATTATTAGCTACAACAAAGACTCATGTCTCCCACCAGTCGGGGAGCAATTCCAAAGGCGGTATGATGGCCCCGATTGTGGACCTAAAGAAAGCTGGTGCCAATATCGGGTTAGGCACAGATAACATGGCCGGTGATATGATCGAAGTCTTGCGCCTGGCTGTGTGTACTGCAAGGATGCGGGAGGAAAACAATCAGGCACTGAATGCGATCGATGTACTTGAGATGGCCACGATCAATGGTGCAAAGGCCTTGGGTTTGGAATCAGAGATTGGATCGCTTGAAGCAGGCAAGAAAGCGGATATTGTTTTAATAGACTTCGATCAGGCACATCTATATCCAATCGTCGATCCGGTAGCCAACCTGGTTCATAATGGGCTTGGTTCTGATGTGAAAACGGTGTTTGTGGACGGGCAAAAGCTGATTTCGGACGGCAAGCATGTGTTTTTTGATGAGCCTGAACTATTACAGGATGTTCAGGCCCGGACGCTTTCTCTCTGGAAGAAAATCGGCAATCCTCAATAAAAGCGAGCAAAATATTCGTATTGCCTTATTTGGAGTCGACTATGAAAATATATGTGATTAACGGAAACACCAATTTAGCTGTCAGCCAGGAAATTGACAAGGCTGCTCAAGAAGCTGCTTTCAATGGAACTGAAATCAGGATGATCACCCCTGAGAAAGGCCCTGCAACGGTGGAGGGCTATCTGGATGGACAGATCTCAGCCCTGGCAGTTTGTGAAGAAATTGCAAAATATCACCAGGAAGCAGATGCCTTTGTTATTGCTTGTTTTAGCGATCCGGGTTTGAATGCAGCCAGAGACATTACGACAAAACCAATAGTGGGTATCGCTGAAGCATCCATGGTGACAGCTGTGCAACTAGGCCATCAGTTCAGTCTGCTGACCCCATTAACTCGATTGAAGCCAGTTTTGAGGCGGCTGGTTTTTCATTATGGGTTTATGGATCATCTTGCGAGTATTGAGACCGTGGAATTTTCTGTTGGCGAATTGACAATTAATAAAGCCATGCGTGAACATGCGTTTTTTACTGCTGGAGATGAGGCAATTAGGAAACAGGGGGCTGAGGTTTTGATATTGGCTGGTGCAGTATTGGTAGGATTGGAAAAAACGCTGTCGAAAAAATTAAATGTGCCGGTGCTCGACCCGGTAAAATCAGCTGTTGCCCAGGCACAGGTACTGGTTAAACAAAATTTGTTTACCAGTCATATTGGCGGCTTCTCAATGCCAAATCCAAAAGATTGTATTAACTGCCCAAAATCGCTGAATCTTTTATACAAGCCTGATTAATAGCGCATCAAATACTTAACAAATTAATTTATAAAATTTATCAATAAAAGGAAAAAATGACTAATCAAATTCCCCAAATCATCGTTGCACTTCACCTGCCAGAACCGCAAGGTAAAAAGCCATTGCCGATGTCATATTTAGAAGATTTTGTTTACCAAAATATGCTCGTCTTTAAAAAGGGTGGTGTTCCAGCAGTTAAGCTGCAAGATCAAACACCTACGAATGGCACTACAAGACCTGAAACGATTGCCATCATGTCAGCTTTAGGCAAGATGATTCGCACTGAATTCCCAGAAATTGATCTAGGTATTATTGTCGAATCCCATGACGCTTACGGACCGATAGCCATTGCCCATGCTGTCGGTGCCAGTTTTGTGCGGATAAAAGTCTTTGTCGGCGCGATGTTGAAGGCTGGGGGGATACAGGAAGGCTGCGGCGTCGATGCAGATGATTTCCGCCATTTATTAGGCAGTGAGAAGATAAATATCCTGGCTGATGTGCATGACCGGGTGGGATACCCGATACTCCCAGTATCGATCACCCATGCATCGCAATGGGCTGTACGCACTGGGGCTGATGCCCTGATCCTGACGGGAAAAACTTTCCAGGAATCACTTGAAATGATCACGACTGTTAAACAGGCAGGCATAAACAGGCCGATCTTATTAGGTGGCAGTGCCAATGAAGAAAACATTGGCGAGATCTTGTCGGTTGCAGATGGTGTGATTGTCAGCAGTGCGTTTAAAAAAGATCATCTTCAAAAAGGCGATTTGGTGTATTGGGATGAAGAAAAAATCATCCGCTTTATGGATAAGGTCAGACAGTTTAATGCCAACAACCAAAAAAATGGATGATTGTTATTCAAACAGATAATATAATTAAATTACTCTTCAGTTTGGGCTAATAATTCTTCGAATCGTTGGTTGGCTTCATCCTGTGTTACTTCAATCAACCGGTTGTTGCCAAATTTTTCAACCGCAAACGAGGCGGAAACTGCACCTGCCAGCCCTGCATGGAGCAGGTTCTGGTTATTTATGTACATGCCCATAAAACCGCCGCAATAGGAATCACCGGCACCGGTTGTGTCAACAGCTTTAGTTTTAAATGATGGTACTTTAATGAAGTTGCCAATTGTGCTCTGATAGATGAGCGAACCTTGTTCGCCCATTTTAATAACTACGACTTCTGGTCCGTATTCTGCAAATTCCTTGGCAGCGCGTTTATAATCATCGTGACCAAGCAGCCTGTGGACTTCAGTCTGGCTGGGCATGAAAATATTGACATTTGGCAGCATTGAAAAAACCCTATCCTGGTTGCCTACAATATTATCTTCCTGTGTATCCAGGCAGACCAGCGCACCCAGATCATGGAGGTATTTTGCCAGAATTTCCTGTGATTTAAGGTCCATAGCAAGAATTAAGAATGCTTTGGATTCGAGATATGCCTCAGGGAGGTCTTCTGGTTTGGGTGATAATTCGAAAAAATTATCAGGGTCACTTCTGGCTACCCAGGTTCGGTCTCCGTTGTACTCATAGATTACCCAAGAGCGAGAGGTAGGCAGTGGGCGGACCGGTAAGCCGGCAAGATCCCAACCTAGATCGCCTAGCTTTTTGAGATGTTCAGGTGGGAAATCCTCACCAATTGGCGCAACAACACGCACGTTTTCGTTCCAAAGTGCAGCTGATAACGCGCCGTAAATTGTATCGCCGCCAAAACAGGCCATTTTGGTCAGACCGTCTGGCATGACAGTATCATCAATGGTGACATTGCCCAGGCACACCAAATCAATTGTCATTAATTAATCTCCATATTTAATATTTTTGAGCTAGATATTCTGTATTTAATCAGAGTAATTCCTGTTTAAATTGTTTTTTGAATAGATATTTTCGGTATTGGTATCTGATTTTAAATGACTTTCAAAATGGAACCTGACCATAGCAGCCGGGTAGATCACCCGGGAGTATTCCATTGGCTTTTCATTGTAATAGGATTGACCGGATATTTCCAATAATGGCGTTCCTAATGCGACATCCAATAATTGGGATTCATATTCCTGGGCAAAATAAACTTCGATCATGTTAGACGATTGATGAAAGGAAATTCCGAATTGTTTGTCGAGGAACTCGTATAAGGAACCATCAGAAAAATTCATTAATTTATCAAGCCGATTATTGTTAATAGATAAATATGAAATTACAATGCTTATCGGCACATTATCGTGATAGCTGACACGTTCTAAAAAGAATAATTCAGGTTCGTCCGTTTCTAAAAGTTCATAAAGCAGTTCAGGTGTGGGGACAATTGCTTTGGTCGTGATTTCCACATTTATATCCAAATTACTTTCTTTCATGGTTTTATGGAAACTTTGTAGGGCTGCTAATGATTTGTCAATCTTTTTTGGAGAGACAAAACTGCCCAAACCATGTTTTGTATAAATTAATCCCTGGTGCCTGAGGCCCGTCAGACATTGCCGAATGACCTGGCGGCTGACACCAAATAACCCCATCAGTTCATTTTCAGATGGCAGCTTTTCATCTATGTTAATAGTGCCGTCTTTAATTTTTTCTTTTAACACTAATTCCAATTGTTGATGCAAGGGAATGGAACTGTGTCTGTTAAGTTGGTGTTTGAAATTATAGTTAGTTTCATTCATTGTAAATAAATGGGTATGACCTGGTTATTCTTGTTTTTCAGCAAGGTTAAATTTGTGTATTGCCACATGATAAGCAAACTGCTGAAGCGGGATTGTGTAGACCAATGGTGAAAGGTATTCATCAATTTGAGGCATCACAATGGTATTGTTTGATACCTCATCAAATAGGTGATTGTTTTCAGAAATGATTGAATATATTTTTCCATTCCATCGCCTCCCTTCACGGGCAGTATCCAGCGCCCGAGGGATGCTGGGGCCGTCCGGTACGGTTAAAAATAATGGATCTCCGGCTTTTTGTGAATTATAGTGATGAAATTCTTCTAAAGGAATAGCTATGGCATGGTCAGGTGTGCATTCCTTGACTTTTGCAGCCCCAATTAATGTTGAAGCATAGGCCGGGCCGCCGCCTGCAAATAAGTAAATTCGTTTTTCTGCCTCTGATTGGCTGATTTCGATCATCAAATCATTTTGATTTTCCAAGACCCTTCTGACCATGTCAGGTATTCTCAGTAATGCATTTTGGTAGTGATTGACCAGATCATTATTCCGGCCAAATTTTTCTGCAATGCGTAACCCCAGTTGATAGAGAATCATCATTGCTGCGGTTGATGATTGTGTTGGCCAGCCTTTTCTTTCGGCATGAATCAAGATGCTGCGGGTGGATTCAACCATCAAAGGCGAACCTGGCGTATTGCTCAGGCAGAGGGTTTTTGCACCTTTAGCGCGGGCGATAAGCATGGCTTCAACGGTACGTACTGTGTTGCCGCTGGAACTTAAAGTAATTACCAGGGTATGTTCATCAACAGGGCGGTGATAATAATAGGTGAAATCTAATGCCTGGATCACTTCACATTGAATGCCTAAAAGCTGTTCAAGAAAAGCCCTGACAGCCAGCATGGCTGCAGTGGAATCCCCGCAGCCTGTCATGTAGATGCGGTTGATATCCTGGCTGGCGATATAATCTGCGATCTCCAAGAGGGTGTCTTTACTGACGATTATATTTTGCAGTAGGAGGTCAGGCTGTTCTTGCATTTCTGTCCAGGTGAAATCAACCCTGGCACGGCGTTTGGGGTCTAAAGGGTCGTCGGTGGGCAGAACCATTGCTTTAGCCTGTTCTTTTTCATAGATTTCTTTTATTAACGCCTTTGAGTGGTCGTCTAAAGGTGAGTTTGGAGAAAGCAGAGGTGTTTCAAAATTGTTTTCAGGCAATGAATAACTCCTTAATGGTTTGTAATTTTTTGTTAATTTCTGAAACAGTTAGTTAATGATAGTGTTTCCCAAAAGAATCTGCCATTGATGACCATTCTAATACAAAATATAAAATAATTTACTCATTCTGTTTTATTATGAATGCTTATACTAATACTATAAACTTGTACGGTTGTACGTATAAGTATGATTTGCATTATATATTGAATAAAAAACTTTGTCAAATAGTTAATAGAGAGAGTGTTGAAAAACAAGTCATTAATTGACCAAAATCGCAAATTGTGATTCAAT